>NZ_JBHRSJ010000036.1:0-144710 GCF_042643485.1 Azotobacter bryophylli | reverse complement strand
GAAGAAGATGGAGGGTTACGGCGCCACCTGCATCTACGTGGTCGACTCCGGCGGGGCGATGCAGATGCAGGACATCCGCGAGCGCTTCCGCGCGCTGAAGGACGTGCTCGATCCCGCGACCCAGACCGGCATCCACGCCCACCACAACCTGAGCCTGGGGGTGGCCAACTCCCTGGTCGCGGTGGAGGAGGGCTGCGACCGCATCGACGCCAGCCTGGCCGGGATGGGCGCCGGCGCCGGCAACGCGCCGCTGGAGGTGTTCATCGCCGCGGCCGAGCGGCTGGGCTGGCAGCACGGCACCGACCTCTACACCCTGATGGACGCCGCCGACGAGCTCGTCCGCCCGCTGCAGGACCGGCCGGTGCGGGTCGACCGCGAGACCCTGGCGCTGGGCTACGCCGGGGTCTACTCCAGCTTCCTGCGCCATGCGGAGGTGGCGGCGCGCAAGTACGGGCTGAAGACCGTGGACATCCTGGTCGAGCTGGGCCGGCGGCGGATGGTCGGCGGCCAGGAGGACATGATCGTCGACGTGGCCCTGGACCTGCTCGCCGCCGGGCGCAACCACTGAGCGGCGGCCGGGAAACGGCCGCCGGAGTACCTACAACAACAATCAACAAGGTACGGAAACTATGAGCGAATACTCCTCGCATGACCTTGCGGCGCAAGCGGCCGGCCAGCGGACCTGGACCACCGTCGCGCTGTGCTTCGCCGTCGCCCTGCTCGAGGGCATGGACCTGCAGGGCCCCGGCATCGCCGGACCGGGCATGGCCGCCGAGTTCGGCCTGGACAAGGTGTGGATGGGCTGGATCTTCGGTGCCGGCATCCTCGGCCTGCTGCCGGGGGCCCTGTTCGGCGGGCGCCTGGCCGACCGGATCGGTCGCAAGCGCGTGCTGATCGGCGCGGTGGCGCTGTTCGGCCTGTTCTCCATCGCCACCGCCCTGGCCCGCGACACCTCCGGCCTGCTGCTGGCGCGCCTGCTGACCGGGGTCGGCCTGGGCGCGGCGCTGCCCAACCTGATCGCGCTGTCCTCGGAAGCCGCGGGGCCGAGCCTGCGCAGCACGGCGGTGAGCCTGATGTACTGCGGCGTGCCCCTGGGCGCCGCGCTGGCGGCCACCCTCGGCATCGCCGGCTTTCCCGGCGGCTGGCGGACCGTGTTCTACGTCGGCGGGGTGACGCCGCTGCTGATCGCGCCGCTGCTCGCCCTCTGCCTGCCGGAGTCGAGCGAGTTCCGCCGCCAGCAGGCGCAGGGCGGCGCGGCGCCGCGGATCTCCCTGTGGCAGGGGTTGTTCCGCCAGGGCGCGGCGCTGCCGACGCTGCTGCTGTGGGTCGCCTATTTCTTCACCCTGCTGGTGGTGTACATGCTGATCAACTGGCTGCCGAGCCTGCTGATGGACCAGGGCTTCCGCGGCGAGCAGGCGGGCTGGGTGATGTTCGCCCTGCAGATCGGCGCGGCGGTGGGCACCCTGGCCCTGGGCGCGCTGATGGACCGTCTGCGGCCGTTGGCGCTGGCGGCGCTGATCTACCTGGGCCTGCTCGCTTCGCTGGCCGCCCTCGGGCTGTCCAGCCAGTTCGGCAGCATGCTGCTGGCCGGCTTCGTCGCCGGCCTGTTCGCCACCGGCGGGCAATCGGTGCTCTACGCCCTGGCGCCGCTGTTCTACCGCACCGAGGTGCGCGCCGGCGGGGTCGGTTCCGCCGTCGCGGTGGGCCGGCTCGGGGCCATGAGCGGGCCGCTGGTGGCAGGCCAGGCGCTGGCCCTGGGCGGCGGTACGGCGGGAGTGATGCTGGCCTCGGCGCCGGGCATCGTGCTGGCCGCGGTGGCGGTGTTCTACCTGCTGGCCCGGCGCGAGCGCAGCGCGGTGCCGGCGCACGCCTGAGCGAGGCGGGCAGGGCGCGTTGTGCCTCGACGCCCGCGACGTCTCCCGCGCGCGGTGGCCCGGCCATCGCGCCTGCCATTCATTCCGAGGAGAATCGCCATGTCTGCCATGGCCAACCCGCGGCGGCTGATCGTCCTGCTCGCCGCCCTGGTGGCCTTCGGGCCGCTGTCGATCGACATGTACCTGCCCAGTCTGCCGCTGATCGCTGCCGACCTCCGCGCGCCGGAGGCGCAGGTCCAGCTGAGCATCGGCCTGTTCCTCGCCGGCTTCGCCCTGGGCATGCCGATCTACGGGCCGCTGTCCGACCGTTTCGGCCGGCGCCGGCTGCTGCTCGCCGGGATCGCCCTCTACATCCTCGCCAGCATCGGCTGCCTGCTCGCCGAGCGGGCCGAGCAGCTGGTGCTCTGGCGCCTCCTGCAGGCCTTCGGCGGGGCCGGCGCCTCGGTCCTCGGGCGGACCATCGTGCGCGACCTGTTCCCGCTCGGCGACGCCGCCCGGGTGCTGTCGCTGATGCACCTGGTGACCATGGTCGCGACCCTGGTCGCGCCGCTGATCGGCAGCTACCTGATGCGGGTGGCCGGCTGGCGCTCGATCTTCGCGGTGCTGCTGGCGTTCGCCGGGCTGTGCCTGCTGCTCGCCGCGCGGAAGATTCCCGAGACGCACCCGCCCGAAGCCCGCGGGGCGTCGGTGGCGGCCGCCTTTCGCGCCTACGGCGCCATCCTGCGCCTACGGCGCCATCCTGCGCCAGCCCCGGGCGCTGGGCTACATCCTCAGCATGGGCCTCGGCTTCGGCGGCATGTTCGCCTTCTTCACCGCCTCACCCTTTGTCTACATCGAGCACTTCGGCGTCTCGCCGCAGGACTACGCCTGGCTGTTCGGTCTGAACGTCGGCGGCATCATGCTGGTCACCCTGGCCAATGCCCGCCTGGTCGATCGCGTCGGCCCGTCGCGCATGCTGCTCTGGGGCGCCGGCATCGCCGCCCTGGCCGGGATGGCGCTGATCGTCCTCGGCGGCAGCGGTACGGGCGGGCTGGGCGCGATCGTCGTCTGCCTGCTGTTCTACGTCAGCGTCACCGGCCTTCTGGGCGCCAACGCGATCGCCAGCCTGCTCGCCCTCTATCCGCGTCAGGCCGGGGCGGCCGCCGGGCTGGCCGCAGCCGTGCAGTTCGGTCTCGGCACCGCCCTCAGCGCCCTGGTCGGCGTCCTGCACGACGGCAGCCCGCTACCGATGTGCCTGGTGGTCGGCTTCGCCGGCATCGGCTGCCTGCTGGCCCTGCTGCCCGGCCGGCTGGCGCAGCGGCCGGGCGTGGCGGTCAGTCCGGCCGACTGATCGCCGTGTGGCGCCGGCTTCGGGCAGCGGGTGCGAGGCTCCGCTGCGGTCGGGCCGCGGCAGGTTCCTTTCCGTCCGAACGACGCTGGACAGCCTCCCGGGCCTGGGTGTCATTATGATGTCATCCTGGCTCTGCATGGCCGCTCAGGGCGCGACGGCGGCGATCGAGGTGGCGGTCCGGTCCAGCGACTCCTTGGCCGCAGGCGGCAACTGATCGCGCATCAGCTCGAGCATGCGTTCGAAGGTCGGCCAGACGCGCTGCCGGGCTTCGGGCGGCAGCGCGCCGAGCAGGGCCGCGACGGCGCAGCGCAGGGCGACGACTTCGCCCTGAAGGGAATGGAATTGGCTCGGCATGGTGACACCCCTGTCGTTGATCCAGTGATGACAAGTTAGTGATACGGGCTCAAGGAAAAAACTAGGACATGAGCAAGCAACTGCTAGAAACCCGCAGGGACGTGATGAAGGCGGTGACCCGGGGTTTCCCGGGCGGCCAGGAGGCCGCGGCCGCCCACCTCGGGATCAGGCCGAAACGCCTGGGCAACCAGGTCTACGAGACCGCGGGCTGCAGTCCGCTGAGCGATGCGCAGATCCATGCGCTGGAGTCGGTCAACGGCACCCGCTTTCTGCCGGACTACGTCTGCGCCCTGTACGGCGGGGTCTTCGTGAAGGTTCCGGAGGTGGGCGAGCTGGACAACGTGGATCTCTACAGCCGGGTCGTGAGAGCCGCGGCCAAGCGCGGCATCGTCGACCAGATCATCGCCGCGGCTCTGGAGGACGGCGTGATCGAGGCCTGCGAGGCGGAGGCTATCCGCGAGGCCCACTACGCCTATCTCGCCGCCCGCCACGAGGAAGTCCAGGCGACCATCGATCTGCACTCCGCGCAGCCCTGACGCCGGGCGCCCGCTGCGGCGCGCCGAGCGTTCGAATTTCATACGTCCGATGGAGGAGGCGTTCGCTTGCCGAACGCCCGGTCTGCCTCCGTTTTCGTTGCCGTTTCCAGTAAGTCCTTCGTTTTCAGCGAGTTGCCTTTCCTGTCGGGATTGGCACAGGCGCTGCTATGGGGAAGAGGCGGGCGTGACGACCCCGCGCTGGGACAAGAACAACAACGGAGAACCCCATGGACATGCAACGTTCGAAAGTCCAGGTGATGGGCATCGATGCCGGCGGCACGATGACCGACACCTTCTTCGTCCGCGAGGACGGCAACTTCGTGGTCGGCAAGGCGCAGAGCAATCCGGCCGACGAATCCCTGGCCATCTACAACTCCTCCCTCGACGCGCTGTCCGCCTGGCAGCTGGGCGTCGACGACGTCTACCCGGAGCTGGTGACCTGCGTCTATTCCGGCACCGCCATGCTCAACCGGGTGGTGCAGCGCAAGGGCCTGGACGTCGGCCTGATCGTCAACCGGGGCTTCGAACAGACCCATTCCATGGGCCGCGCGATCCAGAGCTACCTGGGCTACGCCCTGGAGGAACGGCTGCACCTCAACACCCACCGCTACGACGCGCCGCTGGTGCCCTATTCGCGCACCCGCGGAGTCACCGAGCGCACCGACGTGCAGGGCAGGATCGTGATTCCGCTGCGCGAGGAGGAGGTGCGCCAGGCCACCCGCGAGCTGGTCGAGGCCGGCGCCAAGGCCATCGTCATCGTGCTGCTGCAGTCGCACAAGAACCCCACTAGCGAGAAGCGCGCCCGCGATCTCTGCCGCGAGGAGCTGAAGCGCCTCGGCGCGGACCTGCCGGTGTTCGCCTCGGTCGATTACTACCCCTCGCGCAAGGAGAGCCACCGCGCCAACACCACCATCCTCGAGGCCTACGCCGCCGAGCCGTCGCGCCAGACCTTGCTGAAGGTCAGCGAGCGCTTCAGGAGGCACGGCGCCAAATTCGACCTGCGGGTGATGGCCACCCACGGCGGGACCATCTCCTGGAAGGCCAAGGAACTGGCGCGGACCATCGTCTCCGGGCCGATCGGCGGGGTGATCGGTTCCCGGCTGCTCGGCGAGGCGCTGGGCTACGAAAACATCGCCTGTTCGGACATCGGCGGCACCTCCTTCGACATGGCGCTGATCACCAAGGGCAACTTCGCCATCGCCTCCGACCCGGACATGGCCCGCCTGGTGCTGTCCCTGCCGCTGGTGGCGATGGACTCGGTGGGCGCCGGCGCCGGCAGCTTCGTGCGCCTCGACCCGTACAGCGGCTCGCTCAAGCTGGGGCCGGACAGCGCCGGCTACCGGGTCGGCACCTGCTGGCCGGAGAGCGGCCTGGACACCGTCTCGGTGACCGACTGCCACGTGGTGCTCGGCTACCTCAACCCGGACAACTTCCTCGGCGGCACCATCAAGCTCGACGTGGAGCGCGCCCGCCAGCACATCCAGGCGCAGATCGCCGGGCCGCTCGGGCTGTCGGTGGAGGAGGCCGCCGCCGGGGTGATCGAGCTGCTCGACCTGTCGCTGCACGAGTACCTGCGCTCCAACATCAGCGCCAAGGGCTACAACCCCACCGACTTCGTCTGTTTCTCCTACGGCGGCGCCGGGCCGGTGCACACCTACGGCTACACCGAGGGCCTTGGCTTCAAGGACGTGGTGGTGCCGGCCTGGGCGGCAGGCTTCTCGGCCTTCGGCTGCGCCTGCGCCGACTTCGAGTACCGCTACGACAAGAGCGTCGACATCGCCCTGCCGCCGGACAGCGGCGAGGCCCAGCGCACCGAGGCCTGCGCGGTGATCCAGGCGGCCTGGGACGAGCTGGCGGCCAAGGTCATCGAGGAGTTCGTGATCAACGGCTTCAAGGCCGAGGACGTCACCCTGCTGCCCGGCTACCGGATGCAGTACATGGGCCAGCTCAACGACCTGGAGATCACCTCGCCGATCGCCAGGGCAGCCTCCGCCGCCGACTGGCAGCAGATCACCGACGCCTTCGAGGACACCTACGCGCGGGTCTACGCCAGCTCGGCGCGCTCGCCGGAACTGGGCTTCTCGGTCACCGGGGCGATCATGCGCGGGCTGGTCGCCACCCAGAAGCCGGTGCTGCCCGAGGACCCGGAAGCCGGCCCGCAGCCGCAGCCCTCCGCCCACCTCGGCAAGCGGCCGTTCTACCGGCACAAGCGCTGGGTCGACGCCGACATCTGGCAGATGGAGGCCCTGCAGCCGGGCAACCGCATCGTCGGGCCGGCGGTGATCGAGTCCGACTCCACCACCTTCGTGGTGCCCGACGGCTTCGAGACCTACCTGGACAAGCACCGCCTGTTCCACCTCAAGGAACGCGCCCGCGGCTGAGCCGGACTCCATAACGACAAGAAGAAGGAACCTCACATGAACATGCTGGCCAAGAACGCGCCCGGCTCGCTGCTGGGCAACGGCAAGACCCTGCAGGCCTTCCGCGGCGAAGTGATGCAACGCACCAAGGAAACCGGTTTCTACAACGGGCTGAGCAGCCTGCCGTTCCGCGAGAGCGACCCGATCGGCTACGAGAAGCTGTTCTCCAAGATCCGCGGCGGCCTGGTGCACGCCCGCGAGACCGCCAAGAAGATCGCCGCCAGTCCCATCGTCGAGCAGGAGGGCGAGCTCTGCTTCACCCTCTACAACGCGGTGGGCGACTGCATCCTGACTTCCACCGGGATCATCATCCACGTCGGCACCATGGGTGCGGCGATCAAGTACATGATCGAGAACGACTGGGAGAGCAACCCCGGCATCGCTCCCGGCGACATGTTCACCAACAACGACTGCTCGATCGGCAACGTGCACCCCTGCGACATCGCCACCATCGTGCCGATCTTCGCCCACGGCAAGCTGGTCGGCTGGGTCGGCGGCGTCACCCACGTCATCGACACCGGCGCGGTGACTCCGGGCTCCATGTCCACCGGCCAGGTGCAGCGCTTCGGCGATGGCTACCAGATCACCTGCCGCAAGACCGGGGTCAACGACCAGCCGCTGCGCGACTGGCTGCACGAGTCGCAGCGCTCGGTGCGTACGCCCAAGTACTGGATTCTCGACGAGCGCACCCGCATCGCCGGCTGCCACATGATCCGCGGCATGGTCGAGGAGATCATCGCCGCCGAGGGCCTGGAGGCCTACGAGCGCTTCGCCTTCGAGGTGATCGAGGAGGGCCGCCGCGGGCTGCAGTCGCGGATCAAGGCGATGACCCTGCCGGGCACCTACCGCAAGGTGGCCTTCGTCGACGTGCCGTTCAAGCACGAGGACGTGCAGACCTCCTCGGCCTTCGCCAAGGTCGACACCATCATGCACTCGCCGGTGGAGATCACCATCCGCCCGGACGCCAGCTGGCGGCTGGACTTCGAGGGCGCCAGCCGCTGGGGCTGGCACACCTTCAACGCCCACCACGTGGCCTTCACCAGCGGCATCTGGGTGATGATGACCCAGACCCTGGTACCGACCCAGCGGATCAACGACGGCGCCTGCTTCGGCACCGAGTTCCACCTGCCCAAGGGCGCCTGGTGCAACCCGGACGACCGCCGCACCGGCCACGCCTACGCCTGGCACTTCCTGGTCTCCGGCTGGAGCGCGCTGTGGCGCGGCCTCGGCCAGGCCTACTTCAGCCGCGGCTACCTGGAGGAGGTCAACTCGGGCAACGCCAACACCTCCAACTGGCTGCAGGGCGGCGGCATCAACCAGGACGGCGAGGTGCACGCGGTCAACAGCTTCGAGGCCTCGTCCTGTGGCACCGGCGCCATGGCGATCCGCGACGGCCTGAACCACGCCGCGGCGATCTGGAACCCGGAAGGCGACATGGGCGACATCGAGATCTGGGAGATGGCCGAGCCGCTGCTGTACCTGGGCCGCAACGTCAAGTGCAACTCCGGCGGCTACGGCAAGTACCGCGGCGGCTGCGGCTTCGAGACCCTGCGCATGGTCTGGAACGCCGAGGACTGGACCATGTTCTTCATGGGCAACGGCTACATGAACTCGGATTGGGGCCTAATGGGCGGCTATCCGGCGGCCGCCGGCTACCGCTTCGAGGCCCACCGGACCGGGCTCAAGGAGCGCATTGAGCTGGGCCTGTCGCTGCCGCTGGGCGGCGACCGCGACCCCGCCGAGCCGGCCTACGAACAGCACATCGCCGCCACCGCGAAGATCAAGCGCGACAAGCAGTGCATGACCACCGAGGACTGCTACGAGAACCACGACCTCTACCTCAACTACCTGCGCGGCGGCCCGGGCTTCGGCGATCCGCTGGAGCGGGAGATCGCCGCCATCGCTGACGATCTGAACCAGGGCTTCGTCCTGCCGGCCTACGCCGAGAAGGTCTACGGCGCGGCGATCGCCCAGGACGCCAAGGGGCACTGGTCGGTGGATGCGGCCGGCACCGAGGCACGCCGCCGGCAGATCCGCGCCGAGCGCCTGCAGCGCTCGCAGCCGACCCGCGAGTGGATGCGCGAGGAGCGCGAGCGGATTCTGACCAAGCACGCCTCGGCGCCGGTGCAGCAGATGTTCGCCAGCAGCTTCGCCCTGTCGGAGAAGTTCCTCGCCGAATTCAAGGCCTTCTGGGACCTGCCGGCGGACTGGACGCTGAAGGAGGAGGAGCTGGGCGTGCCGGTCTACGGTTCCAAGCACCGCATGGACCTGTCCCTGCTGCCCGACGTGCATACCGTGGTTCAAGTGGAAGAATGAGGAGCGCGAGATGAGCACCTACACCAAGGAACAAGTGAAGAACCTGGTCGACGGCCGCCTGGACTGGGACACCACCACCCGCATGCTGACCATGCCCAAGGACCGCGAGCGCTTCGAGCTGTATCTGAGCGTGCTGCAGGAGCGGGTCGCCTGGCCGGACCGCATCGTCCTGCCGCTGGGTCCGGCGCTGTACATCGTGCAGTCGGCGACCAGCAAGCAGTGGGTGACCAAGTGCCGCTGCGGCCACGAGTTCTGCGACTACCGGCAGAACTGGAAACTGCACGCCAACATCCACGTGCGCGACACCCCGGAGAGCATGCAGGAGGTCTACCCGACGCTGCTCGCCCCGGACACCCAGTGGCAGGTCTATCGCGAGTACTACTGCCCGCACTGCGCCACCCAGCTCGACGTCGAGGCGCCGACCCCGTGGTATCCGGTGATCCATGACTTCGAGCCGGACATCGAGACCTTCTACCGCGAATGGCTGGAGATGCCGCTGCCCGAACGCGCCGCCTGATCCGATCCGCCGAGCCTTGAGCTACGCCGCCGCCCCGGCATTCCCGGGGCGGCGGCTTTTGCCGTTGCGCTGGTCTAGAATGGAATCAGCCTGAACGGCATCCCCTCGCGGATGGCTGTCCGTCGCCCAGGCCCGACCACAACAAAACAATAAGAACAGAGGTGACGGTTGATGACTTCCCTGGTACCCCAAGGGGTATTCGCCTGCCCGGGTGACAATCCGCGGATCATGGCCGCCTGGCACGCCTTCCTGCGCGGTGAGGAGCCGCCCCGCGAGCTGGTCCGCTTCCCCATCGACGACTCCTGGCGCCGCTGCCTGAGCGGCGGGGTCGATCCGAGCCTGCAGCACGCCCCCGACCCTCTCTCCGACGCCCAGCTCGACGCTATCCGCCAGCGCCACCAGCGCCTGCTGGAGGGCAGCGTGCCGGCGATGGACATGGCCGAGCAGTTGATGGCCGAGAGCGGCGCCATCCTCATCCTCACCGACAGCGAGGGGATGATCCTCGAATCCCGCGGCGACCCGGCGACCCTCGGCCGCGCCGAGCGCATCCGCCTGATGCCCGGCAGCCCGTGGAGCGAGCAGGCCTGCGGCACCAACGCCATCGGCACCGCGCTGCGTCTCGGCGGGCCGGTGCAGATCCACGCCGCCGAGCACTTCTGCGAGGGCATCAAGCACTGGACCTGCTCGGCCGCGGTCATCCGCGACCAGCGCGACGGGCAGATCCTCGGCGCCCTGGACGTGTCCGGCGCGCCCAGCGATTTCAGTCGGCACACCCTGGCGCTGGCGGTGAGCACCGCCAAGCGCATCGAGGAGACCCTGGCTCGGCAGGAGATCGCCAGGCGCTTCCGTCTGCTCGAAGCCAGCGTCGAGCAACTGCTCGCCGACCGCAGCGAGGGGGTGATGCTGTTCGACCCGCGGGGCTTCCTGCTGCGGGCCAACGCGCGCCTGCCGGAGGTGCTCGCCGCCCGCGGCATCGCCTTCCAGCCCGGCACGGCCTGCCGGCTGGCCGCCCTCGACCTGTGCCGGGGCGGCGGCCAAGCAGGCCCGTTGCCGCCGTGGCTGGCGGCCGATTGGGTGCAGGCCATCCGCGCGGACGGCGAAGCCCTCGGCACGCTGGTGCGCATCCCACCGCCTTCCCGGGCGGCGCGGGCTCTGGCCCTGCCGGCGAATCCGGGCGAGCCGGAAGTCGGCTTCGACCGCCTGGCCGGCGACAGCCCGGCGCTCGCCGAGGCCCTGGGCAAGGCGCGCCAGTTGGCGACCTCGCGGGTGCCGGTCCTGCTGCACGGGGAGACCGGCTCGGGCAAGGAGGCCTTCGCCCAGGGCATCCACCATTCGGGCATCGGTGGCCGCGGTCCCTTCGTCGCCATCAACTGCGGCAGCCTGTCCCGCGATCTGCTCGCCAGCGAGCTGTTCGGCTACGCCGAAGGCGCCTTCACCGGTGCCCGGCGCGGCGGCATGAAGGGCAAGATCGAGGCGGCCCAGGGCGGCACCCTGTTCCTCGACGAGATCGGCGAGCTGCCGCTGGAGCTGCAGAGCCACCTGCTGCGCGTGCTGGAGGAGGGCGAGCTGTACCGCCTGGGCGAGAGCGAGCCGCGCCGGGTCGATTTCCGCCTGGTCGCCGCCACCCACCGCGACCTGCGCCAGGAGGTGGCCGCCGGGCGCTTTCGCGAGGACCTGTTCTACCGGGTCGCGGTCACCCGGATCCGCATCCCGCCGCTGCGCGAGCGCAAGGAGGACATCCCGCTCCTGGCCCGGCACATCCTGCGCCGCCAGGCCGAGCGCCACGGCCGGCCGCTGCCGGAGCTGGAGCCGGACCTGCTGGCGGCGCTGGCCGCCCATGACTGGCCGGGCAACGTGCGCGAGCTGCGCAACGTCCTCGAAGGCATGCTGCTGTTGGGCGGCGACCGGCTGAGCCGCGAGGACCTGCCGGACGAGCTGCGCCGGGTCGAGGCCCAGAGCGTGGTGGGCGACCTCGGCGAAAGCGAGCGGCTGGTCATCCGCCGGGCCATCGAGCGTTGCCGCGGCAATCTGACCCAGGCCGCCAGGGCCCTGGGCATCGCCAAGAGCACCCTGTACCAGCGGATGAAGAAGTACGGCCTGTCCCGCGACGGGGCGGCGCGGTGAGGCGTCGCCTACTGCTGCTCGAGCTGCTTGCGCAGTTCGCGGGCGGTGCGGATCAGGCCGGCCAAATAGGGGCGATCCTTGAGGATATGGGGAGCACGCAGGCCGGGCGGGGTATGGCGGTAGCCGTCGGAGCCCCAGCAGTCGGCCATGGCCTGTTCGTACTGCTCGATCAGCCAGCGGAAGTAGGCCTCGGCCTCGTGCCGGTCTAGCTGGATGGAAACGGTGATGTCACGCATAGGGTCACCCAAATGATGCTGCCTCTTCTTCCTCCGGCTGCCCGGGCGGAAAGTGCCGCCGGGGCAGGTCGGGAGCCGCGGACCGGGCAGGCCGTCGTCGACGCGGGCTTCGGGGAGAGACGGCCGCTTGTCCCGACCGGATCGCCGGCTGTCCGCCGGGCATCGGCGCCCGCCCGGGGCGGAGAGCGGGGGCGTCCGGTAGCGGCGAAGGCTCGTGCGCGAAGCGTTCGGCCGGCCGCGGGTCGAAGGGAAAACGGCGGAACTTGTCGCTATCTTCGAGCAGACAGTCATGTATCTGACGTTTGCTCATGTCGCTGCGCCTCGGGCGGAGGCTGGGTTCCGTGCGCTAGAGCGCCGGCATCGGGAAAGCAGGACAGGACCGCATGGTCCAGGCTTGGCGGAAAGTATGAGTTCCTTTCATAGTTTGGGCGTTCCCACTTTAGTTAATATGTACGCGTTGCGCATAAAGTTATCTATTCAATATGCGTATGTCAAATGGAAATCCGCCAAATGCGTAAGAGTAGCTCTGCAGATGTCATCTCGCGCCTAAAATTGGCGATCGGTACGAAAAGTGATTCGGAACTCGGGACTGCCCTGGGAGTTCCGCCCCAGACGATCAGCAGCTGGAAAAGCCGGGACAGCGTCCCCTACGCGAAATGCGTAGAAGTGGCGGAGGAAAGGAACATCTCGTTGGACTGGCTGCTGACCGGCGACGGCCCGATGCGCCGCGGCGAGCCCGAGACAAGGGTGCAGGAGGCGCCGGCCGCCTATGTCATCAGCCCGCACGAGCGGGCCATCCTGGAGCTGTTCCGCTCCCTGGACGAAGAGGCTCAGCGAGAGCTCCAGAGTGTCGCTGTGGAAAAGAAGCGGCTGCGGGACATGGAGCGTCGCCTGCAGCAACTGATCGAGGCCATGGATGGCATACGCAAGCCGGCCTGAGCGGCTCCGCACGCCGCTCCCGATGCGTGGCGGCGGCCCCTGGCGTTCGTTCTCAGTGGGGCATGACGGGCCACTGCGCCTGGCTCGCCAGCGCCAGCAGCTCGCGCTGGCCGGAAATGCCCAGCTTGCGGTAGAGGCGCTTGATGTAGGTGGCGGCGCTGGAGCATTGAATGCCCATGCGCGAGGCGATGGCGGCCACGTCGCAGCCGTCGAACAGCAGCCTCAGCAGCTCCCGGTCGCGCCGGGTCAGTTCCGGGTGCAGTCTGACCACCCGTTCGCCGAGCAGCGTCGGCATCTCGTTGGCTTCCACGTAGGCGCGGTAGTGCAGGCGGACGACCTGCATGACGAAGGGCGCCAGCGTTTCGATGAATTCGATCTCGCCGGACGAGAACCGGCCGTGCTCGCGGCCTCGATAGAAGTTGACCGACAGCCAGCGCCCGCCCTCGCAGTGGCCCAGCAGCGCGACCCGTTCGGAGATCTGCGGCTGCTCGTAGCAGATCCGCCGGTAGTCCTGGTGGGCGATGTCGTCTGTGCTTTGGCGCTGCACCATGATCCGCTCGGCGCCGGAGGCGGGCGGGCGTCCGGCCATCGCCTGCTGGTTGCCGTCCAGGCTGTAGAAGCGTTCCGCGTAGTTGGCCGAGATGTTCGGCAGCTGGGCCATCCGCGCGCGATCGGCGAAGGAGACGATGTGCGGGTTGCGCTGCTGCGGATAGGCGAAGATGGTGCACTGGGCCAGCGGAACCTGGGCGCAGACCAGCTGCAGCAGATCGCTCGCCAGCAGCCGGCTGCGGTTCTCGCCGACGCGGGACAGCAAGGCGGCGGCTTGTCCGGCATTCAGGCGGTATTCGGACCCGGACGATCGCAAGGGCCAATATTGCATCCTGCACTCCCTGTATCCCCTTTCCCGGGGCTTTCTCGTATCGGGTGTTGGCTCCGGCGCCGCGAGGTGAGGCGTCGGAGCCTGCCTGCACTGTAGCGGCTTTCACCCTGCTCCATAGCCCGTTCAATCGGCGTCCGGCTGGTGCTCCGGGGCGGCGCGCTGGAAGGCTTCCAGGCTCTGGCAGCGGGCGACGATGGCGAGGATCGTCGGCATGGCGTCGAGTTCGCAGCCGAAGCGCCGGGCGTTGAACACCTGGGGTACCAGGCAGCAGTCGGCCAGCGTCGGGCGGTCGCCGTGGCAGAAGGCGCCGGTGCGCCGATCGTCGGCCAGCAGCCGCTCCACCGCCCCCAGTCCTTCGCCGACCCAGTGCCGGTACCAGGCGTTTTTCTGCTCCTCGCCGAGGCCCAGGGTGCCGCTCAGGTACTGCAGCACCCGCAGATTGTTCAGCGGATGGATCTCGCAGGCGATGCTCTGGGCGATGGCGCGGACCCGCGCCCGGTCGGCGCTGCCTTGAGGCAGCAGGGGCGTCTGCGGGTACTGCTCCTCCAGGTATTCGAGGATCGCCAGGGACTGGGTGAGGGTGTGTCCCCGATCCTCCAGCGCCGGCACCAGCCCGGCCGGGTTCACCGCCCGGTAGGCCGGCCGGTGCTGCTCGCCGCCGTCCCGCAGCAGATGCACCGGCAGGGTGCGGTAGGTCAGCCCCTTGAGGTTGAGGGCGATGCGCACGCGGTAGGCGGCGGAGCTGCGGAAGTAGCTGTAGAGGTTCATGGTCAGGGGTTCCCGAGGGAAGGTTCTCGGACGGGCTGCTGATTCAGTATCCGCCGGGACGAGGGAATCGGCAGCAGGAAGACCAGTAGCGCCCCGACGACCAGCAGCGCGGTGGCGTAGCCGAGGCCGGCGGTGAAGCTCTGGGTCAGGTCCCTGAGCCAGCCGACCACCAGCGGATTGAGCGCCGAGCCGAGGTTGCCGACGGCATTGATCGCGGCGATGCCGATGGCCCTCGCCTGAAAGCTCAGGGCCTGGTCCGGGGTGGTCCAGAAGATCGACATGGCGGTGTAGGAGCCGCTGGAGGCCATGCACACGCCGAGCAGTTGCACCAGCGGATGGCTCGACCAGGCGGTGCACATCCAGCCGGCGGCGGCGAACAGCATGGGCAGCACCAGATGCCAGCGGCGCTCGCGGGTGCGGTCCGAATGCATGCCCCATAGCAGCATGCCGACGATGGTGCAGATCTGCGGGATGCTGGCCAGCAGGCCGATGGTGATGTTGCTGCCGGAGGCGTTGAAGCTCTTGATGATCAGGGGCGTCCAGACCGCGATCATCGCCAGGGTGTTGACCAGACAGAAGTACACCAGGCTGAACAGGATCACCGTCGGCGACAGCAGCTCGCGCATCAGACCGACGGGTTTTTCCGCCGGCCGGGACGCGGCCGGCGCATCGGCTGCCAGGGCCCGGGCCAGGTTCCGTTTTTCCTCGGCATCCAGCCAGTCGGCCCGCTGCGGCTGGTCGTCGAGATAGCCGAAGACCACCAGGCCCATGATCACCGAGGGCATGCCCTCCAGCAGGAACAGCCATTGCCAGCCGTGCAGGCCCCAGGTGCCGTCCAGGCCGAGGATCAGGCCGGATACGGCCGAGCCGAAGCCGGCGGTGAAGGGCATGGCGATCATGAACAGGGCGTTGGCGCGGGCGCGGTAGGCGGCCGGGAACCAGAAGGTCAGGTACAGCAGCACGCCGGGCAGGAAGCCGGCTTCGGTGATGCCCACCAAGATCCGCAGCAGGTACAGGCTGGAGGCGTCGCTGGCGAAGAGGGTGGCGGTGGAGGCCAGGCCCCAGGCGATCATCAGGGTGCCGATCCACTTGCGCGCGCCGACCCGGGCCAGGGCGATGTTGCTGGGAATGCCGCAGGCGATGTAGGCGAGGTAGAACAGCGTGGTGGCCATGCCGAACTGGGTGCCGGTCAGCCCCAGGTCCCCCATCATGGTGAGGCCGGCGAAGCCGATGTTGATGCGGTCGAGGAAGGACAGCACGAAGCAGAGGAACAGGAACCACAGCAGATGCCTGGATACCTTGCGGATCACCTGCTGCTGCGCGGTGGTTTGGCTGTCCGGTGTGTCGAAACGGCTGGTCCCGGCCGGGGACATGGCGGAGCTCTGAGTCATCGTTGGCTTCCCGATTATTATTGGAATGGGGCCGGATCGCCGACGCGGGCGGTGGCGCGAGGCTGCCGCCCGGCGGTCTGGTTGGTGGCGGACCTCGGCTCGCAAGGCTGGTCCGCCGGCTGGCGCGTCAAAGGTCCTGCAGGGCCGACCGGGTCAGCTCGGCGAAGACCCCGGCATCGCCCAGGGTCTGGGCGCTCAGCAGGGCCAGCTTGGTCAGGAACAGCTCGGCCTTGGCCGGGGTGGCCTGGTCGAGCGCTTCGGCCAGCAGGTCGTAGACGCGTTCCAGGTCTTTTACGGTCAGGGTGTTCATCCTCGAATCCTCAGTGATGGCCCAGGGCCTTGGTCATGGCGGCGTGCAGTTGTCCGGCCGACAGTTGCAGCCAGCGGGCGCAGACGTGCTGGTCCGGGCGGATCAGGTAGGCGCCGCCGGTTTCGATGCCGTAGCTGGCGCGCATCCGTCCTTCGACGTCCTCGATCCACTGGTCGGCGCCTTCGACCCGCTCTTGCCCGGCGGGGGCGACGGCCAGTATCTGGAAAGGGATGCCGCGAGCGCGGATGGCCTGCGCCTGCGCTTGCAGCTCGGCCGGAACGGCGCCGCCGTCGCCGTCGCCGAAGTGGAGCAGATAGAAGGAGGCGCCGAGGCGGTCGAGCAGGTAGCGGTCCTCGCCCAGCCGCACGTTGGCCAGCGGCGCGCCGTCGCGCGGGCCGGCTCGGAAGCGGGCATCGTCGTCGTCCCGGCAGTTGAGCGTCGATGCGGCGTAGTCGTGGGACCGGGAGGTGCGCCAGTGGTACAGCGGGCGGACGAATTCCTGGCTCAGGGACAGCGACAGGACCGCATCGCGTACCCGCCGGTAGCCCGCGGTCGGCGGGGTCATGAAGCGGGTGCTCTTGCCGGCTTCGTGGATTATCTCGTGGGCCGCGGCGACCCGTTCCTGGCTGTAGGAGGGCAACAGCCCATCGCCCGCCCAGCCGTTGACGGTGAAGGCCAGTTTCCAGGCCAGGTCGTGGCAGTCCTGAAAGCCGGTGTTGGCCCCGCGCACGCCGAAGATCGGCAACAGGTGCGCGGCGTCGCCGGTGAAGATCACCCGGTCGTGCACGTATTCCGGCAGGGTCAGGGCGCGGGCGGAATAGACCGAGCACCAGTCCAGCTCCCAGGCCGGGCTCTCGATGCCGATCATCCTCAGCTGGGCGTCGATGCGGCTGCGCAGGGACTCTGGCCGCAGCGCCTGCTCCGGGCTCTCGCCGGCCGGCAGCTGGTAATCGATGCGCCAGATGCCGTGCGGCTCCCGATGCATCAGCACGGTATTGCCGGGGTTCCAGGGCGGGTCGAAATAGGCCTGCCGCTCGGTGGGCAGGTTCAGCTCGGTCCGGATGTCGGCGATGACGAAACGGCCCTCGTAGGAAGCGCCCTCCAGCTTGAGGTTCAGCAGGTTGCGGATCGCCGAGCGGGCGCCGTCGGCGGCCACCACCCAGTCGGCCTCCAGGGTGTAGAGGCCCTTGGGCGTATCCACCTGCAGCGAGGCGGACTCGCCGCTCTGCTCGAGCCCGACGACCTTGTTGCCCCAGCGCAGCTCGATCAGCGGATTGGCCGCGACCGCCTCGACCAGGTATTCCTCCAGATAGGGCTGCTGCAGGTTGGTCATGGGCGGGAAGCGGTCGTCCGGGTCGTGCGGGGCCTCCATGCGGAACACCAGTCGGTCGCGGTAGAAGGAATTGCCGAAACGCCAGCCCAGGCCCGACTCGCTGACACGGTCGGCGATGCCGACCTGCTGGAGGATTTCCAGGGAGCGACGGGTGAAGACGATCGCCCGGCTGCCTTCGCTGACCTGCTGTTCGGATTCGAGGATCACCGAGGGCACGCCGTAGCGGGCCAGGTCCAGGGCGGTGGTCAGGCCGATGGGGCCGGCGCCGACCACCACGACCGGCTTGCGCTCCACGAGCCGTGTTTCCGCGCTGGCCGTGAAGGCCGGAAAGACCCGGTAGCGGTAGTAGATCGAGAAGCGTGGATCGGTATTGGGGTGGTGCATCGCAGTGCGTCTCCGGATTGTTCTTGTTATCCCGGGGATGACTCTAACCACTGCGAGGGAGGCGGCATGTCCCCTGGAGGGGACAACTTGCGAGGCGAATACGCGGGCGGGGCAGGGGCGCCGGTCTCAGGCCGGCATCTCGATGTCGCCGCCCAGCCGCGCGCTGATCTGCCGGGCGTGGTCGCGAAGCCTCAGGGCCGCCGGGCCGTGGGGATCGGCGGCGAAGGCCGGCGCCGAGCCCACCACGGTCAGCACGCCGGCCAGTTTCCGGCCGACGCCGAAGAGGGGCGCCGACAGGGCGTTGACCCCCAGCATCAACTGGCCGTGAATGCAGTGGATGCCGGCGCGGCGGATCCGTTCGCTCTGTTCGGCCAGGCGCTCGGACGTCAGCTCGGGCGCCCGGGCCGACTCCTCCAGACGCAGGGAAGCGGTTTCGCTGTCCGGCAGGTAGGTCTGGAACAGCATCCCGGTGGCCGAGCCCAGCAGCGGCAGGACCGAGCCGACCTGGGTCACCAGGGTCACGGCGCGCACCGCCTGCTCCACCAGCACCACGGTCGGCCCCTTGTTGCCCCATACCGCCAGGAAGCAGGTCTCGTTCAGGTCGTCGCGCAGTCGGACCAGCCAGGGCGCGGCGACCTTCACCACATCCAGCCGGCCTATCGCGGCGAGCCCGACGAACAGCGCCTGGCGACCGAGGGCGTAGTGGTTGGTGGCCGGGTCCTGCTCGGCGAAGCCGCTGGCGATCAGGGCCTGGAGGTAGCGATGGACCTTGCTGGCCGGCATGTCTAGGTGCTCGGCCAGCTTCGACAGCGAGGTGGCCGGTGCCAGTTCGGCCAGGGCCTTGAGAATGTCCGTACCGACTTCCGCCGACTGGACTTTCTGACGTCTTGGGGTGGATGCGACAGAGTCTGGGCTTTTCATCGGCGGTCCTTGGGATGAAGGGAGCGGCAATTCTAACGCTTGACGGTGGATGAATCGTCTGATTACGTTAATCGTAAATGGATTACGCATAACAAGAAAAGGAGTGAGCCATGAGTTCCCCATGCTGTACCACGCCCTTGTCGTACCAGTCCGGGTTCGGCAACCAGTTCGCCAGCGAGGCGCTGCCGGGCGCCCTGCCGGTCGGCCAGAACTCGCCGCAGAAGCCCGCCTACGGCCTGTATGCCGAACTGCTGTCCGGCACCGCCTTCACCGTGCCGCGCGCCGAGGCACGGCGTACCTGGCTGTATCGCTTGAGGCCCTCGGCCAACCATCCGAAGTTCGAGCGGCTGTCCCGGCAGATCGTCGGCAGCCAGACGGGGCCGGCGACGCCCAACCGTCTGCGCTGGAATCCGCTGGCGATGCCGGAGGAGGGCACCGATCTGATCGCCGGCCTGCACCGCTTCGTCGCCACCGCCGAGGCCGGCCAGGCATCCGGCGTGAGCATCTATCTGTATGCCGCCAATGCCTCCATGGAGCGGGTGTTCTACAACGCCGACGGCGAGTGGCTGATCGTTCCCCAGGAGGGCCGGCTGCGTCTGGTCACCGAGCTGGGACTGCTGGAGGTCGCGCCGCTGGAGATCGCCGTGATTCCGCGCGGCTTGAAGTTCCGCGTCGAGCTGCCGGACGCCGAGGCGCGTGGCTACCTCTGCGAGAACCACGGCTGCGCCCTGCATCTGCCAGAGCTGGGGCCGATCGGCAGCAACGGCCTGGCCAACCCGCGGGATTTCCTCGCCCCGGTGGCCTGGTACGAGGACCGCGACGAGCCGGTGGAGCTGGTGCAGAAGTTCCTCGGCGAGCTGTGGGGCACCACCCTCGACCACTCGCCGCTGGACGTGGTCGCCTGGCACGGCAACCACGTGCCCTACAAGTACGACCTGGCCCGTTTCAATACCATCGGCACCATCAGCTACGATCATCCCGACCCGTCGATCTTCACCGTGCTGACCTCGCCCGGCGCCGTGACCGGCCAGGCCAACGTGGACTTCGTGATCTTCCCGCCGCGCTGGATGGTGGCGGAGAACACCTTTCGTCCGCCGTGGTTCCACCGCAACCTGATGAACGAGTTCATGGGCCTGATCCGGGGTGTCTACGATGCCAAGGCGGAGGGCTTCCTGCCGGGCGGCGCCTCGCTGCACAACTGCATGAGCGCCCACGGGCCGGACGACGCCACCACCAGCCAGGCCATGGCCGCGGAGCTGGCGCCGCAGAAGATCGAAGGCACCATGGCTTTCATGTTCGAGACTTCCCAGGTCCTGCGCCCGAGCCGGTTCGCCCTGGAATCGCCCACTCTGCAGGCCGATTACGACCGGTGCTGGGCAGGATTGGGCAAGCACTTTCAAGGAAGCGGAGACTGACATGACCGATACGTCCCGATTGCACAGCTGGATCGCCTCGGCCAACCAGCATGCCGATTTCCCCCTGCAGAACCTGCCCCTCGGGGTGTTCAGCCCGGTCGGCGGCGAACCCCGCGGCGGCGTCGCCATCGGCGAGCTGATCTTCGATCTGAAGGCTGCCGTGGCCCACGACCTGTTCAGCGGCGAGGCCGCCGAAGCCGCGGTTCTGGCCGGCGGCGACAGTCTGAATGCCTTCTTAGCCCTCCCGGCTGCGATACGTGGTGCATTTCGCCGGCAACTCACCGAGTTGCTGGCCGAAGGCAGCCCGCAGCAGTCGAGGCTGGAGGCGCTGGGCGAGCAGCTGCTGCATCCGGCCCGTGCCTGCCGCATGCACCTGCCGGCGAGGATCGGCGACTACACGGACTTCTATGTGGGCATCCACCATGCGCTCAACGTCGGGCGCCTGTTCCGTCCCGACAACCCGCTGCTGCCGAACTACAAGTACGTGCCGATCGGCTACCACGGGCGTGCCTCGACCATCGTGGTTTCGGGCACCCCGGTGCGCCGTCCCCATGGACAGTCGCTGCCGCCGGGGCAGAGCGTGCCGGTGTTCGGCCCCTGCCGCCGACTCGACTACGAGCTGGAGCTGGGCATCTGGATCGGTACGGGCAACGAACAGGGCCAGCCGATCCCTATCGGCGAGGCCGGGGAGCACGTGGCCGGCTTCTGCCTGCTCAACGACTGGTCGGCCCGCGACATGCAAGCCTGGGAATACCAGCCGCTCGGTCCCTTTCTCTCGAAGAGCTTCGCCACCACCATTTCCCCCTGGGTGGTCACCGCCGAGGCCTTGGCCCCTTATCGCAAGGCGCAGCCGGCCAGACCCCAGGGCGATCCGCAGCCGTTGGACTACCTGCTGGACGCCCGCGACCAGGCCGAAGGCGCCTTCGACATCGAGTTGGAGGTGCTGCTGCAGACCCGCTCCATGCGCGAGCGCGGCCTGCCGCCCGAGCGCATCGCCCTGAGCAATACCCTGAACATGTACTGGACCGTGGCGCAGATGGTGGCGCACCACACTGTCGGCGGCTGCAAGCTGCAGCCTGGGGATCTGTTCGGCTCCGGCACACTGTCCGGCCCGGAACCGGGCAGTCTGGGCAGTCTGCTGGAAACCACCCGGGGCGGCAGGCTGCCGCTGCCGTTGCCCGGCGGAGAGCAGCGCACTTATCTCGAGGCCGGCGACGAAATCATCATGAGGGCCCGTTGTCGTCGAGAGGGCTTTCCAAGTCTGGGCTTCGGCGAGTGCCGGGGGACGATCGTCGATTGATCCGCGAAAAGGCGATTCGCCCATCAAAGGACAGTCGCATTTTCAGCGGTAACAGCTCAAATGTTCCGATGGTCGTGAGAGGGCGCGCGGATGAGTGAACTTCGATGCCTGTTATAACCAGCGGAGCAATAGGGGTATCGGGGGAAGTGAAGCGCCACAAGTTTCCGCTGTATTGATCGGCTGTGGTTTTGCACTGAGGAGATAGGGGGCTTCTGGTGCCCTGTCTCGAAGTTTTACTGCTGGCCTTTAAAGCACAAGGTCAGTAAGGGAATGGCACGGCTTGGTATCCGCTCACTCTTAACTTGGTCTGAGTATTCAGTTCAGAAGTTATTCGAGCCCGTGACGAAATATATGATCCCAAAGGAATGCCGCCGAATTTTCTGCTCCGATCGGCAAACGGATTCAACCGCTCGGCCATTGGAGATCGAAATGTACGCCAAGGACGAACCGGCGGGTTTGGGCCTGATAATCCCAACGCTCGACCCGCACCTGCTTGCCGTCCCGGGTGCTGATATAGAGCCGATTGAACGAGTTCGGCAAGCGGCCGCGTAGACGGGAGGAGAGGGTCGTACCGGCCTGGACGATCCAGATTTCCCGCGCCAGGTCAGGGTACTGACCACTCAGGGGAAGGACGTAGGGGAGATGGATGTGTCCGCCCATCACGAGGTCCAGCCCGCTCTCTGCCCAGCGCAACAATGCCTCGCGTGCGCCATGTTGCAGGTTGCGCAGATCCGAGGGCGCCATGGAACCGAAGGGTTGGTGAGCTACGACGATACGCAGCTTTGCCGGATCGCAGCGGCTCAGCCGCTCGCAGACCGAGTGAATCTGCTCTTCTGTTACCTTGCCATCCTTGCGGCGTTTGGGATGGGTCGTATTGAGGCCGATGGCTAAAAGCTCATCATTTTCGAAGACTGGCTCGAGTTGTTCGTCGATGAATTGGCGGTAATTTTTGTAAGGGCAGAGAAAACGAGTGAGGAGATTGTGTAGCGGAATATCGTGATTGCCGGGAACTATTAGCTTTTGTCGGATGCCACAGTCATCCATGCGGTGAATGAATGCTTGGGCGGCTGCAAACTGGTTCCGTCTCGCTCGTTGGGTAATGTCTCCGGATAGCACCAGCAAATCGGCTCCATGTTCACGGGCATGCGCTTCCAAGGCTTCTACTACAGGTTGCTGCTCGGTGCCGAAATGAGTATCCGAAATATGCAAGATGCTCGTCATGTTAGCGAGGTTTGCCTTCATACCATGGAAGAGGAAGTTGTACGTTCCATGGCTTCGATTCGGATGGCATCTGGAACATGGTGATACGCTTGTGCTATGAGTGAGTTATGTCAATAATTTTACGAGCGAGTCAGAGCACAATAATCCGCACTCGCCGGTCAAATAACAGCATGAGGGATGCATGGCTTTTTTTGCACTTGAAAATAGTTCGGCAGTGCGGAAGTTGTTCAAATCAGATCATCAAATCCGAGCCAATCGGCCGTTGAACTCTTCCGTTTCCAACAACGGCAGCACGGGGATTCCGGCAGGGGTGCCGATCATAACGCCCGTCGTCCTGGATGCCCAGCCTGGTTCGCCTGAAGCCCCCGCCGTACGCATCTTCCTTGGCACCCAGCCGGAGCAGTACCGCGCCGAGCGGATCTTCTTCTATTCCTTGCAGCGGGTGCGCGATCCCAACCGGCGCTACGAGGTCTATCGCATGACCGGCCTGCCCGGATTCGAGCAGCGCGGCTGGCGCACCGGTTTCACCAACTATCGCTTCGCTATTCCTTATCTCGCCGGTTGCCATGGCAGGGCGATTTACACCGACGTTGACCAGATCTTCACTGCCGATCCCGCCGAGCTGTTCGATCAATCCATGGGGGAGCACGGCTACCTGGCGTTGTCGCCCCAGGACACAGCAGTGATGCTGATCGACTGCGAGTGCATGGCCCGTTGCTGGACCTTCACCAAGGCCTGCCGCGAAACCAAGAAGAGCCTGTGCGCCGAGGCGGCCGCCGAGCCGGGGCGCTGGGGCGCCCTCGATCCGGACTGGCACGCCCGGGACCTGGAGTACCGCCATGGCCAGTCCAAGCTTCTGCATTACACGGCGCTGCACCTGCAGCCCTGGCGGCCGACACCTGACCAATATTCCTACCACATCAACCCGTTCGCCGAGTATTTCCTCAGCCTGGAGCAGGCCGCCGACGCCGAGGGCTATGAGATCTACACCGCCGAGCAGCCGACCCCGGCTTTTGCTACGGCCTGCGCTCCTCAGGGGTGGGGGCCGGAAGCGCTGTCCGAGGAACTCTATCGGCAGGCCCGCGAGTTCGGTGCCGAGAGCTTGGCCCTGATCGGTCCCTGGCATGAGCTGCAGAACCCTGGCCTGGAGCTGGTCCACTGGCTTCCTGATCAACTTCGGAGGGACGAGCTGGCGCCGCAGGACGCGGTCGCCGTCTGCGGCCTCGAGCGGCTGCCGGTGGAGGATCTGCCCTGGGTGCTGGACCGGCTGTTTCGTTTTTCCCGTCGAGCTGTATTCGTCAAGGCCGAGCCGGGGCCGAAGGGCTCGATGGTCGGGACTTTGGCCGGCTGGCGTACCCTGCTGAGACGTATCGCCCTGCGTTACCCGGGACATAGCTGGCAGCTCGACTGCCGCGATCCGGAAGGCAAGATCAAAACTTATCGGGCTGACTACGCCCGGCGCTGCGAAAGCGGGCAGCCACCGCGGGTCTGGGTGCTGGAAGGCAAGCATGCCGGGGACAACGCCCAGCTGCTGCAGGTTGCCGATTCCCTGGGCTGGCCCTATGAGATTAAGCGTTTCGGCACCTGTGCGAAGGAGTTGAGGGCGCCCTGGCCGGATCTGGTGCTGAGTGCCGGCAAGCGCACGGTGTCGCTGTCCCAGGCGATCCGGTGCCGCTCTGGCGGCCACAGTCGCCTGGTGGTGCTGGGCCGGCCCTGCGCGCCGCTGTCGCAGTTCGATTTGGTGGTGACGACTCCGCAATACGGCCTGCCTCTACGCGACAACGTGGTCGATTTGCCGGCGCCCTTCGTCACCGAGCAGGAACTCGATCCCACCGAACTGAATGTTTGGAAGCAGCGCTTCGCCCATCTGCCGCGCCCTTGGGTCGCCGTGCTAGTGGGCGGCAGCAAAATGCCCTATCGACTCGATACACAGGCTGCCAGGGTTCTTGGCCTTGAGGCCAGTGCGGCCGTACGGGCCAATGGTGGGTCTTTATTGGTGTCGACCAGTCCGCGTACGGGGAATGATGCTACCGATGCGTTGTTGGGCGCTCTGGATGTACCGGTATGGAGCTACCGTTATGGTAGTGGCGAGGAAAATCCCTATCGTGCACTCTTGGCTCTGGCCGATGCCTTCATCGTGACCGGGGAAAGCGTATCCATGGCCACCGAGGCCGTTATGACAGGACGGCCGGTCGCGGTTTACCCTCTGCCTATGCGTCGGAATTGGCAAGCCAAGCTGCTGCATGCCATCGAGAAACGCTTGGGTGTTGTTGATCGGGTGGCCGGTAGCCGTGGCGTACCACGGCAGCAGCATATCCTGGGCCGGTTGTACGACCGGGTGATCGAAGCAGGCTGGTTCAACCGAGAGCGGCGGATTGAGGAGGTCCATCTGTCTCTGGGCATAAGCTCCTTGCCGCATGGACTGGAGCGGTTGCCGGGACTTACTCCGGACCTTCTCGCTACATCTCGAGCTCGTGCCTTGCAAGCGATTCGGTGTGTAGTCGAGGCTGAAAGGCTTGTCTCCTGATCGATAGCCGATCAGGGGGAGAGCAGGCTCGCTTAAATGCAGGGAGGGAAACCAGATTCCCTTCCTGCCATGAAAATCTTATCCGTCCTTGCGAGAATCAGGCCTTGCATCATCTGTCGGATAAGGTTTGATCCTTACTCTTCAGAGTCCATTCAAGATCTTCGCATTGAGAAAATCCCCATGCGAAAGACGTAACATCCCAACGATATCAGTCAAGTCAAGCCGCTATTCATGGTGTGGAGCAAGTCCCACATGTATGAGGTGTTCCACCTGCTCGAAAGCGGCTGCCGGTGGCACCTGTTGCCCAGCTACTCTGTTCAAGTGATTCACGCCGCGCTCGTGCTTCAGCCACTGGGGCGAGCCGGCCACTGGTAGCGTTCGGGGGCGGCGCTTAAGGATTAGGCAGTGCGGCTTATACTAAACAGGCAAATCTTGATAAGCCTTCTGATCGTTGACGTGAATGGCGTGAAGAGCTCGGATAGCGCTAGTGACTAGGACTACGATGCCGGAAAGAAATTGTCTGGTATCAGGCTCTAGATTGCGTTGGATACGAAAGGACTGTTTTGCGCCATCCCCGTGACGAAGGAGAGCATGCCGGATTGCTAGGTTCGGTGAGCTGCCATGCTGGGTGTGCTTGGTCGCCCGGTTGAGAAGTACGGGGGCTGTGGAAGAACTGCCAGCGAAGCTCAACGCCAGCTTGCAGTCCATCCACTTGGCCTTTCTCATCCTGCTGCTTAGATAGGTGTGAAAAGGCTCATAGGTATCCGGTTGCACACAGAGCGATAGCTAGCGCTCGAGCCCTTGTTCCCACGCGCGATGATTGCGGCGTGCGTCCTGGATATAGGGAGACCAGCGGATAAGCTGCAGGATAATTCGATTGAGGAGCGAACCCGGCCAGGCCAGTGGTCGTTTGATATCCAAGAAAAGAACGACACGAGTGCCATCGGTATCGTTCCAAACCTGATGTCTGTAGGTGTCGTCAAAGACCATGCACTTGCCGGTTTCCCAATGCTGGGTTTGGTCGCCAACCTGAATGCGGCATTTTTCCTTCGGCTCGGGCACGATCAACCCCAGGTGTGCACGTAGCAGCCCATTGTAGGGGCCACGATGTGGCGGAATGTGTTTGCCTGGTGCTAGAACCGAGAAGAACGCGGTATACATCCCAGGTACAGACTCGACGAGCTTGGTGGTTTCAGGGCAAAGCGCGCAATTGCCCTCCATCTTGTACCCATACCCATAGAGAAAGAATGTTTTCCAGCGGTCATCCTGAGTAAGGTTTTTCTGATCCTTGGAGATGTCCTGGAAGTTGGGAATGCGATCCTGATTCTTCAGAACTTGATCCAGTTCCTTGCGGACAGTTTCCCAATTGGCTTCGAGTTTAGGTGCCCAAGGAAACATCCGGGGGTCAAAGAAAGGAGTGTTACCCACGGTCGAAGCCGAGTAATGCCGAATGGCTTTTTCCAAGCGCTTTATGATCCATAGGCCGATGGCAACGCTAGGACGATGCTTGCGTTTACGCTTTGGCGCAGGGACTACGACGCTTTCATTGGTATTTCCCACTTTCTTTGTACCTCCTGCAGATACATTGAGCGGTCAGAACTTGCGAGACCGTTACTGAAATAAGCCAGACGCATCATGCTGCAGCACAATGATTTTCGTCATGATTTCTGTCATGACTCGGACACGATACTCCCATGCATGTACATCAGGAAATCATGTCCATGTCTTCCAAAGTTTCACCGATTGCCCAGCTCACTCGATGCCTGAGTGTCGCGCTGGTAGTCGGCCACATATCCGAGCTGAGCAAAGTTAATGCATGTTTAATGCAGGCGTCGATCTTTAAGCAGTCGCCAAAGTAGAGGCCAGCCGAAGATAAGGGGGAAGCGGCGTAGGCGAGGAGTAATTTCGATGGGTTCCCCGAGATGTCGTTCCAGTTTCCACACCACGTAATCAACGCCATTCTCGAAGGTGAAGAACGATTTCACCAAGCGCGCCACGTTTAGAACTCGGCCCTGCAAGCGCCTCAATTTCCAGCGCTTGATATTCTCTTCGCAGGAACCAGGAGGCAGTTGGCTTCGATAGGTATCTGTCTGACCAGAGACGAGTTCCAGTCCGGTAATGGCCGGTACGGCTGCACGGGTCAGACTTCGATAATAATCTTTGTAATGCTGTGCAAGTTGTGTGGGGCGATTTGCCGACTCCGGGCGTAGCTCGGTGCCGTAACTCAGTGCCAAGGCTCGCTGCCAGAGGGTCTGGCTATCAAATTGCCCACTTTGGCAAGGCAGAGTTTGATTCAGAAGGGTTATGACTGCTTGAGCCAGGGCGCGATGTATACGCTGCTCGACGTGACCATCCCGACAGTAGACCAAACGGGATGGCTGAGCAAAACGCCCCCAAAGATAGCTCTGGAACCAGGAGCTGGTCCCTTGCTCGAGATCCTTCAAGGACAATACGGCACATTTTGCTTGCAATACACGCTTGTCTTCTGTGTGTGCTTGCAGCAGGAAAACGTTGGGTGGGAGCCAGGCATTCGCCATTTGCAGTAAGCGGTTCGCATGCGCGTGAGAGTAGTCGTCGACAACGGCATAGAGATCGACTAGCCCCTCGGTCGGATCGCCGCTGCGCAGGCACGAGCCATAGAACAGGAGCGCTACGAGGCCGTCGCCGAAACGAGAGCGCACCTCTTGGCAGAGCGTGTGCAGCTCCTTGGCAACGGGCTGAGCGCATTGCTGGGCAACTTCAGCGAGCAAAGGCGCCGGAGGTGCTGTCTGGGATAGGGGGGTACGCATCGGCTTGGCTCAGAATGTCAGGAAGCTGAGAGGTTCAGTAGCGGAGACTCGTATAGGTTCATGCGCTTTGAAAAGCTCCCCATCGAGTATGAAATCGGTTACATCGGTCAGTGTCAGTGAGTTGAGATTGTGGCTGATGTATCCATCTTGCTCTCGAGCCACTGATGCACCCCGTCCAGCCAATAGGGATGGCAAGACCCTGAAGAGGCGCTGAGGACGATTGATGACGGCCGTGAAGTGAACCGGACCTTTCTCTGATCCCCAGTAGGGGCGAGAGCCAACGAGTAGGCGGTCAAGCGTTGAGGCCAATACCAACAGCCAGTCATATTGCCACTTCGCATGTTCAGCGCTGATATGGGCCGGCATGGCCGGTAAAAGAGGGTGTGGCTTGTTGCGAAGCAGTGAGAACAGCAGCCGTCCGAGGGCCAATGCCGGCCCCAAGGACCCACGCACACCAGTTGGGCGGATCTGCTGATGGAAATAGCGCACACCGCTAACCACGGCGCCAACTCCAAAAAACATCCCGAATTGTGGGCCGGGGCTCGTCCCGGCATCTACTCTCAAGACCGCACGTTGCATGGTTTTGGGGGCCTTTCCGCTACCATGCAACCATGCGTTGAGGGCCTGTAGTGCGGGAACGGGCTTCAGGCGTGCGCCAATATCGGCAGCGCTCATGTTGGTTGTACCACCGGGCACGACCACCAACCTTGGAAGGCTGCTGGCCTGATCCAGTAGGAGCGTTGTCAGCGTTGCCTGGAGGGTCCCATCCCCCCCCATGATCACTAAGAGATCCAGGGGGGTTAGCTGCCAACGGCGCAGTGCATCTTCCATCTCTTGGGGAGTGGATACTTCCTGCAACAGTGCACCAGGTATCGAGGTTGAGAGCATCCGTAGGGTAGAGAGATGCTGTTTGTTACGCCCGCTGTGTGGATTTAACAAGATTCCCACACGAGAGGGCGTCCATTTTGCTGTGTCAAGCATCGCTCAGTCCGGAACGTGGAGCGAAGAGGCGAACAACAGGACGTCGTCCCTCGGCCTGGAGGTCGATTTGGCTCAACCATGGCTGAAGTTTCTCTCCGTGGCTACGGAGAGTGATGCCTTGGATCACTCGAACCGCGAGTACCAGTGTCGAAATGACAGTCCATGCCATCACCAAGAGTAAGCCGACATCACTGGCATTCGCTTGCCAGGCAAGAGTCATGATCAACAGGTTCGGATTGCGACGCGCGGTTATCAGGCGATTCAGTGAGTCGAAAGGTTGCCAGATGAACAGAGAGAAGGGGGCGGCAAACTGGAAAGCACCTTCACATAGGCGCCCACCTACGTAACCGATAAGAATGATCCAGAACACAGCTGATAGAGGAATGCTCCAGTTCCAAGTCGCAGCCATTCCCATGCCCCAAGCTATATACCAGAGCGGGGGATGAACGAGATCCAGGGCGTGGTCGAAGATATTACCGAAGCGGGTCGAGGTGACCGTGACACGTGCCAGCTTGCCATCCACCGTATCCAGAAATGTCATGATCCAGCCCGCGAGCAAGCCCAGCCCATAGTACCCCTGCCAAAACAGGCAGCCAGCGAGGAATGCCAGCACGTAGCTCGCCCCGGTGACATGGTTCGGGCTCAGCCCGAGGCGTATGCATAGTGCAGTAGCCCAGCGCGCGGGAACAGGCCAAACGCCTCTCGTAATGAAGTCCGTGACGCCTTTATAGGCACCATTGAACAGCGATTTTTCCAGACGTTTACGATTGCTATCGGTGATACGGGCCACCCATGGCTGATCGAACTTGCGTAGCTGTTCTTGCATGCCTGATGCGATCGTGTCGGGGCGAACCGTGCGCAGACTTTCGATGGCGGGACCTGCAAGCTGGGGTATATCAGTCAGTTTCTGGGCAGGCAGATGTGCTGCGACGATTGTTCCATCGCGGGGATCTTCCAAAGCAACATCCTCGGTGTCCAGAAGCCCTTTCAGGACCCGATCGTCATACAGATAGTCTTCGCGTAAGAGCAGGACACTCCCATTCTGGGGGAGGGATTCGTTTTCTGCGGACAATAGGGCCTTAGGGAACTTCTTGAGAGTTCGTTGCAGCCGTTCCCTGGAGGTGAGTCCCCACAAACGAACATTACAGTTGCCTACAAGGTGAACACGTATTGTCATGGTTTAATACTTCGGTCTATAGGGCGCAATAGTTATAAGCATTAGCTGGCGAGTATGACTGCATTTTTCTCTTAAAGACATTAGGAATGCCCGCGGTCAAATCGGTGCACTATGGCTACAGCCGCTGCAAGCAGAATGAGTGCAGGCAAGATGGCAACAGCGAGGGCATTAAATTTGAGTAGCAAGCCAAGATTTACCACGATCTGGTTTGACACATAAATCAATAGCCCCACGATTGCGCCGAGCGCAAGTTTGCCCCCTAATCCTGTTGAGCGCACCTGTGCAAAGGTGAATGGGACCGAAAAGAGAATCATTGCCAAGGTCAGAAGTGGAAGACCCAATTTTTGCCATAAGGCAACTTCATATTGCGCAGCAGGCTGCCCGGTGTTCTTCAGGAATTGCACGTAGCGATGAAGTTGGCTGGCCGAAAGACTCTCAGCAGGGAGGGTGACCTCTTTCAGCCGGGTATCACGAAGAACGGACTGCCACGGCATCTGGTCAAGTTGTTGGATACTCTCCTTTCCGTCGCTCCAGCGTTTCAGCTGGACATTATTGAGTCGCCATATTCCATCCGGTTGGATGTCCGCATAATCCGCAAAAATATATTCCTCTAGCCGGTCGGATTCATCAAAGTTGAATATTTCTATGTGGGTTGGAATGCGCCCAAGGCGCAAGTTTCCAATTCTCACTACTTGTTTGTCTTTTCGAGCCCATACGCTACCTTCCTTGCCGGAACCCTTGTCTGCAGAGGCGATGGCTTGGGTGCGAAGCTGCAGAGCTTTTTGTTGAAGAGGTGAAGCTATGAATTCATCAGCTGCACCGAGCATCAGTGCCAAGACTGCTCCTGCGGCCAAAGTCGTAAGCCCTATACGCGTGGCGGAAATCCCCGCTGCTCGGAGTGTTGTCAGCTCTTGGCTCAAGGCAAGCTGGCCGAGTGCTGCGATACCACCTAGTAGTGCGATGAAGGGCCCCAACTCCACTGCTCGTCGGGGCAGGGTCATGATTACGACCTCGACTGCCTGTATCAGCCGATAGCCCCCTTCGCTGACATCATCCAGTTCGCTGACCAGATCCAAAGTACTGAACAAGGGGAGCAGCAATGCAGCTGCTGCTGCGAAGCCAAGAAAAATATTTACAAAAAGATACTTGTCGATAATTTTCATCTGAACCGGATCCGGGCATTGAGCACATCGCGCGCTATGAATAGAGTCAGCGCGATCCCCATCAGAAGTGGGATTGACCATAGCCCGGGTGACAGAGGCAAATTGCCTTTGGCTACGAGATTCTTACAAATATCGCCCGCATAGAAAACTAATGCGAATACCACCGCAACGGGTAGTAGAGTGGAAAATCGCCCACGCCGGGGTGCAGTCCGGCTAAGTGGCACAGCAAGCAAAGCCAATAACAGCGTACTAAGTCCGCGGGACTGGCGCCATTGTAGTTCGGCTTTGTCTGCAAGTTCCCTTGAGCTTTTTAGGTTGTTAGACGAGGCTGCCTTCCGCCGAAAATCTGCTGTAGGCTCGATGGGGGTGAGGCGCAGCGTCATTTTGTCGAAGGACATCTGCTGATCTCGAGTGCCGATGTGCTCGAGCGAATAAGTATTGCCTTTCTTAAGCTCCAGAACCGGGTTGCTCGGATTAGGGTCTGCAATCCATGCTTCCTGGGCTCGGAAAAGGTGCGTACTTTGCTGTCCTGCGTCAAAAATCAGGATGTCTTGAAGTCGTCCCGTATTGCGATCAATTTGATCCGCTAGGATCATGCGACCGTTTTCTTCGTTGACGTTAAACCGTTCTGGTAGCAAATGCTTAACATCGAGGTCGGTTTTAGATTGTTGTTCGAGATCATATGCATTGGCATAAGCCCATGGCCTGCCGTACATGGATAGCAATGCTACGGCAATCGCAATAGGAATCGCCAGCAGGGTGATCGCTTGATAGATGCGCGCTGGGCTTATCCCTGATGCAGACATGGCAGTCATTTCTGTATCGTGATATAGCCTGCCTAGGCTTAAAACTACTGTTACATAGAGTGCAACGGGAATTAAGACCTCAAGTGCAATCAAAACCTTGTAGAATACAATATCCATGACGACATCTAGTGCCAAAGTTCCATTCGCGGCTTCTGCGAGATAGCGCTCGGATGAATAGCTAGCAAAGATGAAGGTGAGAATTCCCACCATGACCATCAGTGGTCGGCGTGTTTCAGAGATGATGTAACGCTCAATCAGAAGCATGAACTCATGAGCCTTTTGGGGGGCCAAGCGCGCGCTAACTGTGCCCGTCTAATGTGCGAAATGCCAATTCGCCAGCATGAGTACCTGCCTGCATGTGGGTTCGGCTGGCGTCACAGCATAGCAGTATGTCAGTATGGGCGGCCAACCATCCTATCAGCTAGGTAGTGTGCTGAGCCAGCTTGCTGGCACGAGTGGCGAATCATCGTACCAGTATGTCAGTATTGTGGCGAGCTATCTGGGTAGCCCATCTTGATCAGCTGCTTAATGGTGGTTGAGTTTTTTCAATGCAGGAGACGGCATGAATCAATTCGAGCGGAGTGAGCCCCGCAGGGCAATAATTTTAAGTGCTGGCCAAGGACGTCGCCTTCTTCCTTTCACTGAGAGTAGGCCTAAGTGTTTGATTGAAGTCGCAGGGCGTACCGTCATTGAATGGCAGGTCGATGGGTTGCTCGCTGTTGGCGTGCGGCATATTACGGTGGTAGTTGGCTATGGGGCTGATCAAGTTGAGCGTGTGCTGAACGACCGATATGGCGAGGGCTTCATCTTTACATTATTCAACCCTTTCTTCGAGGTGGCAGACAATCTTGCAAGTTGTTGGATGGCTCGCCAGGCCATGCAGGATGATTTTATTCTCTTGAATGGCGACACCCTCTTTGATTTGCCGGTTTTGCAGCGTTTGTTGGAGGCTCCTGCCAGGCCTATCACGCTTGCGATCGATAAAAAATCTAGCTATGACAGTGATGATATGAAAGTCTGCCTGGATGGAGATAGGCTGACACGGGTTGGAAAAACATTGCCTCTCGATACTGTCGATGGTGAGTCAATAGGCATGATGTATTTCCGCCCGGAGGGGGCGGCGATGTTCCGAAAAGCGCTCGAGGAAAATATGCGCAAGCCGGAAGCGCTTAAGCGTTGGTACCTGAGCATCATTGATCAGTTGGCTCAGGCCTCGGGCCAGGTTTTTGTTCAGTCCATCGAAGGACTAAGTTGGGGGGAACTAGACTTTCCGGGCGACTTGGAGTCAGTCCAGGTTAAGGCTCGCCTCTGGAAAGGGGTAAAAGAGGCTGGCAACTAAGGGTGGCAAGCTCGCCTGATCGCCTTCTTCATCGGATTATTTTGCTAATGATCCGATGATCTAGGCTCTGAATAAATCCTAGCTATCTGCTTAAATAGTTTATGTTCTGCTTGAGCCTTGATGTATTAGTTGGGGGCTTCTCTGGTGCCGAGTAAGTCGGCAAGCGCAAGCAGAACTATCGTGAGTGATTCCTGGCGGGGCTGAGGCAGGTTGCGCATGAGGCTGCTTGCTCTTGTCAAGCAAGTCTTTCTCTGCAACCTGCAAGTATTCTCTATATTGCTACAACCCGCCGCAGTGAGGGCTTGGTCTGATCGATCTGGCGAGTTGGGGGCTCCGCTCGCCGGCCAAGATTATTTAGAACGCTCGGGGCGGCGAGCACAAGGGTAATTAGTGTTGGGTTGAAGGTTGCGCGGATTCCTCGGCCAAGACTTTCTCAACTAAAAAAAGATCGGCTGTTGAATCCACATCAACGGCAGCTTCAGCAAATGGCAGGATAACCGCTCCAATTTTAACATCGAGCTTGCGGGATAGTCGTACCAGCGCTTGCTCTAGTGTCAAACTCCCAAGTAGATAGCGTAAAGCGGCACTTACACCGAGTGCTCCAGCAATTACGCGTCGTGGGTGCTTGCGTTCCTGTTCTATTTTGCGCCAAAAAACCGCAAGGTTTCGGCTTCGCTCACTTGCGAAAGCAAACAGATTACATCCGCAGTAAGGCCCGCCTCGGAGTTTCGTAGCGGTTCTTTTGGTATCGGGGAAGCGTGCTTGAACGGTTTCCAGTCGGGCTAGGCCTACAACGAAGTCGCATCCGCTGGCATTGGCTTGCTCGAGAAAGTAGTCGACGATTGCTGGCCTGAGAAGTGCGTGATCCGCTGTTGTGATGAGAACTGGTTGGTGTGGATCTTCCTTTTCTAACGCACGCGCGGCGCTTGTACTTGGGGAGGCGGCATTTTCCAACCAGCCTAGCTGATTTGTTGCTAGGAGATTTTCGATTTCAGCATCTTTGCGAAGTAGCGCGCGGGAGGGGCCGACTAAGGTAATGCGATTCACAAGGCTGCTCATTTGCAAGGTTTTTATAACCCTATGGACCATTGGTACGCCGCCAACTGGTGCCAATGCTTTACACTCTGCCCCGGTCGCGGCAGCCACCACGTCTCCGGAATGCCTATCTGCCGCCAGTACTAAGGCGGCATATTTCTTTTCATCAAATTCGCTTTTCATAGACACGATAACGTTTGTAGATGTAAGCACCGATGTGTTCAAGAATATTGCGCATGCCGGTGTTGCTTTCTAAAATCCAAGACATTTCAAGTGATTGAATTCCATGTTTGACAAATGGGGTATATAGGGCCTCGATCAAAAGAAGTGCCAGGGTGGGGCCGAGGCGGCTGTGTTGGTGCATCTGGCGGACGCCCATTAATGGTACTCGGGCAGTGCTAACACCTTGTACCTTCATTTTCCATAGTAAGCGTAGCCAGCCGAACGGCAGGAGGCGTCCTTTCAAGGGGGCAATCGCTTCGTTGATGTTGGGTAGCGCCACAATAAAGGCGCTCGGTTCCCCATCGACCTCGGCTATATATAATAAATCGCCTGGTACAAGTAGTTTTAGGTTTTTTCCTAGTTCTTCAAATTCGGCCTCGGTGAAGGGGATGTATCCCCAGTTATTGGCCCAGGCATCATTGAAAATGTCGCGTAAAATCTTGATTTCAGCTTGGAAGTTTTTGCGATTAAGCGCTCTGATGGTTACGCGATCGCGTACTCGATCCATCATGCGGCGAATGGGAGGGGGGAAATTTAGTTCGTCCGTCCGCATCCAGTAGGCCAATAGATCCACAGCTGGTTGGTAGCCAAGGCCTTCTATCCTGGTTCCATAATATGGCTTGCTGTGTCCCATAAGTGCGCATGGGGGCTCATCAAATCCTTCGATCAGTAGACCGCTTTCTTCGTTAATGGTTAGGTTGAAGGGGCCGGTTATTCGGTGTGCGCCCTCCTGTTGGAGCCAGCTTTCCGCTGTAGACATGAGGCTTTCAAAGACGGCGGGGTCGTCTATGGCCTCTAGCATGCCAAAGTGGCCTGTATCATTGCCATGTAATTGGCGATGCAGGGTGTCGACCTGGGCGGTGATGCGGCCTACAGGTTTGTCGCCTGCCCATGCGATCCAGGCTTGCCATTTCAGGTGACCGAAAACAGGGTTCTTTGGGGAAAGATGTTGACGGCGTTCGAAATGAAGAGGCTCTATCCAATGGGGATCGTTTCGATAGAGCAGGCCTGGCAGTCGAATAAAGAGATCTAGGTCAGACTTACTCAGTACGGGCTTGATGACGATCAATTGATTGCCTCTGGGACGGATCTGGTCCACGCGCGAAACCCTCAGCACGTTATCTTCTGTGGCAAATTGGAAAACATCCAGCCGGATGGTGGGGATGGTTGTATAGCGAGAATTGGACTGGCTTGACGCTATTATGCGGTAGTGTCACTCCTTCTGTCATGGTTACTCTGCTGCCATTCGAATGCGCTTGGTCGTTGCGCTCTGTATGAAAAGATATCGGCGCCCCGGGGTTTTTGGATTCTACTGGTCTCGTATTGCTTGGGGGTGGTGCTTCGTTGTATTGAACTGTGCTTTGTTAGGTGCGCTCGGTGGGTTGTTCGCGTGCTGAGAGCTTCTGCATTGAATTTTCTGTATAGTCCGTACCCTAGGTTTTTTTGTCTGTGTTGGGTGGGGGCTAAGGGTGCGGTGCGGGAGGCGGCTGTCCGTATCTGGATTTTCACGTCCCTACATAGCAGCTATCTGGGGGTAAGGCAATACGTTTGCGCTCGCTTGGTTGGAGAGGCTTTATCGCGGTGTCATATTAAGGTAAACTATAGGGGCTGGATGATGGCCCTATTGATTTGTGCTTTTTGTGATTTTTATTGCAAAGAGGCGTTTTAGGCAGATCTGACCGGCATGCTGCTAGCCTCGCCGATTGGCTTGCTGCATTGTATAGTCGTTGCGCTGGACTGAACTGATGGCCAAACTTTATATGTCTGCGACTCTAACTCAACACGTTCTGCCTCAGCGGTTGGCGGATTTTTCGACTCTTGCAGAGGCTCTTGATTACGCGGCGCTTGGGCATACTGGCATGAATTTTTATGACGGTCGTTGTCGTCTGACGGCTGTCGTGCAATATGCTGCTTTGAGGCGGGAAGCATTGGCTTTGGCTAAGCGCCTCCATGGCCTCGGCTTGAGGAAAGGCGATCGAGTTGCGCTCATTGCTGATACTGATCCCGGCTTCATGGAAGCCTTCTATGGTTGTCAGTATGCTGGCTTCATCCCTGTGCCTCTTCCTATCCCTTCAGGCTTGGGTAGTCATGCTTCTTATGTTGAGAAGCTCAAAGGGTTGCTAAAAAGCTGTGAGCCATCCGCAATACTTGGGTCTGCAGATTGGATGCCTTTTGCTCAAGAGGCGGCTGCGACTTTGGCGCCGTTATTCATAGGTTCTGTCAAAGATATAAAAGCTCTTGATGTTCCGTGTGTGGATCTTGAGACTCCGCAACCTGACGATATCGCCTACCTTCAGTACACGTCGGGCAGTACTCGTTTCCCTCGCGGTGTGGTTGTGACGCAGCGTGCGGCAATGGCGAACCTGCAAGGAATGGTGCGGGAGGGGTTGGGTGTGCGGCCTTCCGACCGTTGCGTGTCCTGGCTACCCTTTTATCATGACATGGGGTTGGTAGGTTTCGTGCTCGGCCCTATGGTATCGCAGCTGTCTGTAGACTATCTGCGTACCCAGGACTTCGCGATGCGTCCGCGGCAGTGGCTTAATCTGATCAGCCAAAATCGTGGCACCATCTCGTTCTCACCGCCTTTTGGCTATGATATTTGTACCCGCCGCGCCCGTGAGAGCGAGGCTTCGCGCTTTGATCTGTCTTCTTGGCGTGTGGCTGGTATTGGTGCCGAGCCCATTCGTGCCGAGGTGTTGGAGCGATTTGCTGAGCAGTTTGCTCCTTCTGGGTTCGATGCGCATGCCTTCCTGCCTTGCTATGGCCTAGCTGAAAGTACTCTCGGTGTGACTTTTGCTCGCCGCGGTGCTGGCGTACAGATTGACCGAGTCGATCGTTGGGAGCTGGAGCATCACTCCGTTGCTGTGCCATTTGCCAACGGCGATGAGAGTAAAGCCAGTACATTTGTAAACTGTGGTTCGATTCTTTCTGGACATAAGCTCGAAATCCGCGATGATGCTGGGCGTCCTTTGGCCGAACGCCAGGTTGGGAAAGTCACGCTACAGGGGCCCAGTTTGATGTCGAGTTATTTCAGAGATGAGGAGTCGACCCAGTCCGTGAAAAACGGAGATTGGCTCGATACTGGCGATCTTGGGTACTTGAGTAATGGAGAGCTTTTCATCACTGGGAGACGAAAAGATCTTCTGATTGTCCGCGGTCGTAATATTTGGCCCCAAGATATCGAATACCTAGTTGAAACCCAGCCTGAGGTCCGACCTGGGGACGTTATCGTTTTCCTCATACCAACGGATTCGGACCCGCAAGTAGTTGTTCAGGTCCAATGTCGCTTGACAGACCCGGAAAAGAGGGAGCGCCTCGTCCAAACTTTGGTTGGGATGATAAGCAGCGAGTTTGGCCTTATTGCGAAGGTTGAGCTTGTCCCCCCGCATTCTCTTCCGCGCACATCATCGGGTAAACCTTCCCGTGCTGAGGCTCGTAAGCGTTATCTTGAGCAGCTTCAGTCCGGGGCAGGGCTGTCGATGGCAGTCGGTTAGACCTTTATGGCTCGGATTGTTGCCCTGACGGGGGCGACCGGCTTCATAGGTAGTGTCCTGCGACAACGTTTGCTCCACTTGGGTGTTCACGTTCGAGCCTTGAGCCGCCATTCTGGCGGCTCAGAGGATGCTACTGAGTGGGTGCATGGCGGGCTTGGAGATATCGATGCGCTTGATGAGCTCGTTGCCGGTGCTGATGCGGTTATCCATTGTGCAGGAGCAGTACGCGGCGCTTCCTCTGATGAGTTCAATCAGATTAACACTGAGGGTAGTGTGCGTCTGATTGAGTCGGCTCGGAACGCTGGTACATGTGAGCGCTTTCTATTAATGTCTACGCTCGCTGCAAGGTATCCGGGTCTTTCTTGGTATGCTTCCTCTAAATACGCAGCAGAGCAGCAGGTCAGGAGTGCTGCCAGAGATGTTGCTGTGACCATTTTTCGGCCCACAGCGGTCTATGGGCCAGGCGACCGAGAAATGCGGCCGTTATTCGAGTGGCTGCTCCGTGGGTGGTTATTCACCCTTGGTGAAAGTGAATCCAGGCTTTCCTTCATACATGTGGAGGATCTGGCCAACGCTGTGCTGAAATGGCTTGTGGCGCCGGAAGCGCCGTCCGGTACCTACGAGTTGAACGATTGCCAACAAGGTGGGTATGACTGGAGCAGCATCGCGGCCATTGCGGCGGAAATTCGAAATGGCCCAGTACATCAGCTCAGCATTCCGACGCCTCTGTTAAGAGGTTTGGCGTGGTTCAACCTATACTTTTCGCGACTTTTTCATCGTGCTCCGATGTTGACTCCTGCGAAGGTGCGTGAACTGACGCATTCTGATTGGTCTTGCAGCAATGGTCCCATCCAGAAAGCATTGGGATGGGAGCCGCAAATCTTGTTAAGCCGGGCCTTGCAAGAACGTTGGTTCTAGTCAGGCAAAAGGCACATCTAGAACCTGAAGGATTTCACGATGATTTCCCAAGAGAAGATACTGGAACGGCTATTGGTCTACCTGGAACGTCTGGCTCCGGCCGGAAAAGCCATCTCCCCAGATATTGATCTGGTGGAAGACCTAGGATTGGAGTCCATCAAGATCATGGATCTACTGATGGAGCTCGAAGATGAATTTGATATTTCCATACCACTGAACATCCTGACGGACGTGCGTACTCCTGCCCAACTGTCTCAGGCGGTGTTTTCGTTGATGGAGGGTGATAATGGCGTTGTTCGATAAGTTTGAGAAGCTGGCTCAGGACCGTGCCGCCTTGGTCCAGAGCGGACTCAATCCCTTCGGTACTCGCATAGACGAGATTTTTTCTCCGACTGAAGGGCGTATCGGCGACTTCAAGGTGGTATTGGCTGGCACCAATAACTACTTGGGGCTGACTTTCGATCCTGAGAGCATCAAGGCTGCGCAGTTGTCATTGAAACATGAGGGTACCGGCACTACTGGTTCCCGTATGGCTAATGGTAGCTACGGCAGTCACATGGCGCTTGAGGCCGAGTTGGCCGATTTCTTCCAGCGCCGCTCAGCGATGGTTTTTTCGACCGGTTATCTCGCGAATCTAGGCGTGATCGGGACTCTAGCCGGGCCCGGTGATCTGGTATTGCTCGATGCAGATTGTCACGCCAGTATTTATGACGCTTGCAAGCTTGGCGGGCCTGAAATCATTCGTTTCCGTCATAACGATGCTGCCGACTTGGAGCGCAGGATGCTGCGCCTGGGCGAGCGTGCTCGGGATGTCATCATTATCGTCGAAGGCATCTATAGCATGCTGGGCGATCAAGCGCCGCTGAAAGAAATCGTCGACGTGAAGCGTCGCCTCGGCGGCTATTTGCTGGTTGATGAGGCGCATTCTGTTGGTGTCCTCGGAGCTCATGGTCGTGGGTTGGCCGAAGAGCTGGGCGTCGAAGCGGATGTGGACATCGTCCTAGGCACATTCAGTAAGAGCCTGGGTGCCATTGGTGGATTCGCGGTTAGTCACCATCCGGAAATGGACCTGCTGCGCTACGCCAGCCGCCCGTACATCTTCACGGCTTCTCCTTCTCCTTCATCCATCGCTTCGGTCCGTGCATCCTTGAAGACCATGCGAGCTCGACCTGAGCTACGCGAGCACCTGTGGTCCAATGCTCGTCAGCTCTATAAAGGGTTGGCGGATCTTGGTTATAGGCTCGGTCCGCAAGCTAGCCCGGTTATTCCGGTCATGCTGGGCTCCCCTCAGGAGGGGGTGGCCTTCTGGCAGACTCTTATCGAGCATGGCGTGTATGTGAATCTGGTGCTTCCGCCGGCATCCCCAGGGGGGCAGGCACTGGTGCGTTGCAGCGTGAGCGCTGCGCATACGCCTGAGCAGATCGACCGCATTATCCGGGCTTTCGACGAGTTGCGCCCCATTTTTCCTGCTGCCGTTGCTGGCAACCAGGGCTGATTGATCCCTTGATCCGACAGTAAGAAGAGCGCGAGTGGAACAAACCGGTTCCACTCGCGCTCTTGCTGGTTGGTACCACTATCCGTGTCGAGCTGCTTCGTTGCGATCAAGTCTGTCCTGCAGCGTGTCGGCTAACTGGTGACAGGCCTTCATAAGTGCTCCATGTTGCCTAGCCTCACCCAGGAAGCCCTTCTCACTCTCTGAACGATAGCCATGCGTATTATTGTTGCTTTTGGTCGGGCTTATCCGGCACGTACGTTGCTCATGCTCATCAGTCTGCTACTGGCTGGTGTCGCTGAAAGCGTCAGCCTAACCACCATGCTTCCTTTGTTATCGGTAACTCTGGGGGATCAGACTCACTCATCATTTGCTCAGAAGGTCGTTGATGTCCTGCACTGGTTCGGTTTGGAACCGACCGTTCTAGTCATGTTGTCCGTGATTGTGCTCGGTATGACTGTCAGCAGTACATTGATTCTGCTCGGCAACCGGCAGGTGGGGTATACCGTAGCCCATGTCGCTACCGATCTGCGCGTCAATCTGATCCGCTCTCTGCTGGGGAGCCGCTGGGAATATTATCTGCGACAGTCGACCGGAGCCTTGGCCAATGCAGTAGCGACCGAGGCATATCGTGCTTCGACTGGCTATGAGCATGCTGCCAATATGTTGGCCCTGTGCATTCAGGCCGGCGTCTATGCGTTTATCGCGCTTTTCGTGTCCTGGCAGGCCACTCTCGTTTCCTTGGTAGTGGGCTTCATTCTGCTGATCGCTTTGCAGAGATTAGCAAAAACCTCACGTCGGGCAGGTAAAAGCCAGACCCGTCTGATGCGGGATCTGCTCACCCATCTGACTGACACGCTGAGCTCAGTGAAGCCTCTCAAGGCCATGGCTCGAGAGGATATCGCCGACTCGTTGCTCAGGAGCCAGGCTGCAGAGCTCAACAAGGCCATGGAGCGCGAGGTCATGAGTCGCGAGACTCTCCGAGCGCTGCAGGAGCCGATGCTTGCGATCCTGGCCGCTGCCGGGCTCTATGCAGGAGTGGTGGTGTGGCACCTCCCACTGTCCCATGTCATGGTTCTCATCTTCCTCGTCGTGCGAGTGCTGGGGCTGATGCATAAAGCCCAGCAGCGCTATCACCGTATGGCTGCGCAGGATAGCGCCTATTGGGCGCTGCAGGAGGCGATCGATACGGCAGCAGCGGATGCCGAGCCTTCAGGCGGTAACCGAACCCCGACGCTACAGAAGGACATCGTCTTCGAAGGGGTGTCATTCACTTATGGTGCACGCCAGATTCTGGATGCAGTCAATCTCCGGATCCCTGTTGGCTCGTTCACCAGTCTGGTTGGCCCCTCGGGTGCGGGTAAAACGACCATCCTCGATCTGATCTGCGTTCTATTGGCACCGCAATCCGGCAAGATATCGGTCGACGGTGTGCCGATTGAGGAGCTGGACCGCCAGCGCTGGCGTCGGATGATCGGTTACGTTCCCCAGGAAACCCTGCTTCTGCACGATACGATTCTGGCCAACGTCACGCTGGGAGATCCGGCACTGACTGCGGCGGATGCCGAGCGAGCGCTCAAGCAGGCCGGAGCCTGGGAGTTCGTAGAAAAATCTCCCGCCGGTCTGCAGACCATCGTGGGGGAGCGGGGAGGCAAGCTTTCCGGCGGGCAGCGTCAGCGTATCGTGATCGCCCGGGCACTGGCGCACAATCCGCGTCTGCTGATTCTTGACGAGGCTACCAGCGCGCTGGATCCGGAGTCGGAAGAGGCGATCTGTTCCACGCTGAAGGCGCTATCCCCGGCGATCACCATCATCGCCGTTTCGCACCGGCCTGCCATGATTCATATCGCTGACCAGGTCTACCGCCTGAATGAGGGCAAGCTCAACCTCGTAGAGGCTGAGTCTGTAGAGTAATCGCCTGACCCCGCCCAGTAGCATGAATGGCCTCGTCTATTCTGCTAGTGGGCGGTTTTTTATGTTTACCCAGGCTGCAAGTCAGGTCAGCTCTCATTTCTTCCAGTTGCCCATTCCGTCCCTTGCAATCCTGCGAGGGCGCTCTTTGCTGGCTGATGACTGATACTCGGACCGTGCGATGAATGAGTCGCTTCAGGTCGTTTCCTCCGCAACGGAGAGACATGGGCGTCCCGTTTCGCCATGAAGCCGAGAAGTCGGCAATAGCCTGTTTGATCCTGGGATTCCAAGATCGTCTTCGCGCCAGGTAAGGCCTGTCAGTGGTGGGAATGGGGCGATAGTTTTTACGGCTTTTTTACAGCATGACCTCGGCGAACGGGGGATACTGAAGTCCCATCCATCACGTGCTTCACCCATGGTCCGCATGATTGATGCATCCCTCCTCGTATCCGCCTCGGGCTGCACTCCGCCCGTATCCGGTCAGCAGGGTGGCTACGGACGGCTCAAGCTTTATCTGGGAGCGGCGCCGGGCGTCGGCAAGACCGGCGCCATGCTGCATGCCGCCTGGGAGCTGCAGCGTCACGGGGTGGATGTACGGATCGGCGTGGTCGAATCCGATGGCTCGGCCGAGGTGGAGGCGCTGCTCGCCGAGTTCTTGCCGACCCGCTCGCAGATCAGGACGACAGTCCTGGACCTCGAGGAGCTGCTGGCCAGACCGCCGCAGGTTACCCTGATCGCTCCGTTGGCACATGGCAATCCACCCGGCAGCCGGCATGCCAAGCGTTGGCAGGATGTGCAGGAGCTGCTGGCCGCGGGTATCGACGTGCACGCCACGCTCAACGTCCATCACCTGGAAAGCCTGAGGAACCAAGTCGAAGCGACGGCCGGTCTGGTAGTCGACGAGACCGTTCCGGACTGGCTGCTGGACGAGGCCGATGAGGTGGAGCTGGTCGATCTGCCTCCCCATGAACTGCTCGAGCGCTTGCGCGAGGGCAGGGTGCACGGGGAGAAAGGAGCGGAAGGTCACGGTGCGAAGTCCTTCAGTCTGAGCAGCCTTGCGACCTTGCGCGCTCTGGCTTTGCAGGTGGTGGCGGCGCGGGCTGATGCCGAGCTGCATCGGCGCTATCGCCAGTCCGGGCGCGAAACCCCGGTGGTGCTCGGCCGCCTGCTGGTTGCGGTGGATGGCGATCTGCAGGCCGAGAGTCTGGTTCGCCACGCCTGCCAGGTGGCCCGGCGACGCCAGCTTCCCTGGAGCCTGGTGCATGTCGATACCGCTCGTCCCCGCAGCGAACACCGGCGGCAATTGCTGCAGTCCGCTCAGCAGCTGGCTGAACGTCTCGGTGGCGAGGTCATCGTCCTGCGGGCCGACGACGTGGCGGAGACCCTGCTGCAGCATGCCCAGGAGCGGCGCGCCAGCGTGCTGCTGGTGGGCCATGGCCAGCCGTCGCGTCGGCGCTGGTTGACCAAGGGCCTCGTCCCGCGGTTGCTGCGCAGCGGGAAGGACCTGGAGATCGATGTGCTCACCGGCGGTGAGCACGGCCCGCTGCCCCAGCCTGCACCGCGGCGCCACCTGGCTTCCCTGTGGGCCTACTTGCAGGCGCCGCTGGCGACCCTGCTGGCGAGCGGCGCAGCCTGGGGCATCTCCCTGTTCCTGGAGCTGTCGAACATATCCTTGGTGTTCCTGGTGGCGGTCCTGCTGGTCGCCGTACGTGGCGGGCTCGGTCCGGCCCTGCTCTGCGCAGTGCTGTCCTTCGTCGCCTACGACGTTCTGTTCATTTCGCCGACCTTTTCCCTCAGCGTGCATCACCAGCAGGACGTACTGACCCTGCTGTTCTTCCTCCTCATGGCGGCGTTGACCGGCAACCTGGCGACCCGCCAACGCCGGCAGATGGAGGCCCTGCGCGATACCCAGGCGGAAACGGCCGCGCTGCTCGACCTCTCGCGCAAGCTGACCGCCGCCACCGACCGTCAGGCGGTGCTGGACGCCGCCATGCAGCAGTTCGCCCTCTGGCGCGATCTGGACATCTGCCTGCTCGGCCCCGATGGCGCAGGCGGACTGCGCGACGAGGCCGGCCTGCCGCCCAATCTTAGCGACAACGAACGAGCCGCCGCCGAGTGGGTATGGCAGCACGAACTGCCGGCCGGTCTCGGCACCGATACCTTGCCGGAAGGGCGCTGGTGGTGGTGGCCGCTGTCCAGCGAGGAGGGGCCGCTGGCCCTGCTCGGCGTCATGCCCAACGACGGGCAACCGCTGCCGGCCCAGCGCCGACGCCTGCTGGCCGCTCTCGGCCGACCGCTGGCCCAGGCCCTGGCGCGGGCGCAACTGGCCGAGGCGCTGGAGAAGGCCCGCTTGCACGGGGAAACCGAGCAACTGCGCAGCGCCTTGCTGGCCTCGGTATCCCACGATCTACGCACGCCGCTGACGGTGATGCACGGTGCCATCGACAGCCTGCTGACTCTCGACGGGCAGATCGGCGAGCAGGATCGTCGCGAGCTTCTGGAAAGCACCCGCGACGAAGCCGAGCGGCTTGATCGCTACATCCAGAACCTGCTGGATATGACCCGGCTAGGACATGGCGGGATCAAGCTGGAGCGCGACTGGGTAGCGCCGGTCGATATCGTCGCCAGCGCCCTGCAGCGCCTCAAGCCGGTCCTGGCGCCTTTCACGGTGGAGACGCGGATGGCCGGCGAGCTGCCGCTGCTGTTCGTGCATACGGCGCTGATTGAGCAGGCGCTGGTCAACGTCCTGGAGAACGCCGCGCGTTTCTCGCCGCCGGCCGGGCATCTGCGGGTGACGGTGGAAAGCGACGAGCGGGAGCTGCGCATCGCCGTCAGCGACCAGGGGCCTGGCATTCCTCCCGGCGAGCGGGAGAAGATCTTCGACATGTTCTACACCGCGGCCCGCGGGGACCGCGGTGGACAAGGCACCGGCCTGGGGCTGGCCATCTGCCAGGGGCTGGTCACGGCCCATGGCGGCCGGGTGACGGTGGGCGACGGTCTGGACGGGCAGGGCACGACCCTGACTCTGCATCTCTCCCTGCAGGCCCTGCCGCGGTTGGGCGACGGGCCGGAAGACGAATGACGAAAGGCGACATGAGCAAGCCGCAGATCCTGGTCATCGACGACGAGGCGCAGATCCGCAAGTTCCTGCGCATCAGTCTGGCCGCCCAGGGCTACCGCGTGCTGGAGGCCGGTACCGGTGGCGAGGGGCTGGCCCTGGCCGGGCAGGCCCGGCCCGACCTGTTGGTGCTCGACCTCGGCCTGCCGGACATGGACGGCAAGGAGGTACTCCAGACCCTGCGCCTGACCTCCCGGGTGCCGGTGCTGGTGCTCTCGGTACGCGCCGGCGACGGCGAGAAGGTGCTGGCCCTGGATGGCGGCGCCGACGACTACGTGACCAAGCCCTTCAGCATCCAGGAGTTCCTCGCCCGGGTTCGGGTGCTGCTGCGCCGATCGGTTCCCTGCGACCAGGCGCGTACGCTGATCGATTGCGGCCCGCTGCGGGTGGATCTGGCCTGTCGGCGGGTCACGCTGAACGGCGAGGACATCGCCCTGACCCGCAAGGAGTATGCGGTCATCGCCATGCTCGCCGGCGCCCTGGACCGGGTCGTGACCCAGCAGCAATTGCTGCGGGACATCTGGGGGCCGACCCACGTGGAGGACAGCCATTACCTCCGGGTGGTGATCGGCCATCTGCGCCAGAAGCTCGGTGACGACCCGACCGCGCCGCGCTTCATCGTCACCGAGGCCGGCATCGGCTACCGCCTGCGCGAATCTCCCCCATGACCGATGGCGGTTTCGCGTCGATAATGACGGAGAAGGCTCCTATCCGAGCGTCACCCTGATCCCCTCCGCCAGGAGCTCTCGAATGAGTGAATCCACAGCGTCATCGGCAGCCGGGCACAAGGCGCCCTCCGCGCTCGGGCTGCTGGTCGCGGCCGCCGGCGTGGTCTATGGAGACATCGGCACCAGCCCGCTGTACACCCTGAAGGAGGTCTTCGCCGGCCACTACGGGGTGCAGGTCAATCACGATGGGGTGCTCGGCATCCTCTCGCTGATCTTCTGGTCGCTGATCTGGGTGGTGTCGATCAAGTACGTGCTGTTCATCCTGCGCGCCGACAACGAGGGGGAGGGCGGCGTCATGGCCCTGACCGCCCTGGCCCGCCGCGCCACCGCGGCCTATCCGCGCCTGAGTGGCCTGCTGATGCTGCTCGGTCTGTTCGGCACCGCGCTGTTCTACGGCGACAGCATGATCACCCCGGCGATTTCCGTGCTGTCCGCCGTCGAGGGCCTGGAGGTGGCGCTGCCGGCCGTCAGCCACTGGGTGCTACCGGTCACGGTGATACTGCTGATCGGTCTGTTCCTGATCCAGAAGCACGGTACCGCACGCATCGGCATTCTCTTCGGTCCGGTGATGGTGGTCTGGTTCCTGGTGCTCGGCGTGTTGGGCATCCGCGGCATCCTCCAGCAGCCCGAGGTGCTGCATGCCCTCAAACCCTGGTGGGCGATGAATTTCTTCGTCAGCCACCCAGGGCTCGGTGTGGCCATTCTCGGAGCGGTGGTCCTGGCTCTGACCGGGGCCGAGGCGCTCTACGCCGACATGGGCCATTTCGGCCGCCGGCCGATCACCCGGGCCTGGTTCCTGCTGGTACTGCCGGGGCTGGTGCTCAACTACTTCGGCCAAGGCGCGTTGCTGCTGAGCGACCCCAGCACGGCGCGCAATCCCTTCTACCTGCTGGCGCCGGACTGGGCGCTGATGCCGATGATCGTGCTGGCCACCCTGGCGACCATCATCGCTTCCCAGGCGGTGATTTCCGGCGCCTTCTCCCTCAGCCATCAGGCGATCCAGCTCGGCTACGTGCCGCGCATGCTGGTCCAGTACACCTCCAGCGCCGAGCAGGGGCAGATCTACATCAGCGTGGTGAACTGGATGCTGATGGTCGGTGTGGTCCTGCTGGTCCTCGGCTTCGGCTCCTCGGGGGCCTTGGCGGCGGCCTACGGCGTGGCGGTGACCACCACCATGCTGATCGACACCCTGCTGGTGGCCTCCGTGGTGCTGCTGCTCTGGCGCTTCCCGCGCTGGCTGGCGATCCCCGTGCTGCTTTGCTTCCTGTTCGTCGACAGCCTGTTCTTCACCGCCAACGTGCCCAAGGTCGTCCAGGGCGGCGCCTTTCCGGTGATCGCCGGCATCGCCCTGTTCACCCTGATGACCACCTGGCGACGCGGCAAGCAGTCGCTGATCGAGCGCCTGGACGAGAGCGCGTTGCCGCTGCCGACCTTCATCGACAGCGTGCGGCTGCAGCCGCCGCACCGCGTCCACGGCACCGCGGTGTTCCTCGCCGCGCGGCCGAATGCGGTGCCGCACGCCCTGCTGCACAACCTGTTGCACAACCAGGTGCTCCACGAGCGGGTGGTGCTGCTCACGGTGCTGACCGAGGACAGCCCGCGAGTCCCGGCGGAGCGCCGCTTCCAGGTGGATTACTACGGCGAGGGCTTCTACCGGGTGATCCTGCACTTCGGTTTCATGGATGAGCCGAACGTGCCCAACGCCCTGCGCCTGAGCCATCTGGAAGACCTGGACTTCAGCCCGATGCGCACCACCTACTTCCTCAGCCGGGAAACCGTGATCCCCTCCCGGGGCATCGGCATGGCCTACTGGCGCGAGGCTCTGTTCGCCTTCCTGCTGAAGAACGCCAACAGCAGCATGGCCTACTTCCAGTTGCCGGCGAACCGGGTGATCGAGCTGGGGACGCAGATCGAGATCTAGCCGAAGCGTGCCGGCGCGCGCCATCAGAAATGCATCTTGAGCAGCAGGCTGGTGCTGCTCTCGTCGGTATCGAACGCCTTGCTGCTCTTGATGCCGTACTTGTTCGCCCAGTAGCTGTACTCGATCCCCACGTAGAGTCGCTTCGGCTGGTAGCTCAGCGCCTTGCCCAGGTCGTACTTGATCTGCGGGTTGATGTGCAGGTTATGGTGCATGTAGTTGCCCGGTACGCTCCTGTGCCCGGCATCGTTCATGCCCCAGTCGATGTAGCCGTCTATCAGGATGTCGGAGCCGCCCACGGGAAGGGTCACCGACGACACGTGGGTCAGCTGCCACTGGCCGGAGGGCTTGTTGCCGTAGCTGCCGTCTGGTTTGCGGTAATAGAAGTTCAGCTGGAAGTAGTCGAAGCCGGGGACCTTGAAGTCGAATCCCGGGCCGAACAGGTAGCTCTTGTTGCCGTGTTCGCCGCGCTCGAAGGTGGTGGCGAGCAGCACGTCCTTGACCGGGCCGAAGGAGAAGTCGGTGCGGAAGATCTTGCCCAGCGAGAAGCGCGGGGTGATCTCGCCGTAATAGGTGTGGCCGCCGTCGCTCGCCTGGCCGTTGAACCACTTGTTGTCCCAGAAGATGAAGAGGTCGCCCCAGGTCCAGCTGCTGGCATGCTCGAAGGTGAGGGTCTGCTGGATGTCCCCGGCATCCACCTTGAAATGCTCGCCCCACAGGTAGGTCAGGCTGTTGGTTTGCCAGATCAGGGGGCTTCCTGCCAGGGATTCCCCGCTGGCGAACAGGCCGGCTGCCAGAGCGGTACTGCGTAGAACGGCTTTCATTATTGGGCTAGCTCCTATTGCACGCGGACGGATGTTGTCCAAGTTGTCAGGTTTCCGCGTGAGCAATAGTTGCGCCAAGAGGCTGCGCCGAGCCGCTCGTTTCGTATAACTACTTGATTATCAATCGGATGGTCGGTTGGCTTGCGCAGGTGCCTGGCGCCATCCGGACGAACGCACGCATCGGGACAATCTGATCGGATGGTCAATTATGGTGTGCGTCGGAGGTTTGCTGCCTCTTTCTGTTCCAGCGGGAATCCAGGGGCGCGTAAAGCGGGGAGGGGACTCCCGGTCGAGCTGGGCAGAGGCTAAGGGGCAGGCGGCCGGCAGCCAGACGGCCGTGGGGGAACGGGAGAGGGCGATGCAGGGACAGGAAGCGGGAGAGGCAGACGCCGGGCGGGTCTGCCTTCCGTTCCCGGTGGGTTACACGGCGGGCTTGAAGTACAGGGTCTCGCCGCGGGCCAGGGCGACCAGGCCGGGATGCTGCTTGCTCACCTCGGCCTCGATCAGCTCGTCCTGGCCCTGCACCTGCAGGGTCACCCGGGTGATGGCGCCGAGCGGGCGGATGTCGCGCACCTGGGCCGGGCGGTGATCGGCCGCGGCCTGGCGCGACAGGGAAACCTCGTGCGGGCGGAACAGGATGTGCCGGTCCCCGCCCAGCTCCAGCCGGTTGGAATCGCCGAGGAAGTGGTAGACGAAATCGCTGGCCGGATGCTCGTAGACCTCGCCCGGCGCGCCAATCTGCTCGACCACGCCCTTATTCATCACCACGATGCGGTCGGCGACCTCCATGGCTTCTTCCTGGTCGTGGGTGACGAACACGCTGGTCAGGTTGATCTCCTCGTGCAGGCGCGCCAGCCAGCGGCGCAGCTCCTTGCGCACCTTGGCGTCGAGGGCGCCGAACGGCTCGTCCAGCAGCAGGATCTTCGGCTCCACCGCCAGGGCGCGAGCCAGGGCGATGCGCTGGCGCTGGCCGCCGGAGAGCTGGTCCGGGTAGCGGTCGGCGAGCCAGTCGAGCTGCACCAGGTTCAGCAGCTCGTGCACCTTCTCGGCGATCTTGGCCTCGCCCGGCCGTTCGCGCTTGGGCTTCATGCGCAGGCCGAAGGCGACGTTGTCGAACACCGTCATGTGGCGGAACAGGGCGTAGTGCTGGAACACGAAGCCGACGTTGCGCTCGCGCACGTCGCGACCGGACACGTCCTCGCCGTGGAAGGCGATGTTGCCGCGGTCCGGCGTCTCCAGGCCGGCGATGATCCGCAGCAGGGTGGTCTTGCCGCAGCCCGAGGGGCCGAGCAGGGCGACCAGCTCTCCGCTGTGGATGTCCAGGTTGATGTCGTCGAGAGCCTTGAAGGCGCCGAACTGCTTACTGACGTGACGGACTTCGATGGACATGGCTTATTCCTCGACGGGCTTGGACTTGAGACGGGACAGGCGGGACTCGCTCCACTGCTTGAGCAGCAGGATGGCCAGCGCCAGGAGCAGGAGCAGGCTGGCGACGCTGAAGGCGGCGACATGGTTGTACTCGTTGTAGAGGATCTCCACGTGCAGCGGCAGGGTGTTGGTCATCCCGCGGATATGCCCGGAGACCACCGATACCGCGCCGAACTCGCCCATCGCCCGGGCGGTGCAGAGCACCACGCCGTAGATCAGGCCCCATTTGATGTTCGGCAGGGTGACGTGCCAGAACATCTGCCAGCCGTTGGCGCCGAGCAGGCGCGCGGCTTCCTCTTCCTGGGTGCCCTGTTCCTGCATCAGCGGGATCAGCTCGCGGGCGACGAAGGGCACGGTGACGAACAGGGTGGCCAGCACGATGCCGGGCACGGCGAAGACGATCTGGATGTCGTGGTCCTGCAGCCAGGGACCGAAGTAGCCCTGGGCGCCGAACAGCAGCACGTAGATCAGGCCGGCGATCACCGGCGAGACCGAGAACGGCAGGTCGATCAGCGTCACCAGCAGGCTTTTGCCGGGGAACTCGTACTTGCTCACGCACCAGGCGGCGGCGACGCCGAACACCAGGTTCAGCGGCACCGAGACGCCAACCGCGAGCAGGGTCAGCTTCAGCGCGGAGAGGGCGTCAGGCTCGAGGATGGCCGAGAGGAAGGTGCCGAAGCCCTGCTTCAGCGCTTCGCTGAGCACGACCACGAGCGGCAGCAGCAGGAACAGGACGAACGCCAGCCAGGCGCCGGCGATCAGCAGCCAGCGTCCCGGGTGGCGCTCGCGACGGGCGGCCGTGGCCGGAGCGGCGGCGGTCAGGGTGGTGGACGACATGGGGCCTCCTCAGGCGCGCGCGAGGCGCCGTTGCAGCAGATTGATCGCCAGCAGCAGGACGAACGAGACCACCAGCATCAGCACGCCGATGGCGGTAGCGCCGGTGTAGTCGTACTGGTCCAGCTTGACCATGATCAGCAGCGGCAGGATTTCGGTCTTCATCGGCATGTTGCCGGCGATGAAAATCACCGAGCCGTACTCGCCGACGCCGCGGGCGAAGGCCAGGGCGAAACCGGTCAGCCAGGCCGGCAGCAGCGCCGGCAGCAGCACGTGGCGGAACACCTGCCAGGGCTTGGCGCCGAGGCAGGCGGCGGCTTCCTCCACCTCGCGGGGGAAGTCGGCGAGCACCGGCTGCAGGGTGCGCACGACGAAGGGCAGGGTGACGAAGGTCAGCGCCAGGGTGATGCCGAGCGGGGTATAGGCGATCTTCAGGCCCAGCTCGCCGGCGAAGCGTCCGACCAGACCGGTCGGCGCATAGAGGGCGGTGAGCGCGATGCCGGCCACCGCCGTCGGCAGGGCGAAGGGCAGGTCGATCATCGCCTCGATCAGCTTGCGTCCGGGGAAGCGGTAGCGCACCAGCACCCAGGCCAGCAGGGTGCCGATCATCCCGTTGAGCAGCGCGCTGGCGAAGGCGGTGGAAAAGCTCAGCTTGAGCGCGGCGAGCACCCGCGGCGCTGTGATGATGGCGAGGAACTCGCTCCAGCCGAGCTGGGTGGTCTTGAGAAACAGCGCACCCAGGGGAATCAGCACCAACAGGCTGAGATACACCAGGGTGTAGCCCAGCGTCAGCCCGAAGCCGGGTATGACGGGGGAGGTACGTCGCGACATTGTGTGTCCTTCTCTGCGTTGAAACGCTCAAGCCAGAACGGTGCGCCAAGCGCACCGTTCCGCGGCCCGAAGCCGGTTGCGGCTGTCACTGGGCCTTGTAGATCTGGTCGAAGATCCCGCCATCGCTGAAGAACTTGGGCTGGGCGCTCTTCCAGCCGCCGAACTCCCGGTCGACGGTCACCAGTTCGAGCGTCGGGAACTGTTTGGCGAACTCGGCCGCGACCTTCGGGTCGCGCGGGCGGTAGAAGTTCTTCGCCGCGATGCGCTGGCCTTCGTCGCTGTACAGGTACTTCAGGTAGGCCTCCGCGACCTCGCGGGTGCCTTTCTTGTCGACGTTCTTGTCCACCACCGCCACCGGCGGCTCGGCCAGGATCGACAGGGACGGCACGACGATCTCGAGATCCTCCCCGCCCTGTTCCTTGAGGGCGAGGAAGGCCTCGTTCTCCCAGGCCAGCAGCACGTCGCCGATCTTGTTGTTGACGAAGGTGATGGTCGAGCCGCGGGCGCCGGTATCCAGCACCGGAACCTGTTTGTAGAGCTTTTCGACGTACGCCTGGGCCTGGTCGTCACTTCCGAATTGATGCTTGGCCCAGGCCCAGGCGGCGAGGAAGTTCCAGCGCGCGCCCCCGGAGGTCTTCGGGTTCGGCGTGATCACTTCCACGCCCGGCTTGACCAGGTCGCCCCAGTCCTTGATGCCCTTCGGGTTGCCCTTGCGCACCAGGAACACGATGGTCGAGGTGTACGGCGTGCTGGCCTGCGGCAGGCGGCTCTGCCAGTCCTCCGGGAGCAGCTTGCCGAGCCGGTACAGCTCGTCGATGTCGCCGGCCAGGGCCAGGGTCACCACGTCGGCGCGCAGACCGTCGATCACCGCCCGGGCCTGCTTGCCCGAGCCGCCGTGGGACTGCTGGATCTGCACCGGGTCGTGGCCCTCGGCCTGCCAGTGCTGGCTGAAGGCCTTGTTGTACTCGACGTACAGCTCCCGGGTCGGATCGTAGGAGACGTTGAGCAACTGGGTCTGCGCCTGGACTGCACCGCTCAGGGTGAGGCTGGCCAGGGCTGCCAGGGCGAATCGACGGATGGACATGGGGTACTGCTCCTGAATGCTGAATAGGGGGTATGGCAGGGGCTTTCTGGTTATCGGGCTTCGCCGCGCATTCGCCCGCGGTGGCCGCAGGGGCGCTGCCGCGGCTGGGGCGAAGGCCTGTTCGTGTCGGTGCCCATGAGGCATACCCTCCGGTGGTCCAGTCGGGTCGTCGGCTCTTGAGATGGGTCAGGAGGCTTTCTGGCTCTGGGCCTGGAGGCGGAACTTCTCCTTGCGCTCGATCTGCACGACCTGGCCGTTGTGCACGGTGATCTCCACCGACCCGAAGCGCAGACCATGCAGGGCGGCCCGGATTTCGCGCAGGATGGTGGCTTCGTCGTGACCTTCTAGGCTTCTGATGGGGGCGCTCATTCTCGTTCTCTCCTTGATGAAAGATCGTCGCCCAGGAAGCGGGCCAACGTGTTGGGCGGATACTAGGATGTTCGGTAATATTCTTAAAAATATTGTTTAGAAATTTTTATATTATTTCTGGTAATAAGGCGGAGCGACTGAGTAATTTGGCTATTTCGAATAAATAAATAATTTTTAATTCTTTTTAGTTCTTACTGGGCTGCCCTAGACTGGCCGGCGTTCATTTAGGAAGGAGGCCCTATCCATGCGCCGAAGCCTGAGTTACCTGATTCTGCCGGGCTGGCGAGGTTCGCCGGAGGAGCACTGGCAAAGCCACTGGCAGCGCTGCCTGCCGAACGCCGCTCGGGTCGAGCAGGAGGACTGGGAGCGTCCCGAGCCCTCCAACTGGATCGCCGCGCTGGACAAGGCGGTCGGCGCGCTGCAGACGCCGGCGATCCTGGTCGCCCACAGCCTGGGCTGCATCACCGTGGCGCGCTGGGCCGCCCAGGCGACGCGACCGCTCCTCGAGCGGGTGCGCGGCGCGCTGCTGGTGGCCCCGGCCGACGTGGAGCGGCCGACCTGCCACGAGCTGCTGCGCGGCTTCGCCCCCATCGTCCGCGAGCCGCTGCCTTTCCCCAGCCTGGTGGTCGCCTCCGACAACGATCCGGCCGCCAGCGCCCCGCGCGCCCTGCAGCTGGCGCAGGACTGGGGAGCCCACGCGACCCTGCTGAGCGGCGTCGGCCACATCAACGTGGACTCCGGCCATCACCAGTGGGAGCAGGGCTTCGCCCACCTCTACCGCCTGCAGCGGCAGATCGAGCGGCTCGAGAGGCGCTGTCTGTGAACCTGTGCGGTTGCCGCTGGCACCCGATGCGGAGGCCCCACGCCGCCGTCCCCAGCCATTAGTACCGAGCCTGCCCTGGCGGCGGCTCGGGCAGGAGAACACCATGAACCGCCGTCCTTCCGACCAGCCCCTGTTGACCTTCCCACCTGCCGACAGCAGCCCGCTGAGCATCCGCGCCCGGGCGCTGGTGTTCGTCGATCCGCGCACCCGCCGGCTGCGCAAGGTGGTCGAGGGGTTGGCGCCGACCAGCCTGCCGTTGCTGATCCGCGGCGAGACCGGTACCGGCAAGGAGCTGCTGGCGCGGCACATCCACCGCGAGAGCCAGCGCAACGGCCTGTTCGTCTCGGTCAACTGCGGCGCGCTCAGCCCGACCTGGGCCGAGGCCGAACTGTTCGGCCATGCCCCCGGCGCCTATCCGGGCACGGCCTCCAGCAGCCGGGCCGGCTGGTTCGGTTCGGCCAACGGCGGCACCCTCTACCTGGACGAGATCGGCGACCTGCCGCGGTCGCTGCAGGACAAGCTGCTCGCCGCCCTGGAGAACCGCGAGGTGCTGCGCGTCGGCGCGGCCCAGCCGAGCCCGGTGGACGTGCGCCTGGTGGCGGCCACTAGCATCGACCTGGCGCGCGTGGTGGCGGCGGGCAAGTTCAGCGAGCGGCTCTACCGCTACCTGGACGAGGGCCGCCTGGAGCTGCCGCCGCTGCGCGAGCGGACCGGCGACATCCTGCCGCTGGCCGAGTACTTTCTGGGTATCCACGCCGAGCGCCTGAGGCTGCCGCTGCCGACCATCAGCCCGGACGCCCAGGAATTGCTGGAGCACCACTTCTGGCCGGGCAATATCCGCGAGCTGGAGAACGTCATCCACTTCGCGCTGCTCAGCAGCGTCGCGGAAATCCGCCCCGAGCACCTCGGCCTGCCCGAGTACGGCCTGGCGTGAACTCCCGGTCGCCGGCGGCGCTACCAGCGGCCGGCGCTGCCCGCCGGCCTCAGCGGCCGGCGTTTTTCTGCGGTTTCCAGATCTCCACGTCGCGGGCATCGATCTTCTCCGGCAGCAGGCCTTCGGCCTGGAAGGCGTCGGCGATCTTCTGCTGCTCGGCGAGACTTTCCGGCGTCACCGCATGAACCTCGTAGCTGCGCTTGCCGTTGGCCTGGGTCACGGTGGCGCTGTCCATGTTGCCCCAGAGCGGACCGAGCACCGTCGCCGCCTCCTGCGGATGGCTCTTCAGCCAGGAGCCGCTCTCGCGCAGGGCGTCGAACACCGTGGCGAGGATCTGCGGATGGGCCTTGGCGTAGGGCGTCGAGGCCAGATAGTAGCGGCGGTAGCTGGCCAGGCCGCGGCCGTCGGCGAGGGTGCGGGTCTTCAGCTGACGCTGCACGCCGCTGAGGAAGGGCTCCCAGGTCACCCAGGCGTCGACCTTGCCGTTCTCGAAGGCGGCGCGGCCGTCGGCCGGGGTCAGATAGGCCGGCTGGATGTCGGCGAAGCTCAGGCCGGCCTTGGCCAGCGCGGCGATCAGCAGATAGTGGCTGCCGGCGGCCTTGGTCACCGCGACCTTCTTGCCCTTGAGATCGGCCAGGCCGTGCAGCGGCGAGTCGGCGGCGACCACGATGGCCTGGGCAGCGGGCGAGGGCGTCTCCTGGGCGAAGTAGGTCAGGCGGGCGCCGGCGGCCTGGGCGAACACCGGCACGGTGTCGGCGACGTCGGCGGAGAGGTCGACGTTGCCGACGTTGAGCGCCTCCAGCAGCGGCAGCCCGCTGGCGAACTCGTGCCAGCTGATCTTCACGTCCTGCCCGGCCAGCCGCCGCTCCAGGGTGCCCTGGCTCTTGAGCAGGGTGATCAGGGTGGAGGATTTCTGGTAGCCGATGCGCAACTGGGTCTCGGCCTGGGCCAGGCCAGCCGAGCTCACGGCCAGAGCCAGGGCGACGCCTGCCAGCAGACGGCGGCGCAGGGAATGGAACGGTTTCGGGTACTTCATGGATCTCATCGGGGTTTCTCTCTTGCGTCGAAGGCCCGGCGGACGCCCCGGCTTGCCGGGGGCCTCCATCCGGGCCCGCTGTTGCCCGTCGGGCGGGGAAGGAACTAGAACTCGGCTCGGCCGCTCGCCCGCGGGGGATTCCCCGGCTCGCCGGCATTCTGCGAAACGCTCGCCGCGCCGGCCGGCGCGGCCCCGTCCAGGGCGAAGCCGCGGTCGAAGGTGGCGCGGACCTCCAGGCGCTGCGGTATCAGGCCGTGGGCGTGGTAGAAGTCGGCGGTCGCCTGCTGCTGGGCGATGGTCTCCTCGTCGAGGGATTGCCAGCGCGACTGGCGGCGCTCGAAGGACAGGCGCGCGGCGTCCTCGGGAAAGCCGATGATCTCGGCCAGGCGCCTGGCATAGTCGTCGAGGTGGTCGTAGGCCCAGCGCTGGGCGCCGTCCAGGCGGTGCAGGTAGTCCTGCAGGGCCTCGCGCCTGGCCGGATCGGCCAGCGTCCGTTCGGTGGCCGCTAGATAGGTGTTGCCGGCCCAGAGGCCGCGGCCGTTGACCACCACCCTGGCCCGGTCGACGGTTTCCGCCTGCGCGGTGTAGGGCTCCCAGGTCGACCAGGCGTCCACCGAGCCGTTGGCCAGGGCCATTTTGGCGTCCACCGGGCCGAGGAAGCGGAACTCCACGTCCTGCTCGTCGAGCCCTGCCGTGGCCAGCGCCTTGAGGGCGACGAAGTGGCCGATGGAGCCGCGTCCGGTGGCGATGCGCTTGCCCTTCAGGTCGGCGGCGCCGCGCAGCGGCGAGTCGGCCCGGGCGATGACGGCGGTGCCGTAGGGATCGGACTTGTTCACCGCGATGGCCTTGACCCGAGCGCCGGCGGCCAGGGCGAACAGCAGCGGTGCGTCGCCGATGATCCCGGCGTCCACCGCGCCGGCGTTGAGGGCCTCGGCCAGCGGCGCGGCGGCGGGGAACTCCGACCACTGGATGGCGTAGGGCAGGTCGCGGAGCGCATCGGCCGCCTCCAGCTGGGCGCGCATGCTGCCCTTCTGGTCGGCGATGCGCAGGGTCACCGGCTCGGCGGCCGACGCCAGAGAGGCGTGCAGGACGAGCGCGGTCAGGAGGGCGAATGGGGCGCTGAATCTCATCGAGGGCTCCTCGGGGTCAAAGGACGAAGGACGGATCGTCGCGCTCGAGCTGGCGCAGGTAGGCGTCCCAGTGGGATTTCTGCCGGCCGTCGGCGATGGCCTGGTCGAAGCCCCGCGCGGCCTTTTCCGCCACCGCCTCGGGCGGCACGTGCAGCGCCGCGCCGCCGGACTGGGCGGCCAGCTGCGCCACGCAGGCGCGCTCCAGGTAGTAGAGGTTGTAGAAGGCCTCCTCGATGTCCCGGCCGCAGGCGAGCAGACCGTGGTTGCGCAGGATCAGCGCGTCGTGCTCGCCGAGGTCGGCGACCAGGCGCTGCTGCTCGTCCAGGTCGAGGGCGATGCCCTCGTAGTCGTGGTAGCCCAGGCGCCGGTAGAAGCGCATGGCGTGCTGGGAAATCATCAGCAGGCCGCCTTGCTGCGCCGAGACGCCGATGCCGGCCGCGGTATGGGTGTGCAGCACCGCATGGGTGTGTTCGCGGGCGCGGTGGATGGCGCTGTGGATGACGTAGCCGGCGCGGTTGTAGCCGAGCCCGGTGGGGTCGTCGAGGATGTTGCCGTCGAGATCCAGCTTGATCAGGCTGGAGGCGGTGATCTCGTCGAAGGTCAGGCCGTAGGGGTTGATCAGGAAATGCCGGTCCGGCCCCGGCACGCGCAGGGAGAAGTGGGTGTAGATGTGGTCGGTCCAGCGCAGCCGGGCGGCCAGCCGATAGCTGGCGGCCAGCTTGACGCGGGCCTCCCATTCCGCGGCGCTGACGCGGGGCTTGACGGAGGCGATGCGGGTGATGGCGTTCACGGAGTCTCTCCTTGTCCTCAGGTGTAGGCCCGTACCGGCGGGTACTGGCCGTTCAGGGCGTATTCGCCGACCTCCAGCACCTTGTGCGCCAGCGGGTCGTGCAGGCTGTGGGTGCGCGCGTCGCGCCAGAAGCGGTCGAAGGCGTAGCGGTTGTGGGTGGCGCGGGCGCCCATCACCTCGAACACCCGGCTGGTGACGTCGAGCGCGGTGCGGGCGGCCAGCACCTTGGCGCTGGCCACGGCGACGGCCGCCTCGCCGCGCAGCTCCGCGGTGAAGGCCTCGTCGGCGGCGAGCAGCTCGTCGACCTTGAGCGCGGCGCGGTCGGCGAGGGCGATGGCGCCCTGCAAAGCGATCCACAGCTCGCCGAACTGGCTGACCAGCAGCGGGTCCTGGTGGGCCTCGGCGACCCCAGCGTGCAGCCAGGCGCGGCCTTCGCGGTGGACGTAGGCACGCGCCGCGCGCAGGGCGCCGAGGGCGTTGCCGAGGTAGAACTGGGTGAAGGCGGACTGGTTGACCGGCGTGCGGATGGCGGCGGAGAAGTCGCCGCCGTCCTCCAGGTCGTTGACCAGCACCTCCTCGGCCTCGGCGCGCACCGCGTCGAGCACGAAGCTGCCGCTGTCGCTGCGCTCCAGGCCGAAGTGGTCCCAGTCGTCGGCGTACTTGAGGCCGGGGCGGTCGCCGGGAAGCAGGACCATCAGCCGCTCGCCGCTCAGCGCATGGCGGGCGCTGACGCTGAGCAGGTCGGCGAAGGCCGCGCCGCTGCAGAAGCCCTTGCGCCCGTCGAGGCGGAAGCCGGTGCCGTCCGGCGTGGCGAGGATGTCGTCGTCGCGCGGGTTGACCACCCCGGCCAGCCACAGCCGGCCCTCGGCGATGGCCTGCAGCAGCCGGTCGCGGCGCGGCTGCGGCTCGCGGCGCAGGTTGATGACGTTGAGCTGGTGGTAGCCGTAGAGCATGCCCACCGAGCCGTCGCCGGCGGCCAGCTCGCGGATGGTGCGCACGATCAGCGACCAGGGCTGGCCGGCGCCGCCCAGGGCGCGGGGAATCGCCAGGTTGGTCAGGCCGCTGTCCTTCAGGCGCCGGAGCTGGGCGTCGGGGCGGGTGCGCGCGCGGCTGCGCTCGGCGACGTCGCGTTCGAATTCCGCGCCGATCGTGCGCGCCAGTAGCAGCCAGTCGGTGCGGGGTTCGGGGGTGTCCATTCAGTCCTCCAGCGGGCCGAGGCCCAGGTGTTCGCGCAGCGTCGCGCCCTCGTAGGCGCGTCGGAACAGGCCGCGGCGCTGCAGGTGCGGCACCACGCTTTCGGCGAATTCGGCGAAGGAACCCGGCAGGTAGCCGGGCGAGACGATGAAGCCGTCGCAGCCGCCGCCCTCGAAGATCTCCTCCAGCTGCTCGGCGATCTGCGCGCCGGTGCCGACCAGCTGCGGCACCCGCACGCTGCCGGCGTACAGCCGGCCGAGTTCGTCGAGGGTCAGCGCCGGCCCCAGGGAGCGCAGCTTCTCGGCCACCGCGGGCGGGGTGTCGGAGCGTTTGGCGATGGCCTCCAGGCGCGTGCCCAGGGCGAAGCCGGAGAGGTCGAAGTTGAGTTGCGCGGCGAGCGTCACCAGGCCGATCTGCGGGCGCGCCAGGGCGTTGTGGCGGTCTCGCCGGGCGCGGGCCTCGGCTTCGCTGCCGCCGACGAAGGGCATGACCGCGGTGAGAACCTTGCACTGGTCGGCCTCGCGGCCCTGGGCGACCACCTGCCGGCGCACCGCCTCGCGGAAGGCGCGCATGGCGGGCAGGTCGGCCTGGATGGTGAAGATGGCCTCCGCCCAGCGCGCGCCGAAGCGCTGGCCGCGCCCGCTGGAGCCGGCCTGGATCAGCACCGGGCGGCCCTGCGGGCTGCGCGGGATGTTCAGCGGCCCCTCGACCTTGAACCACTGGCCCTGGTGGGCGACGTCGCGCACCCCGGCTGGATCGGCCAGGATGCCCCGTTCGCGGTCCAGCTTGAGCGCGTCCGGCGCCCAGCTGCGCCAGAGCTTGAGGGTCACCTCGACGAACTCGTCGGCGCGGTCGTAGCGCAGGTCGTGCTCCAGGTGGCGGTCCTTGCCGAACAGGCGGCCCTCGCTGTCGTTCATCGAGGTGACGATGTTCCAGGCCGCCCGCCCGGCGGAGAGGTGGTCGAGGGTGGCCAGCGCCCGGGCGACGTGGGCGGGTTCGTAGTAGGTGGTGGAGCGGGTCGCGCCGAGGCCGAGCCTACGCGTCTGCCCGGCCAGGTAGGCGAGGATCGGCAGCGGGTCGAGGCGGGTGGCGTCCTGGGCACCGTAGCGCAGGGCCTGCTCGCGGGAGCCGCCCATCTGGTCGCCGACGGCCAGGCGGTCGGCGAAAAACAGGAAGTCGAACAGCCCGTCCTCCAGCACCCGGGTGCTGCGCGCGTAGTACTGCGGATCGAGGTAGTCGCCGACGGTCTCGGGATGGCGCCAGAGCGCATGACTGTGGACGACCGGGCCGGCGAGCAGGAAGCCGGCCAGGTGCAGCTGTCGGCTCATCGGGAGGCCTCGCTCGGGTGGGGTTGCAGGTAGCGATTGAAGCTCTGGTCGTAGAGTGGCGTGACCTCGTAGGGCGTGCTCAGTACCCCGGCACGGACCAGGAAGTCGGCGGTCTGCTGGCCATCCTTCAGGGTCTGCGGGCTGATCGGCTCGACCCAGGTGGCGTCGCGGCGGAACCAGCTTTCGGCGATGGCCGGGTCCGAGTTGTTCTTCTTCGCCCAGGCCTGTGCATACACCTCGATATGCTGGCGTGACCAGTCGCGGGCGCGTTGCAGGCGGGCGATGAAGTCGCCGATGGCCGCGCGGTTCTCCTCCAGATGCGTGGTGTTGGCGACCACATAGATCGGCGCCGGCATCAGATCCTTGGCGTTGCGCAAGATCCGCCCGCCTTGGCGCTCGACCATGCTGACGTAGGGTTCCCAGGTGGCGGTGGCGTCGAGCTTGCCTTCCGACAGCGCGGCGATGGCCTCCGTCGGCATCAGGTAGCTGTAGCGAGGGGCGTTGCTGGGCAGACCGGCCTGCTCCAGCGCCGAATAGGTCAGCTGCTGGCTCCAGGAGCCTTTCCAGATGGCCATGCGCTTGCCGGCCAGGTCGGCTACCGTGCGGATGTCCGAATCCTTGCCGACCACGATGGCAATGCCGTCCGGCCGGCTGCGGGTCACCGCCACCACCTTGATCGGCCCGCCGCGAGCGGCCAGGGCGATCACCGGCGTGTCGCCGACGATGCCGACGTCGATGGAGCCGACGTTGAGGGCCTCGACCACCGGGCCGCCGGCGTTGAAGCGTTTCCAGTGGATCTCGTAGGGCAGGTCCTTCAGTTCGCCGGCCAGCTCGAGCAGGGTGCTGCTGTAGTAGAACTGGTCACCGATGGTGAGGGTCACGGCCTGGGCGCTGCTGGACAGGAACAGGCTGAGGAGGCTCATCAGGGCGAGCGTGGGCTTGATCATGAAGCGGTCTCCACCAGGGGCTGTGGAGCGCTCCGCTGGTGCGGTTGCGCGGGGCTGGGCGCGGGCGGGGTTCAGGCGCTGCGGCTGGTCTGCTGGCGGTCGCGTTCGGCGACCTTGGCGCGGATCAGCGGGATCAGCTCGCGGCCGTAGTCGACGGCGTCGTTGAGCGGATCGAAGCCGCGCATCAGGATGTTGCGCACGCCCAGGTCGTAGTAGTCGAGCAGGGCGTCGGCGACCTGTTCCGGGGTGCCGACCAGGGCGGTGGAGTTCTGCCCGCCGCCGACCAGCCCGGCGATGCCGGTCCACAGCCGCTTGTCCACCCGCTCGCCGCGGGCCACGGTCTGGCGCAGGCGCTGGGCGCCGACGCTCTGCGGCTTGGCCGCCAGCACCGGGCCGGCCTGCGCCTGGCGCTCGCGGGCGCGCCGGAGGATGGCGTCGGCCTTGGCCCAGGCCTCTTCCTCGGTGGCGGCGATGATCGGCCGGAACGACACGCTGAACTCGATGCTGCGCCCGTGGCGGGCCGCCTCGGCGCGTACCCGGGCGAGGATCTCGCGGGTCTGCTCCAGGGACTCGCCCCACAGCATGTAGACGTCGGCGTGCTTGCCGGCGACGCGCAGCGCCGCGTCCGAGGCGCCGCCGAAGTACACCGGGATGTGCGGCTTCTGCTCGCTCTTGATCGCCGAGAAGGCCTGCTCGACCCGGTAGAACTCGCCCTGGTGGTCGAACGGGCGGTCCGCGGTCCAGGCCTTCTTCAGCACCTCGAGGAACTCGTCGGTGCGCGCGTAGCGCCGGTCGTGGTCGAGGAAATCGCCGTCCTTGCGCTGCTCGGCGTCGCTGCCGCCGCTGATCACGTTCAGCGCCAGGCGGCCGTCGAGCAACTGGTCGAGGGTGGCCAGCTTGCGCGCCGCCAGGGTCGGCGCGACGAAGCCGGGGCGGTGCGCCAGCAGCAGGCCGAGGCGGCGGGTGGAGAGGCCGGCCAGGGCGGTGACCAGAAAGCCGTCCGGCTGGTCGGACCAGTAGCCGACCAGGATGCGGTCGAAGCCGGCGTCCTCGTGGGCCTTGGCGAAGCTGCGGATGTAGTCCTTGTCGAACACCGGGCCCACCGGGGCGATGGTTTCCGAGGACAGCCGGTGGCCGATCATGCCGAGAATCTGAATGCTCATCTGTGGGGCTCCTGCCCGATGCGAAGAAAGGGGAACGACGGGAATGCGGCGGCTACCAGCTGCTGCCCAGGCCGAGCAGCTCCAGCGCCTGCTGGCGCAGCTCGACCAGGTAGGGATCGTCGCGGTGCCGCGGGTAGTCGCGCTCGACCTTGAGTTCGGCGAGGATGCGCGCCGGCCGGTTGCTGAACACCAGCACCCGGTCGCAGAGCAGCAGGGCTTCCTCGACGTCGTGGGTGACCAGGAGCGAGCTGTAGCGCTGCTGCTGCCAGAGGCGGATCAGCTCGCCCTGCATGGCGATGCGGGTCAGCGAGTCGAGCTTGCCCAGCGGCTCGTCGAGCAGCAGCAGGCGCGGCTCGTTGACCAGCGCGCGGGCCAGCGCCGCGCGCTGGGCCATGCCGCCGGAGAGCTGGCGCGGATAGGCGTCGCGGAAGTCGATCAGGCCGACCTTGGCCAGCGCCATGTCTACCCGCGCCCGCTGGCTGTCGAGCAGGCCGCGGGCCTGCAGGCCGAGGGCGACGTTGTCCCAGACCGTGCGCCAGGGATAGAGGGTCGGGTCCTGGAACACCAGGATGCGCGACGGATCGGGCGCGGCGATCGGTTGGCCGTCGGCGAGGATCTGCCCGGCCAGCGGCGTCTCCAGTCCGGCGACCAGGCGCAGCAGGGTCGACTTGCCGCAGCCCGAGGGGCCGATCAGGGCCACGCTCTCGCCGGGTTCGAGGGTCAGGTCGACCTTGTTCAGCACCGGCAGGCTAGTCTTGCCCAGGTCGAAGGCATGGCTCAGGTTCTTCACGTCCAGGCGCAGGCCGTTGCCTTTGGCCTGCTCGCGGGGGGCGGCACTCACCATTTCACGGCTCCTTTCTGCCAGGACAGGACGCGGTCGCGCACGAGGAACAGCAGGGTGATCAGCCCCGAGCAGAGCAGGGCCATCACCAGCAGCGCCGCGTACATGTTCGGGTAGGCCGCCCAGCCCTGGGCCCATTGCAGGTACCAGCCGAGCCCGGCCTTGACGCCCATCATCTCCGCCACCACCAGCACCGAGAAGGAGGCGCCGAGGCCCATGAACAGGCCGACGAAGACGTGCGGCAGGGCCGCCGGGATGGCCACGCGGAAGATCAGGAAGCGCTCGCTGGCGCCCAGGGTGCGGGCCACGTCGTAGTAGGCGCGGTCGACGCTGGCGACCCCCGACCAGGTCAGCACCGTGACCGGGAACCAGGTGGCCAGGGCGATCAGGAACACGCTGGCGCCCCAACTGCTGGGGAAGACGAAGAAGCACAGCGGCAGCAGCGCGGTGGACGGCACCGGGCCGAGGATGCGCAGCACCGGGTGCAGCCAGTAGCCGATGCGCTGCGACCAGCCGATCGACACCCCGGCGACGAAGCCGAACGCCGAGCCCAGCAGCACGCCGTTGGCCAGCAGCCAGAACGAGTGCAGCAGGCTCTCGCCCAGGCGCGGCCAGTCCTCGGCGTAGACTTCCAGCAGGGCCTGGGGCGGGGCGAAGAAGGGCACCGGCAGCAGCGCCAGCTTGGCCGTCGCCAGTTGCCAGAGGCCGAGCAGCAGGGGCAGGGCGATCAGCCACTGGCCGGCCGGGCGCAGGCGACTGGCCAGCCGGGTCGTCGGGCCGGGCAGCAGCGCGAGCAGGGCCAGCAGCACGGCGATGGCGATGCTGCCGTGGGTCAGCTCGCGGGTGTAGGGCCAGGTCCGCGTCGCGTTGGGCGCCAGCTCGCAGTAGAGGGCGAAGGCCAGCCAGGCCGAGGCGGCCAGCAGTCCCGTCGCCCACAAAGAAAACGGCCGGCGCCGCTCCTCGCGCAACTCGCGCAATATTTCAGCTGAATATATCGGCATGGATGCTCTCCGCGAAGGCCAGGGGATCGGTGCTCGGGCGCAGCACGTCCACGGCCTTGAGGTCGCGGGCGTAGACGGCGATTTCCTTGACGAAGGCATCGCCCACCGAGTAGTGCGCGTGGGTGTGCTCGTTGAGGATGGCGCTGACTTCCTCGGCCGTGGTGTTGATCGAGTGGGCGAGGAAGGCCTTGGCCACGGCTTCCGGGTGCTGCGCGGCCCAGGCGTGGGCCTGGAGGATGGCGTGGGTCAGGGCGGCGGCGACCGGCTTGTCCTTGCGCGCCAGGTTGCCGCCGACGCCGACCACGCAGCAGCTCAGGTTGGCGTAATCCTCGACCAGGTTGGTGGACAGCTCGCGCTTGCCCGGCTGCTTCTTCAGCCGGTACATCATCGGGTCGGAGCCGCTGGCGGCCTGAATCTCGCCCTTGTCCAGGGCAGTGCCGAGCAGGTCGATGGGGTAGACCCGCCAGTTCACGTCGCGCACCGGGTCGACGCCGTGGCGCTTGAGCATCAGCGAGAAGAAGTTCTTGTCGGCGCCGGCCATGTCGGTGACGCCGATGGTCTTGCCCTTGAGCTCCTCGTAGGTGCGCGGGCCGTTCTCCTGGCCGATCAGGCGCAGGCAGCCGCCGTGGGTGCCGGCGGTGAGCTTGACGTCGAAGCCTTGCTCCAGCGCCTTCAGCCAGCGCAGGGCCATGCCCACCGCGGCGTCGGCCTTGCCGGTGGCGAGGGATTCCAGCAGCACCTCGGTGGAGTTGCCGAAGTTGACGAATTCCACGTCCAGATTGTGGTTGCGGAAGAAACCCTGGTCGTCCGCCACGGTCACCGGCGCGATGCAGACGGCGTTGAGGTTGATCGCCAGCTTGATCTTGCGCGGCTCCGGCAGCGCCCAGCTCTGGGCGTCGAGGCGGAAGGCTTCGGCGCTCGGGGCGGCCTGGCCGTGGTGGGCGTGGCCGTCCTCGGCCAGGGCGAGGCGACCGAAGGCGGCGGCTGCGGCGAGGCTGCCGGTCAGGCCCAGCAGGCGGCGACGGGAAAGGTTCGGGTTGAAGGGCATGCGAGTCACTTCCAGAGGTCCATGTGATTTCTGGCAGGCACCGCGTGGTCGGGAAGCTGCGTCGTTGGGGGCGGGGCGGTTGGACGGCCGTCCGGGTGGTGGTGTCGGACGGCCGCTTCGGTTCAGGCCAGGCGCACCGGCGCCTCGGCGTCCCTTCCGGGGGCGCGGGCCAGGGCGGCCTGACCGGCCTTGGTCAGCACCACGTCGTTCTGCGGCGTGTGGATGCGGCTGCAGAGCACGTTGCGGTAGTGCCGCTCCAGCGCGCCGGACCTGCTCAGCCCGGGATTGCCGGACGCTTCCAGGGCGCGCTGCACCGCGCGGATGGCGTTGTCGGTGATCAGGTACTTGAGCTGGCCGCTGGCGCCTTCCGGCAGGCGCTGCGTGCCGGCGGCCTCCAGCAGGGTGCGGTTGACCAGCAGCAGGCTGTCGATTTCGCCGACCGTCTGCTGGAAGCGCGGCAGGCTGGCCAGTGGCGCGCCGAGGTTGGACGGCGTGCGGTTCTGCAACCACTCCACCAGCCAGTCGCGGGCGGCGCGGGCGACGCCGTCGTAGATGGCGCCGAGCAGGGCGGCCATCCACAGCTGGCCGGTGGCGTCGAGTTCGCTCTCGCTGCTGCGGCGGCTGGCCGGGGCGATGTTCACCGCGTGGTCGAGGGGCACCGGCACGTCGTCGAAGTCGATGCGGTGGCTGCAGGTGGCGCGCATGCCCAGATGGTCCCAGTCCTCGACGATGCGGATGCCGGGGCTGTCCTTGTGCACCAGCCAGACGCCGACCAGCGGGTCGGCATCGTCGCTGCGGGCGAACACGCTGTACCAGGTCAGGCCGTAGCTGCCGGTGGAGTAGAGCTTGCTGCCGCTCAGGCGCCAGCCATCGGCCGTGCGCCGGGCGACGGTGGCCGGCAGGCCGCCGCGGGACGGCGAGCCCAGTTCCGGCTCCACGCGCAGGGCGTTGATCAGGGCGCCGTCCTCGATGGCCTCGCGCACTACCCGCTGGCGCAGGTGCTCCGGCCATTGCGGGTTGTCGTGCAGGCGGCCGTGCTGCAGGTACTGCATGGCCAGGATCAGCGCGGTGGAAGGATCACCCTGGGCGATCGCGCCGACGGTCTCGACGGCCTCGGCCAGTCCGCCGCCCAGCCCGCCCTTCGCCGCCGGGATGGTCAGGGCCAGCAGGCCGTGCTCGTGCAGGCGGATGAAGTTCTCGTGGGGGAACTGGCCGGTGCGGTCGTAGTGCCCGGCCCGGCGCGCGAACTCGGCGCCCAGTCCGGCGAGCAGCTCGGTGAATTCCGGGCTGCCGGGCTTGACGGGGGTTCTGGCGACCCGGGGGGCATTGGCAATCATTCTGGCACTCATCGGAAACTCACCCTTGGGCGACGGCGGGATTCGGTGTCGTCCGGTGGTCCGGTGGGTCCATCCATTCATGCGCCGGTTCGGAAGGCTTCTGCCGCTGGCAGGAAGGTCTGTCCCCCATACTGGTCGCATAAGAAACAAAACTGAAGTTCTATTTTGTTATAAACAAATATTCCTTCGTTGTAACTTGGTTGGTGATAAATATTCAATAAACGCATGTTGTGCGAGGCAGGTCTTGCCTGCCGCCCGTCGCTCAGGCTCAGGCGTTCGCTGTCTGCGGCGATTCCAGCTGTCCGGAGATCAGGTTGCCGAAACGCTCGATGGCCTCGTGCAGATTGCCGACGAAGCGCGGGCGCAGCAGCCAGAGTTCGACGCTCGGCTGGAAGTCCGCCAGCGCGACGACTTCCAGCCGGTCGCGGTAGCGGCTGGCGTTCAGCAGCGGCTCGGGAACCAGGCCCAGCCCGAGATCCTTGGCCACCAGCCCGAGCTGCAGTTCGCTGCCGAAGGTTTCCAGGTTCACCTGCAGCTTCAGGTTCCGCTCCTGCAGGGCCTGCTGCAGCCCGGCGCGGAAGCCGCAGCCGTCGGGATTCAGCACCCAGCCGCGGCGGCAGCAGTCGGCGAGCCGGCCGTCGCGGCGCTCCAGGCTGCCGCGGGCGGCCACCACCAGCAGCCTCATCCGCGCCAGGGAGGTGCCGGCGATGTTCTCGGCAAACGCCTTGCCCGGCGGGAACAGCGCCGCCACGGCGTCCAGTTCGCGGTTCTCAAGGCGCGCCAGCAGGGTGTTGCCCCAGCCGCTGGAAACCTGGGTCCGCAGGTCCGGGTAGGCGGCCCGCAGCCGCTCCAGGGCATCGAGCAGGACCAGATCGCCCAGGGCCTGCGGCACGCCCAGGCGCAGCAGGCCGCTGGGCGGGGCGTCGCGGGCGACCATCTCGCGCAGCACGTCCATGTTGCGCAGCACCTCGCGGCACTGTTCGTAGACCCGCAGGCCCAGGGCGGTGGGCTTGAGGGGCTTGGTGTTGCGGTCGAGCAGTCGCACGCCGAGGGCCTCCTCGAAATTCTGCACGCGGCGGGTGATGGCCGACTGGGTCAGCTGCAGGCTGTCGGCCGCCAGGCTCAGGGATTGGCAGCGGACGACGGCGGCGAAGGCTTCGAGATCATCTGTTTTCATGCTAAGCAAGTATATTAGCTTATGAATAAATTGAATTTAGCGAATGATAGGCTGCTTGCTAACGTGGCGCCATCTTGTCACGCAATGGAATCCAAGGATGAGCAATGCCCCCCTGCGCCTCGAGCGCCTGCGTCACTTCGTAACCGGCCTGGCCGAGGTCCTCGAACGCCACGACGACGAGGCGTACGTCCTCGATGAGGGCAAGCGCCTGCTCGGCGAGCTGATCCGCCACGACGACTGGTTGCCGGAGGCCTTCGCCCAGCCCGATCCGGACCGCTACCAGCAGTTCCTCCTGCACGCCGATTCGCGCCAGCGCTTCTCCGTGGTGTGCTTCGTCTGGGCGCCGGGACAGACCACGCCGGTCCACGACCACCGGGTCTGGGGGCTGATCGGCATGCTCCGCGGCGAGGAGGTCTCGCAGAACTACGCGCTGACCGCGGAGGGCCTGCGTCCCGACGGCTCGCCGATCCGCCTGAGGCCGGGCGACGTTGAGGCGGTATCGCCGCGCATCGGCGACATCCACCAGGTCTCCAACGCCCTGGGCGACCGGGTGTCGATCAGCATCCACGTCTACGGCGCCAACATCGGGGCGGTGCGCCGCGCCACCTATCAGCCGGACGGTACGGAAAAACCGTTCATCTCCGGCTATTCCAACGACGTCCTGCCGAACATCTGGGACCAGTCCAAGGAAGGGGGCCGAGCATGAGCCGGATCGCCCGCCGTTCCTTCGCCGAAATCCGCGCCGCCCTGCTGGCACGCCAGGAACTGGCACTGGTGGACGTGCGCGAGGAAGCCCCCTATGCCAGCGGCCATCCGCTGTTCGCCGTGAACATTCCGCTGTCGCGTCTGGAGCTCGAGATCTACGCGCGCATTCCACGGCGCAGCACGCCGGTCACCGTCTACGACGACGGCGAGGGTCTGGCCGAGCGCGCCGCCGAGCGCTTGCGCGAGCTGGGCTACGCCGACGTCGCCCTGCTGGAGGGCGGCCTCGCCGGCTGGCGCGAGGCCGGCGGCGAGCTGTTCATCGACGTCAACGCGCCGAGCAAGTCCTTCGGCGAACTGGTGGAAAGCCGGCGGCACACCCCGTCGCTGGCCGCCGAGGAGGTCAAGGCCCTGCTGGACGAGAAGGCCGACGTGGTGGTGCTGGACGCCCGCCGCTTCGACGAATACCAGACCATGAGCATTCCCGGCGGCGTCAGCGTGCCCGGTGCCGAGCTGGTGCTGCGGGTGCGCGAGCTGGCGCCGAATCCGGCGACCCGGGTGATCGTCAACTGCGCCGGGCGCACCCGCAGCATCATCGGTACCCAGTCGCTGATCAACGCAGGCATCCCCAATCCGGTGACGGCGCTGCGCAACGGCACCATCGGCTGGACCCTGGCCGGCCAGCAGCTGGAGCACGGACAGAGCCGCCGCTTCGGCGCGGTATCGGCCGGGACTCGCGCCCTGGCGGCGGAATCCGCCGGCCGGGTCGCCGACCAGGCCGGCGTCGGTCGCGCCGGACTGGCCGATCTGGCGCGCTGGCGGGAGGAGGCCGGACGCACGACCTACCTGTTCGATGTGCGCACGCCGGAGGAGTACGAGGCCAGGCATCTGCCGGGGTCGCGCCAGACCCCGGGCGGCCAGCTGGTGCAGGAGACCGACCACTACGCCAGCGTGCGCGGCGCGCGGCTGGTGCTGATCGACGACGACGGCGTGCGCGCCAACATGAGCGCTTCCTGGCTGGCGCAGATGGGCTGGGAGGTACACGTGCTGGACGGGCTGGGCGCCGCCGACTTCTCCGAGCGGGGCGTCTGGGCCGCGCCGGTGCCGCCGGCGCCAACGAGCGAGGACGTCGCCCCGGGGACTCTGCGCGACTGGCTGGCGGCGGGCGACACCCTGCTGCTGGACTTCACCGCCAGCGCCAACTACGTCAAGCGGCATATCCCCGGCGCCTGGTGGGCGCTGCGCGCGCAACTGCCCCAGGCGCTCGAGAAGTTGCCGCCTGCGGAGCGCTACGTGGTCACCTGCGGCAGCAGCCTGCTGGCGCGCTATGCGGTGGACGAGCTGCGCGCGCTGACCGGCAAGCCGGTGTTCGTCCTGGCCGGCGGCACGGCCGCCTGGATCGCCGCCGGCCTGCCGCTGGAGACGGGCGAGACCGCCCTGGCGGAGCCCCGCACCGACCGCTACCCGCGTCCCTACGAGGGCACCGACAACCCGCGGGAGGCCATGCAGGCCTATCTGGAGTGGGAGTTCGGACTGGTGAAGCAGCTCGGACGCGACGGCACCCATGGCTTCTTCGTGATCTGAGGCGGCGGGCCGGCCGCGACGGTCGGCCCTTCGCTCAATTGGCGAACAGGTAGCCCAGCAGGAGCAGCCCCAGCGCGGCGACCACCAGGTTGATCGCCGGGCCGGCATTGACGCTGTAGCCCTCGGGAATCTCCACCGGCTTGAGCGTCCGCACCACCTTGCGGTACTGCCAGGACGAGCTCAGCGCCACCACGGCCCCCAGCAGCAGAAAGCCCAGCCCCATCCAGAATGAGGGGCCGCGCTCCAGATCGGCATCTCCCGGCCGCAGCATCAGGTGCATGAACAGGCCGAAGCGCTCGATGACGAAGCCGAAGGCCATGAGCGACAGGCTGGTACGGTTCCACGCCAGCAGCGTGCGTTCGGCGGCGAAGAAGACCCGCGGGTCGTTGAGGTCGGACATGCCGATACTCCGTTGGGGAAGGGCGATCCGGGACGCCGGTCGGCGCTCCGGCCCGGCGGTCAGGACGCCGGCTTGGATGGTTCGATGTGGATGCGCTCGATGCCGGCCGGCGGTTCTTCGCTCGGGTGCAGATCGATCCGGGCGGAGGCGGCCTCGTCGTTCCGCTCGCGTCAGGTCATGCTGTCGAGCGCCTGCGCGCTGATCGGGAGGCCGGTCCTGACGAGTGGGCGATAAAGCATCGCAAACTCCTTTCGTATCGGGCGTATGCCAGTCAGGTTACTCGAAAGAGCGCCGATGGCGCAGCGGGGCCGCGGTTCCGTGGGCTTCGGCAGGAGGGGAGGGCGGGCGAGTCCGGATCTTTATTAATAACTGTCCAGCGACGTTGAGTCGCGCCCTAGTGCGACGCTATGTCGCAAATACAAACATTATTCCGGATTACGTCATGACAAAACGATATCGTTGGGGGATGATGAGACTTTCGTCTCATTCATCAACCGCTAGGCTTCCGCGCGCACGCGAACTCAGGGCGAAGCGCAGGCCAGGCACCGAGTAAGAGCGTCTCAGCGGCCTCGCCTCAAGGGTAACGGCATGTCTCAAATCGAAACCTTCTATGACGTGATGCGGCGTCAGGGCATCACCCGTCGCAGCTTTCTCAAGTATTGCAGTCTGACGGCTGCCGCGCTGGGCCTCGGGCCCACCTTCGCGCCGCAGATCGCCCATGCGATGGAAACCAAGCCGCGTACCCCGGTGCTCTGGGTGCACGGACTGGAGTGCACCTGCTGCTCCGAGTCCTTCATCCGCTCGGCCCACCCGCTGGTCAAGGACGTGGTGCTGTCGATGATCTCCCTCGATTATGACGACACCCTGATGGCCGCCGCCGGCCACCAGGCCGAGGCCTCCCTCGAGCACACGATGGAGAAGTACAAGGGCGAATACATCCTCGCCGTGGAAGGCAACCCGCCGCTGAACGAAGACGGCATGTTCTGCATCGTCGGCGGCAAGCCCTTCCTCGACCAGCTCAAGCGCGCCGCCAAGAACGCCAAGGCGGTGATCGCCTGGGGCAGCTGCGCCAGCTGGGGTTGCGTGCAGGCCGCGCGCCCGAACCCGACTCAGGCGGTGCCGATCCACAAGGTGATCCACGACAAGCCGATCATCAAGGTGCCGGGCTGCCCGCCGATCGCCGAGGTGATGACCGGGGTGATCACCTACATGCTGACCTTCGGCAAGCTGCCGGAGCTGGACCGTCAGGGCCGGCCGAAGATGTTCTACGGCCAGCGCATCCACGACAAGTGCTACCGCCGCCCGCACTTCGACGCCGGCCAGTTCGTCGAGCACTGGGACGACGAAGGCGCGCGCAAGGGCTACTGCCTGTACAAGGTGGGCTGCAAGGGGCCGACCACCTACAACGCCTGCTCCACCGTACGCTGGAACGAGGGCACCTCCTTCCCGATCCAGGCCGGCCACGGCTGCATAGGCTGCTCCGAGGACGGCTTCTGGGACAAGGGCTCGTTCTACGACCGTCTGACCAACATTCCCCAGTTCGGCATCGAGAAGAATGCCGATGAGATCGGTACCGCCGTGGCCGGCGGTGTCGGTGCCGCCATCGCCGCCCATGCCGCGGTGACCGCCATCAAGCGTCTGCAGAACAAGGGAGACCAGGCATGAGCAACCAGCTGAACGCCAGCCAACTCGACAACTCCGGCCGCCGTATCGTGGTCGACCCGGTGACCCGCATCGAGGGTCACATGCGTTGCGAAGTCAACGTCGACGACAAGAACGTGATCCGTAACGCGGTGTCCACCGGCACCATGTGGCGTGGCCTGGAAGTCATCCTCAAGGGTCGCGACCCGCGCGACGCTTGGGCCTTCGTCGAGCGTATCTGCGGCGTCTGCACCGGCACCCACGCGCTGGCCTCGGTGCGGGCGGTGGAGGATGCCCTGGGTATCCAGATCCCCTACAACGCCCACCTGATCCGCGGGCTGATGGACAAGACCCTGCAGATCCACGACCACATCGTGCACTTCTACCACCTGCACGCGCTGGACTGGGTCAACCCGGTCAACGCCCTGAAGGCCGATCCCAAGGCCACCTCGGCCCTGCAGCAGTCGGTCTCGCCGGCCCATCCCAAGTCCAGCCCGGGCTACTTCCGCGACGTTCAGACCCGCCTGAAGAAGTTCGTCGAGAGCGGCCAGCTCGGCCTGTTCTCCAACGGCTACTGGGACAACCCGGCGTACAAGCTGCCGCCGGAAGCCGACCTGATGGCCGTGGCCCACTACCTCGAGGCGCTGGAGCTGCAGAAGGACATCGTCAAGGTCCACACCATCTTCGGCGGCAAGAACCCGCATCCGAACTACATGGTCGGCGGCGTGGCCTGCGCCATCAACCTGGACGACGTCGGCGCGTCCGGCGCGCCGGTCAACATGGTCAGCCTGAACTTCGTCCTCGAGCGCATCCGCGAGGCCCAGGAGTTCACCCGTAACGTCTACCTGCCGGACGTCCTGGCCATCGCCGGGATCTACAAGGACTGGCTCTACGGCGGCGGCCTGGCTGCCCAGAACCTGCTGTCCTACGGCACCTTCACCCAGATCCCGGGGGACAAGTCCAGCGACCTGCTGCCGGCCGGCGCCATCGTCGACGGCAACTGGAACGAGGTGCTGCCGGTCAACGTGCGCGATCCCGAGGAGATCCAGGAATTCGTCAGCCACTCCTGGTACACCTACGCCGACGAGACCAAGGGTCTGCACCCCTGGGACGGCGTCACCCAGCCCAAGTTCGAGCTGGGCCCGAACACCAAGGGCACCCGCACCGACATCAAGGCGCTGGACGAGGCGCACAAGTACAGCTGGATCAAGGCCCCGCGCTGGCGCGGCCGCGCCATGGAGGTCGGTCCCCTGGCGCGCTACATCATCGCCTACGCTTCCGGTCGCGAGTACGTCAAGGAGCAGGTCGACCGCTCCCTAGCCGCCTTCAACCAGAACACCGGCCTGAACCTCGGCCTCAAGCAGTTCCTGCCCTCGACCATCGGCCGCACCCTGGCCCGCGCCCTGGAGTGCGAACTGGCCACCGACGCCATGCTCGACGACTGGAACGCCTTGGTCGCCAACATCAAGAACGGCGATCGCGCCACCGCCAACGTCGACAAGTGGGACCCGAGCACCTGGCCGAAGGAGGCCAAGGGCGTCGGCATCAACGAGGCGCCGCGTGGCGCGCTGGGGCACTGGATCCGGATCAAGGACGGCAAGATCGAAAACTATCAGGCTATCGTGCCGACCACCTGGAACGGGTCGCCGCGCGACCACCTGGGCAACATCGGCGCCTACGAGGCGTCGCTGCTGGGCACCCCGATGGCGCGTCCGGACGAGCCGGTGGAGATTCTGCGCACCCTGCACAGCTTCGACCCCTGCCTGGCCTGTTCGACCCACGTGATGTCCCCTGATGGCCAGGAACTGACCCGGGTGAAGGTCCGCTGAACCGGAGGAATGTGCGATGGCACTGGAAAAAACCCTGGAAACCGCCGACGGCCGGCAGAAGGTCCGCAAGCAGACCGCGGTGTACGTCTACGAGGCGCCCCTGCGCCTCTGGCACTGGGCCACGGCGCTGTCCATCGTCGTGCTCGGCGTGACCGGCTACTTCATCGGCGCGCCGCTGCCGGCGATGCCCGGCGAGGCGAGCGACCACTACCTGATGGGCTACATCCGCTTCGCCCATTTCGCCGCCGGCTACGTGCTGGCGATCGGCTTCCTCGGGCGGGTCTACTGGGCCTTCGTTGGTAACCATCACGCCCGCGAGCTGTTCATCGTGCCGGTGTTCAGCAGCCGCTGGTGGAAGGAGCTGCTGCACGAGGTGCGCTGGTACCTGTTCCTGGAGAAGGTGCCGAAGAAGTACATCGGTCACAACCCCCTGGGGCAGCTGGCGATGTTCTGCTTCTTCGTGATCGGCACCATCTTCATGAGCATCACCGGCTTCGCCCTCTACGCCGAGGGCCTGGGCCGCGGCAGCTGGGCCGACCGCCTGTTTGGCTGGGTCACCCCGCTGTTCGGCCAGAGCCAGGACGTGCACACCTGGCACCACCTCGGCATGTGGTACCTCGTGGTCTTCGTCATGATCCATGTCTATCTGGCCGTGCGCGAAGATATAATGTCCCGGCAATCGCTGATCTCCACCATGGTCGGCGGCTGGCGGATGTTCAAGGACGACAAGCCGGACTGAAGCCTCCCGGCAGGTCGTTTTCCACCGCCCGGGCCGCACCCGGCCCGGGCCATCGCCATCAGGGACGAACGCAGGTTGACCAGGGCTCGGGCCGGACGGCCCCGGGCGGCAACGGTAAGTAATCCATGACGACTCCCAACATTCTCATTCTCGGCATCGGCAACCTGCTCTGGGCGGACGAAGGCTTCGGGGTGCGCTGCATCGAGCGGCTCAACCAGGGCTACCGCTTCCCCGACGGCGTAACGCTGATGGACGGCGGCACCCAGGGGCTCTACCTGGTCCAGCACGTCCAGCAGGCCGATTGCCTGATCGTCTTCGACGCCATCGACTACGGCCTGCCGCCCGGCACCCTCAAGGTGGTGCGCGACGCCGACGTGCCCAAGTTCATGGGCGCCAAGCGCATGAGCCTGCACCAGACCGGATTCCAGGAAGTGCTGGCCATCGCCGAGTTCACCGGCTCCTTTCCCCGCGAACTGCTGCTGGTCGGCGTGCAGCCGGAGGAGCTGGAGGACTTCGGCGGCAGCCTGCGCGAGCCGGTCCGCGCCCAGGTCGAGCCGGCCCTGGCCATCGCCCTGGAGTTCCTCGCCGAGCGCGGCGTGATCGCCATGGCGCGGGAGGACGCCGCCGAAGAGCTGGCGCCGGAACAACTGGCCCTGGAGCGCTACGAGGCGGAGCGGCCGGCCGAAGACGTGGCCTACCGCTACGGCGACATTCGTTTCATCCCCCAGACCGACGAGCAATAGCCATGTGCATCGGCATCCCCATGCAGGTCCTGGAAGGGGCCGAGGGCCGGGCCCTGTGCGCCGACGGCCTGGAAACCCGCTGGGTCGACACCCGGCTGGTCGACCCGCCGCAGCCCGGCGACTGGCTGCTGGTATTCCTCGACGCCGCCCGCGAGCGCCTCGACGCCGAGCGCGCTGCGCAGATCCGCGACGCCCTGCGCGCCCTGGAGGCCGCCATGGCCGGGGATCTGGCCAGCGTCGACCAGCTGTTTGCCGATCTAGACCGCGAACCGCAGCTGCCGCCCCATCTGCAGGCGCAGCTGCCCGCCAAGGAGCAGTAATGAATCACCCCCTGTTCGAGCGCCTGGTCACCCTGGGCTATCCCCGGCTGGACGCCGACAACTTCGAAGGCCGGGTGCAGGCCCAGGCGTTCTCCGTGCTCTTCTTCAGCGAAGATCCCAACCGCTTTCCCGAATCTCTCGATGTGGCAGTGATCCTGCCGGAGCTGGTCAAGGCCTTCCCCCAGCTCAGCCCGGCGCTGATCGACCGCAGCTTCGAGCGCACCCTGCAGGAGCGCTACGGTTTCAGCGTCTGGCCGGCCCTAGTGTTCCTCAAGGAGGGACGCTATCTGGGCACCCTGTCGCGGATCCTCAACTGGCAGGAATACCTCGAGCAGATTCCGCAGATCCTCGCCCGCGAGCCCCAGGATCAGCTCATTCCCTTGCGCGCGCTGGACAGCAGTAACGCGCGCAGCTGCGCACAACCCACGGAAGCCAGCTAACCATGACAGGCCAGATTCCCGTACTCAACATCGGCATGGGCCCCGGCTCTCAGGTCGAGGACGAACTCAGCTACATGCCCATGCCCCACGAAATGAACACCTTCGAGGTGCCGGTGCTGCCGGAGCCCGAGGAGGTCGGCGAGTGCCCGGCGGCTCTGGAGCTGCTGACGCGCCTGCAGGAGGCCCTGGACGGCTACCGGGTCGGCACGCCGGGTGTTGTGCTCGAACTCGATACGCTGCCCGAACAGGCGTTGACCCTGCTCAAGCAGATCCTCGGCGAAGGCGAGGTGGCGATCCAGATCGGCGGCCAGCGCCCGGCGCGCATCCAGGAAACCGTCCTGGCCGGCGTCTGGTGGATCCACCAGCAGCTGGACGGTGCCGACGGCGTCGCCCGCCAGTGGCTGGAAGTAGCCGACGTTCCGGCGCTGGCCGTCGAACAGGCCTTCGCCGCCGCGCGCTGGCCGCAGCTGGACGGCGCCGACCTGCCGGCCGATCTGCTCAATGCCGGCCCGGTGCTGGTCGAACTGCTCGACGTCGCCCGCCAGCATGCCCAGGCGCCGCGCAGCCTGCCCCACGTGATCAACCTGTCGCTGCTGCCGTTCTCCCCGGAGGACCAGCGCTACCTCGCCGCCCAGCTGGGCGAGGGCTGCGTGGCGGTGCTCTCGCGCGGCTACGGCAACTGCCGGATCGGCAGCACGGCCACCCCGGGCATCTGGCGCGTGCAGTACTTCAACAGCACCGACCAGCTGATCCTCGACACCCTGGAAGTCACGACCATCCCCCAGGTGGCCTGCGCCGCCCAGGAGGACATCGAGGATTCGGCCGAGCGGCTGCGGGAGATCCGCGAGGTACTGCTGTGAGCGCGCACTTCGAGGGCAGCTACCTGGGCGACGCCTCGCGCCTGCCGGAAGACGCGGTGCTGGAGTGCAAGATCTGCTGGTATCAGTACCACCCCGAGAAGGGCGACGACGTCTGGCAGATCCCGCCGGGCACGCCGTTCGCCGCGCTGCCGGAGCACTGGCGCTGTCCGAACTGCGACGGCGACCGCGAGCAGTTCATGGTGGTCGATGACTGAGGCGGCGATGCTGACGGGCGAAGCCATACTGGCCTATTACCGGGCGGTGGCCGAGCGCATGGCCGGGTTGCCGGTGTACAACCCGGCGCTCGCCGTGGAGCTGCGCGGCTGGCGCGAGGTGGCCGGGGTCGGCGGCGTCGGCGTACTGATCACGCCCTGGTGCATGAACCTGTTCTGGCAGCCCCTGGCCGAGGCCGAGCTGCCCGGCAAGGGCGAGCAGGCGCTGCTGTCGCTGCCCAGCGGCGACTACGAATGCACCCTGCACGAGGACCCGACCCTCGGCCGCTTCGCCAGCGCCTCGCTGTGCTCGCCGATGCAGGACTTCGCCGACCAGGCCGGAGCCCAGGCGATGGCCGACGAGGCCCTCAGGCTGGTGTTCGCCGAGCCGGCTCCTGTGCTCGAGCCCGCCCACGAGCCGGCGACGCCGGTCAACCTCGGGCGCCGGGCGCTGTTCCGCCGCGCCCTGGGCGGTGCGCCGTGAACGATCTGAGCGCGCTGGCCGGGCGGCTGCAGGTGGAGGTCTTGCTGCGCGACGGCCGCATCGAGGCCGTGGAAACCCGCCTGCAGCGCCCTCTGGTGCAGATTTCCCGGCTGCTCGTCGGCCAGGCTCCGGAGCAGGCCCTGGCGCGTCTGCCGCTGCTCTTCGCCCTGTGCGCCGGCGCCCAGCAGGTGGCCGCGGTCCGGGCCCTGGAGCAGGCCGCCGGCTGGCAGCCCATGGCGGAGGTGGAGGGCGGCCGCACCCGGCTCAGCGAGCTGGAGCTGCTGCGCGAGTCCCTGCTGCGTCTGGTCCGGGACTGGCAGCTGCCGTTGCCGGCGGAGCGCCTGAAGAGCCTGCTCGGGCTCTGCCAGCGCGGGATCGCCCTGCTGCAGCCGCTCTGCGCGATGGGCGCCGCGCCGCTGGCCTCCGACGGGCGGCTGGCCGACATCCTCGGCGAGCTGGCGGAATGCTGGAGCACGCTGGTGCTGCCGAGCCCCGACGACTGGCTGCAGCCGCGGCTGCAGCGCTGGCGGGAGGTGGCCCTCGGCGGTTCCTTGCCGGCCGTTTTCGAACCGGCGGACATTCCGCCCCTGCTGGAGCGGCTGCGCGCCGGCGAAAGCGAGGCGAGCATCGCCGGGGAGCCGCGCATCACCGGACCTGCGGCCTTCGCCGACGGCGGGGCTCCGGCCGCGATGCAGATCGCCCAGCGGGTCGCCGCGCTGCTGCGGCGGGCGGAACAGGCCGCCATCGGTCAGCCGGTCCGGCCACCGGTCGCCGAGGATCTGCTGGCGGAGGAGGGCGTCGGTCTGGCGCAGACCGCCCGCGGCTGGCTGCTGCACCGGGTCCGCTTGTCGGCAGGGCGCGTCGCCGTCTGGCAGTTCCTCGCGCCGACCGACTGGAATTTCCATGCCGACGGCCTGCTGCGCCGTCAGCTACTCGGCGTGCAGGTGGCCGAAGAGGAATGCGAGGCGCTGCTGCGCGAGCTGATCCTCTCGGCCGATCCCTGCGTCGCCTTCGAGGTGAGAATCGCCCATGCATGAGATGTCCATCGCCGAGGGCGTGGTGCAATTGCTCGAGGATCAGGCCTCGGCCCAGGGCTTCGCCCGGGTCAAGGGCGTGTGGCTGGAGATCGGGCCGCTGTCCGCGGTCGACGCCAGTGCCCTGCGTTTCTGCTTCGACGCGGTGACCCGCGGCAGCCTGGCCGAGGGCGCCCGCCTGGAGATCATCGAGCTGCCGGGACGCGCCTGGTGCCTGGGCTGCAGCACCAGCGTGGCGATCCGCCAGCGCTACGACAGCTGCCCGAACTGCGGCAGCCACCAATTGCAAGTCACCCAGGGCGACGAGCTGCGGGTCAAGGAACTGGAGGTAGAGTAAGCATGTGTACCGTTTGCGGCTGCGCCGAGGGCGAGACCCGGATCGAAGGCGAGCATCAGCACCATCCCCACACCCACGAACACGGGCATGCCCATCCCCACGAGCATAGCCATCACGAGCACTCGCACCTCGACCACGCCTTCGTGCGCCGTCCGGCGCCGGTCGAAGGCGGCGCGCTGCGCGTGGAGGGACTCAACCTGCACTTCGGCCAGGGCCCGGCCCGCGCCCATGCGCCGGGCCTCAGCCAGAGCCGCATGGTGCAGATCGAGCAGGACATCCTCGGCAAGAACGACCGCTACGCCGCCGAGAACCGCGCCCGCTTCGACGCCCAGTCGATGTTCGTCCTCAACCTGGTGTCCAGCCCCGGCTCGGGCAAGACCACCCTGCTGACCAAGACCATCGAGCGCCTGGCCGGGCGCTGGCCGCTGGCGGTGATCGAGGGCGACCAGCAGACCGACCACGACGCGGCGCGCATTCGCGCCACCGGCGTGCCGGCGGTGCAGGTCAACACCGGCAAGGGCTGCCACCTCGACGCGCACATGGTCGGCCACGCCCTTGAGCGCCTCGCGGGCCTGGACGGCGGCCTGCTGTTCATCGAGAACGTCGGCAACCTGGTCTGCCCGGCGGCCTTCGACCTCGGCGAGGCGCACAAGGTGGCGATCCTCTCGGTGACCGAGGGCGAGGACAAGCCGCTCAAGTACCCGGACATGTTCCATGCCGCGGACCTGATGCTGCTGAACAAGATCGACCTGCTGCCGCACCTGGACTTCGACGTCGAGGCCTGCATCGCCTACGCCCGCCGGGTCAACCCGGACATCGAGGTGATTCAAGTCTCCGCGCGCAGCGGCGAGGGCATGGACCAGTGGCTGGCGTGGATCGAGCGCCAGCGCGGTGCCCGCCTGCGGGCGCGGATCGACGCCCTCAAGGCCCAGGCGCAGGGGCTGGAGTCGCTGCTCTGAACGAAGCGGCAGAGGCGGGCGTGCGCCTGCTGCTCCGCGGCCAGGTGCAGGGGGTCGGCATGCGCCCGCTGGTTCATCGCCTGGCCACTGCCCTCGGCCTGCGCGGGGAGGTCTGCAACACCCGCGAAGGCGTGCGCATCGACCTGCAGGGCCTGGCCCCGAGCCTCGCTGCCTTCGAGGAGCGGCTGCGCGCCGAGCTGCCCCCCCTGGCCCGTCTCGACGCCCTGCGCCGGGAGGCCTTGCCCGACGACCGGCGCTTCGCCGGCTTCTCGATAGTCCCGAGCCGGGACGAGGCCGCCGCCGGCGTGCCGGTACCGCCGCCGGATGCCGCGGTCTGTCCGGCGTGCCTCGAAGAACTGTTCGATCCGCGGGATCGCCGCTGGCGCCATCCGTTCATCAACTGCACCCACTGCGGCCCTCGCTACAGCCTGATCCGCGCGCAGCCCTACGACCGTGCGCGGACCAGCATGGCCGCCTTCGACCTGTGCCCGGCCTGCCGCCAGGAGTACGAGAATCCGGCCGACCGCCGCTTCCACGCCCAGCCCATCGCCTGTCCGGACTGCGGGCCGAGTCTCTGGTGCGAGGACGCCGCCGGTCGGCGTCTGCCCGGCGATCCCGTCGAGCGGGTGGTGGAAGCCCTGGCGCGCGGGCGGATCGTCGCCCTGCGCGGCGTCGGCGGCTTCCACCTGGCCTGCGACGCGCGCAACGCCGCCGCGGTGGAAGCTCTGCGCCAGCGCAAGCGCCGGCCGGCCAAGCCCTTCGCCCTGATGGCGGCCAATCCGGCCTCGCTGAAGGCACTGGTCGAGCTGAACGACACCGGCCGACACGAGCTGACCGGGACGGCCGCGCCGGTGGTGCTGCTGCGCAAGCGCGCCGGGGCCGACCGCCTGCTCGCCCCCGGGGTGGCACCGGGGCTGGCCTGGCTCGGGCTGATGCTGCCGCACAGCCCGCTGCACTGGCTGCTGTTCCACGAGGCCGCCGGGCGGCCGGCCGGCAGCGCCTGGACCGGCGCGCCGCAGGAGCTGCTGCTGGTGATGACCAGCGCCAATCTCAGCGGCGAGCCGCTGATCACCGACAATGCCGAGGCCCGGCGCAAGCTGGCCGGCATCGCCGACCTCTGGCTGCTCCACGACCGGGAGATCGTCAACCGCTGCGACGACTCGGTGGTCGACGCCCGCACGGTCGAGCCCCTCGTCGTGCGCTGCGGACGCGGACTGGCGCCGCAGACCCTGCGTCTGGCCAGCAGCGGTCCGCCGCTGCTGGCCTTGGGCGGCTATCTGAAGAATGCCGTCTGCCTGACCCGCGACGGCTACGCCTATCTCTCCCAGCACATCGGCGACCTGGACAACGCCGACAGTTGTCGCGCCCTGGAAGGCACGGTGGAACGATTGAGCGAGCTGCTGGACATCCGCCCGCAGGGGATCGCCTGCGATCTGCACCCGGACTTCCACGCCAGCCGCTTCGCCCGCGATCTGGCCGGCCGCCTCGGCGCCCCCCTGCACGAGGTGCAGCACCACCACGCGCACATCGCCGCGGTGATGGCCGAGCACGGCCATGGCGGCCCGCTGCTCGGCCTGGCCCTCGACGGCTTCGGCCTCGGTGCCGACGGACGGCTGCGCGGCGGCGAACTGCTGCGGGTGACCGCCGCGGGCTGCGAGGCCCTCGGCGAACTGCTGCCGCTGCCGCTGCCCGGGGGCGACCGGGCGGCCCGCGAGCCCTGGCGCATGGCCGCCGGCGTGTTGCATGTCCTCGGTCGTAGCGGGGAGATCGCCGCGCGTTTCGCCGACGAACCGGGCGCCGCCGCCGTTGCGCGGATGCTCGAGCGCGGTTTCAATTGTCCCCCGACCACCAGCGCCGGGCGGCTGTTCGACGCCGCCGCCGGGCTGCTCGGGCTCGGCGCGGCGCAGCGCTACGAAGCCGAGGCGGCCATGCGGCTGGAGTCCCTGGCCGGCGCCTTGCCGGTTGAGGTGCCGAGGCTCTGGCGTATCGATACGGACAATCGCCTCGACCTGCTGCCCCTGCTGGAGCGACTGGCCGACCTGCGCGACCCGCAGGCCGGCGCGGCGCTCTTTCACGGCGTGCTGGTCGAGGCCCTGGCCGCCTGGGCCGTGCGCGCCGCCGAAGACCGCGGCCTGCACGAGATCGCCCTCGGCGGCGGCTGTTTCCTCAACGCCATGCTTCGCCACGGGCTTTGCGCCCGCCTGCGCGCCGCCGGCCTGGAACCGCTGCTGGCGCGCCGCGCGCCGGTCAGCGACGGCGGGTTGGCGCTGGGCCAGGCCTGGGCGACGCACCTGGCGTTGGGCAATCCATCAACATGAGGTAACTCCGGATGTGTCTCGCGATTCCGGTTCGCATTGAAGAACTGCTCGACGAGCAGACCGCCGTCGCCTGCATCGGCGGCCTGCGCAAGACGGTCAACGTCGCGCTGCTCGACGACCTCAAGGTCGGCGATTACGTGATTCTGCACGTCGGCTTCGCCCTGCAGAAGCTCGACGAGGCCGAGGCGCAGCGCAGCCTGGCGCTGTTCGCCGAAATGGGGCAGCTGGCCGAGGCGGAGCGGGCCGCCCTGGGAGAGATGCAGTCATGAAGTACGTCGACGAGTTCCGCGACGGCGCCACCGCGCGCCAGATCGCCGCGCGCATCGCCGCCGAGGTCGATCCGGGCCGCGAATACCGGCTGATGGAGTTCTGCGGCGGGCACACCCACGCCATCTTCCGCTACGGCATTCCCGGCCTGTTGCCGGACAACGTGCGGCTGATCCACGGTCCGGGCTGCCCGGTCTGCGTGATGCCGATCGGCCGGCTGGACATGGCCATCGAGCTGGCCCGCCGTCCGGAAGTGATCCTCTGCACCTACGGCGACATGCTCCGCGTACCGGCCTCAGGGCGCGTCAGCCTGCTCAAGGCGCGCGCCGAAGGCGCCGCGGTGCGCATGCTCTACTCGCCGGTCGAAGCACTCAAGCTGGCCCAGGACCATCCGGACAAGCAGGTGGTGTTCTTCGCCATCGGCTTCGAGACCACCACGCCGCCCACCGCGCTGGTCATCGAGCAGGCGCAGCGGCTCGGCCTGGCCAATTTCACCGTGTTCTGCAACCACGTGCTGACGCCGGCGGCGATGCACGCCATCCTCAATCTGCCCGAGTCCGCCGGCCCGCTGCGCCTGGACGGCTTCCTCGGGCCGGCCCACGTCAGCACGGTGATCGGCAGCGCCGCCTACGAGCCGTTCCCCGCCCAGTACGGCACGCCGGTGGTGATCGCCGGCTTCGAGCCGCTGGACGTGCTGCAGGCGATCCTGATGCTGGTCCGCCAGCTCAACGAGGGCCGCGCCGAGGTCGAGAACGAGTTCACCCGCGCCGTCACCCGGGAGGGAAACCTCAAGGCCAAGGCCCTCTGCGAGCGGGTCTTCGAGACCCGCGAGAGCTTCGAGTGGCGCGGCCTGGGGGCCGTGCCGCACAGCGCCCTGCGCATACGCGAGGCCTACGCGGAGCTCGATGCGGAGCGGCGCTTCGCCCTGGAGCAGCGCACCGGCCTGGAGAACAAGGCCTGCGAATGCCCGGCCATCCTGCGCGGGGCGAAGAACCCGCGCGACTGCAAGCTGTTCGGCAACCCCTGCACGCCGGACAACCCGCTCGGCTCCTGCATGGTTTCCTCCGAGGGCGCCTGCGCCGCCTACTACAGCTACGGCCGGCACCGCGAAGCGGCCGCCCAGGCGGTGGAGGTGCGTTCGTGAGTCGGCTGGATCTCAAACGTGGCACGGTGGAGATGATCCACGGTAGCGGCGGGCGGGCCTCCGCCCAGCTGGTCGCCGAGCTGTTCGCCAGGGCCTTCCGCAACGAATGGCTGGATCAGGGCAACGACCAGGCGCAGTTCGATCTGCCGCCCGGCCGGGTGGTGATGGCCACCGACAGCCACGTGATCTCGCCGCTGTTCTTCCCCGGCGGCGACATCGGCAGCCTGGCGGTGCACGGCACTATCAACGACGTGGCCATGGCCGGCGCTCGTCCGTGCTATCTGGCCGCCGGATTCGTGCTGGAGGAGGGCTTCCCGCTGGCCGATCTGGCGCGCATCGTCGAGTCCATGGCCGCCGCCGCCCGCGAGGCCGGGGTGCCCATCGTCACCGGCGACACCAAGGTGGTGGAGCGCGGCAAGGGCGACGGGGTGTTCATCACCACCACCGGGGTCGGCGTGGTGCCGGAAGGGCTGCGGCTCTCCGGCGACCAGGCGCGACCGGGCGACCGCATCCTGGTCTCCGGGAGCATCGGCGACCACGGCGTGACCATCCTCTCCCTGCGCGAAGGTCTCGGTTTCGAGGCCGACATCGGCTCGGACTCCCAGGCCCTGCACGGCCTGGTGGCGGCGATGGTGGAGGCGGTGCCGCAGATCCGCTGTCTGCGCGACCCGACCCGCGGCGGCCTGGGCAACACCCTCAACGAGCTGGCCCAGCAGTCGCGGGTCGGTATGCAGCTGGACGAGCGGACCATCCCGGTCCGCGAAGCGGTGCGCGCCGCCTGCGAGTTCCTCGGCCTCGACCCGCTGTACGTGGCCAACGAGGGCAAGCTGATCGCCATCTGCCCGGCTGAGCACGCCGAGCAGTTGCTGGCTGTGATGCATGCCCATCCCCAGGGCCGCGAGGCGGCGATCGTCGGCACCGTGGTCGAGGACCCGCAGTGCTTCGTGCAGATGCAGACGCAGTTCGGCGGCAACCGCATGGTCGATTGGCTGAACGGCGAGCAGCTGCCGCGGATCTGCTGAGCCTCTCCGTGGGGCCGTCTGGTTCTTCGCCAGCGGTCCCCGTCTTCCGAGCCTCTTTTCCGAGACGAAAAAAACCGGGCCCTGTGGCCCGGTCTTCGGCTTGCCGGAGGTCTTAGCGCATCAGACCATCATCAGCGCACCGCTGGCGGCGATGGCCAGGCCGGCGCCGCGGGACAGCAGCGGCAGGCGGCGCTGCACGGAGGCGGCGAGCAGGCCGCCGCCCAGGTGCAGGGTCAGGCTGGCGGCGAGGAAGCCGACGGCGAAGGCCGGCAGGCTGCCGCTGGCCTCGATACCGTGGGCGTAACCGTGGAACAGGGCGAAGCCGCCGGCCAGGGCCAGGCTGACGGGAGCCGGCAGGCGGGCGGCGGAGGCGATCAGCAGACCGAGCAGCAGCACCGACAGGGCGATTCCGCCCTCCACCAGCGGCAGGCCGCTACCGGCCACGCCGAGGGCGAAGCCGCCGAGCAGCATGGCGAGGAAGGTGGCCGGCACGGCCAGCTTCATGGCGCGCGGCTGCAGGGCCGCCCAGATACCGATGGCGAACATCGCCAGCAGATGGTCGAGACCGCTGAACGGGTGCATCAGACCGGCCATCAGGCCAGCGTCGCCGTGGCCGCCGACGTGGGCGAAGGCTGCGCCTGGCAGCAGGGTGAGGGGGAGCAGGGAGAGCAGGTGGGACTTCTTCATGGTGCAGGTCCTATTTTTACGGAACCGGTCCGGGCGGGCTGTGGCCTCGGCAGAAAGGAGCATTGTAAAGGCAGCGTTTTTCTATTGCCATTGGAGCTGGCATTTCGCTACGTCGAGTGACGGCCACGGATCGGGGAGGGGAACGGCGAGCGCGACGCAGAGGGCGCGAGGGAGGCCGGGGCGGCTGGCTGAGCGGCATCTGCCGGTACTGCGGGCGTGTGCCGCCAGCCGGGGTCTGGTTCAGTCGTTGGCACTCCAGAGGAATTCATCGATACCGTTCATCAGGTAGGAATTGCTCCGGATGTTGCGGGCGATGGTTTCGGCTTCGTCCTGGCTGTAGCCCTGCAGGGTGAAGCTGGTATTTCCCGCTCGGCTGCCCCGATAGTACAGGCGTACATCCAGCCGCCAGGCCTCACGGCTGGTCAGGTCGGGCAAGAGGCGCAGGTACGCCTTGCGCTTGTCCCCCAGCGGGACGATCAGGTTTAAGACTTCCTTGTTTGATGGGTAGGACTGTCCCATTTCTTATTTCCTCCTTGTCCATTGCAAAGCGGCGCATCCGTGCCTGGCTTTTCCGCAGCCGAACAGCCGATGGCAACCCATTAAACCAAATCGTCATCAGACCATGCGAGTGCCAATCGCAGCCGCCGGCCGCTATCGATTACCGGACGGGTTTGCGATCATCAGTTTAGTGAATGGCGACAGGTTAGGGATGGGATCATGAACATTTGGGCGCTGGACAAACATCAGGACATCCGCCACGTGCTCCTGCTGCTGAACGAGCAGCTGGGACCGGATGCCTTCGACATCGATGCGGCGACCTCCTTGGACCCGCGGGCGGTCTACCTCCTCCATGGCCGCGAGGCCGGGGTCCGCGCCTGGCTGCACACCCTGGGCCAGGGGCCCGGGCGTTACGGCGTGCACCTGGAATACCCGAACGCCACCGACACCCAGGAAAACCTCGGCCTGGCGGAGCTGGTGGCGATCCTCGCCGTGCATTTCGACGTGCCGAGCATTCGCCCGCTGCCCTGATCCTTCCCGCTACGGGGCGTCCAGCTGCCCGGCCAGCCACGGCAGCACCCGCTCGCAGGGCAGCTCGATCTTCTGCCGCAGCAGGTCGTCCGCCCGGGTCCGGCCCATGTTGACGGCCATCAGCGGCTTGCCCCGATCGGCCATCGACCGGCACAGGCGGAAGCTGGAGTAGGTCATCAGCGTCGAGCCGACCACCAGCAGCGCCGGTGCCTGGTTGATGCTCTGCCCGGCCGCGGCGGCCTGTTCGGCCGGCACGCCTTCGCCGAAGAACACCACGTCCGGCTTGAGCAGGTCGCTGCCGCAGCAGGGGCAGCAGGGCACGCGAAAGCCTTCGAGCAGGGCATCCGCCAGCAGGGCGTCGCCATCCGGCGCCAGTGCGGCTTCGACGTCGCGAAGCTGGGCGTTCTGCGCCTCCAGCAGGGCCTGCACGTCGCTGCGCGGCAGGCCCTTGCCGCAGTCGAGGCAGCGCACCCGGTGCAGGTTGCCATGCAGCTCGATCACGCCGTCGCTGCCCGCCTGCTGGTGCAGGCCGTCGACGTTCTGGGTGATGAGTCCGGCGAGCCGGCCCGCGGCCGCCAGCCTGGCCAGAGCCTGATGCGCCGCGTTCGGTCGCGCCTGCCACACCCTGGGCCAGCCGATCATGCTGCGTGCCCAGTAGCGGCGCCGCGCGGCGGCCGAGCCGACGAAGTCCTGGTAGAGCATGGGCGCCCGGCCATGACGGACTCCCTCCTTGTCGCGGTAGCCGGGGATGCCCGACGCCGTGCTGACCCCGGCGCCGGTCAGGACCAGCAGCGGCTCACCGGCCATGAGCTCGCAGAGTTCGAGCAGGGCCGCAGAGGGATGGAAGTCGTGCATGGAGGTCTCCCGGTGTGTCTGGTATCGCCGTGTTTCTCCAGACCGGCAACGTGCGCGGCTCGGTTGCTCCGGCCGGGCGGTTGCGCCTGGGACGGAACGGCAATCGGGCGCAGGGGAACACTATAGGAAATTTTCTCACTGAGAACTTATATTCCTAATGGTTACTAAAAAATAAAAATATATTCTTTTTGTTTTTTTGACGTCCTGCGCATAGTGGCAACCCATCAGGACATCACAGCAGGAGCAACACCCATGAGCATCCGCCTGGGCGACATCGCCCCCGACTTCGAACAGGACTCCAGCGCCGGCCGCATCCGTTTCCACGATTGGCTCGGCGACAGCTGGGGGATTCTCTTCTCCCACCCGGCGGACTTCACTCCGGTCTGCACCACCGAGCTGGGTTTCACCGCCAAGCTGAAGGACGAGTTCGCCAAGCGCAACGTCAAGGCCATCGCCCTGTCGGTCGATCCGGTGGAGTCCCACGTGAAATGGATCGAGGACATCAACGAGACCCAGCAGACCCGGGTGAACTTCCCGATTCTGGCCGATGCCGACCGCAAGGTCTCCGACCTCTACGATCTGATCCACCCGAACGCCAACGACACCCTGACCGTGCGCTCGCTGTTCATCATCGATCCGCAGAAGAAGGTCCGCCTGATCATCACCTACCCGGCGAGCACCGGCCGCAACTTCCACGAGATCCTGCGGGTGATCGACTCGCTGCAGCTGACCGACAACTACAAGGTCGCCACCCCGGCCAACTGGCAGGACGGCGACGATGTGGTGATCGTGCCTTCGCTCAAGGACGAAGCCGAGCTCAAGCAGCGCTTCCCCAAGGGCTACCGCGCGGTGAAGCCTTACCTGCGCCTCACCCCGCAGCCGAACCGCTGATCCCGGTCGCTCCGTCATAAGGAAATTCCCATGTTGGTCGTTTCCCTAGCCGGCAGTCCCAGCCAGCGCTCGCGGTCCGGAGTGCTGCTGGAGTTCGCCCGCCAGCGTCTGCAGCAGCGCGGAGTCGAGGTGGTCGACTACCAGGTGCGCGACTTCGCCGCCGAGGATCTCCTCTTCGCCCGCTTCGACAGTCCGCTGATCCAGACGCTGCAGGCCCACGTCGCCCAGGCCGACGGCCTGCTGATCGCCACGCCGGTGTACAAGGCGTCCTTCTCCGGCGCCCTCAAGACGCTACTGGACGTGCTCCCGGAGCGCGCCCTGGAACACAAGGCGGTGCTGCCCATCGCCACCGCCGGGAGCAGCGCGCACATGCTCGCGGTGGATTACGCCCTCAAGCCGGTGCTGGCGGCGTTGAAGACCCAGGAGATCCACCAGGGCGTATTCGCCGTGGACCAGCAGATCGCCTATGCCGACGAAGGGCGGCCGGCACGTCTGGAGCCGGAGCTGGAAGCCCGTCTCGAACAGGCGCTGGAGCAGTTCCACGCCGCGCTGGCGCGTCGTCCGCAGCCGCTCGATCCGGCGCTGCTGCCGCAACGCCTGAGTACCGCTCGCTGGAGCATCTGAACTGCGCCTTACTCGGACGACCTCCGGGCCGCGCTTGAAACACGCCGCCTCATACGGTGGCTCTCGACAGTCTTACTCGCCCGCCAACGGGCAAGCAGGCCGTGAATCCGAACCCCATGCGAAGGAGAGTGCCATGCGCACCGCAACTTTGCGCCGAGGTCTGGTCGCCCTGTTTGCCGCGGCCCTTTCCTTTGGCGCCATTACCCAAGCCCAGGCCGAGACCCTGCGGATCGGCTATCAGAAATACGGCACCCTGGTGCTGCTCAAGTCCCGCGGCACGCTGGAGAAGCGGCTGGGCGAGCAGGGCGTCGACGTGCAGTGGACCGAGTTCCCCGGCGGCCCCCAGCTGCTCGAAGGGCTCAACGTCGGCTCCGTCGATTTCGGCGTCACCGGGGAGACCCCGCCGGTCTTCGCCCAGGCGGCCGGCGCCGACCTGGTCTACGTGGCCCATGAGCCGCCGGCACCGACCGGCGAGGCGATTCTGGTGCCAAAGGATTCCAAGATCCGCTCGGTGGCCGAGCTGAAAGGCAAGAAGGTCGTCCTTAACAAGGGCTCCAACGTGCACTACCTGCTGGTGCGGGCCCTGGAGGATGCCGGACTGAAGTACGGCGACATCCAGCCGGTCTACCTGCCGCCGTCCGATGCGCGCGCCGCCTTCGAGCGCGGCAGCGTCGATGCCTGGGTGATCTGGGATCCGTTCCTGTCCGCCGCCGAGAAACAGCTGCAGGCCCGCATCCTGCGCGACGGTCAGGGGCTGGTGGACAACCATCAGTTCTACCTGGCGACCCGCACCTTCGCCGAGAAGCATCCGCAGGTGATCAGCGCCCTAGTCGAGGAGATCCGCACGGTGGGCGAGTGGGTCAAGGGCAACGAGGCCCAGGCCACCACCCAGGTCGCACCGTTGCTGGGTCTTCCCGAGGACATCGCGAAGCTGGCGGTCGAGCGCCAGGGCTACGGGGCGCTCTTCATCTCGCCGCAGGTGACCGAGGCGCAACAGAAGATCGCCGACACCTTCGCCGACCTCAAGCTGATTCCCAAGCGCCTGAGCGTCAAGGACGTGATCTGGACGCCGCCGGCCAAGGTGGCGCGGCAATGAGCTTTCGCCGCCAGGGATGGCGGCGCCCGACGATAGCCAATCCGCAGCGCCGGCCCCGTGCATTCGCCGGGCGACGGCAGACGACCCGATTTCGCAAGGAGACCACTCCATGAGCCTCAATATCTTCTGGTTCCTCCCCACCCATGGCGACGGCCACTACCTGGGCACCTCCGAAAGCGCCCGCACCGTGGATCACAGCTACCTGCAGCAGGTGGCCCAGGCCGCCGACCGCCTCGGCTTCGGCGGCGTGCTGATTCCCACCGGGCGCTCCTGCGAGGACTCCTGGCTGGTCGCCGCCTCGCTGATTCCGGTCACGCAGCGGCTGAAATTCCTCGTCGCCCTGCGTCCCGGCATCATCTCGCCGACCGTGGCCGCGCGTCAGGCTGCGACCCTCGACCGACTTTCCGGCGGCCGCGCGCTGTTCAACCTGGTCACCGGCGGCGCTCCGGACGAGCTCGCCGGCGACGGACTGCACCTGTCCCATGCCGAACGCTACGAAGCGGCCGACGAGTTCACCCGTATCTGGCGCAGCCTGCTGGCCGGGGAGACCGTCGACTTCGCCGGCAAGCACATCCAGGTGGAGGGCGCCAAGCTGCTCTATCCGCCGACCCAGCAGCCGCATCCGCCGCTGTACTTCGGCGGCTCCTCGGAGGCGGCCCACGAGCTGGCCGGCGAGCAGGTCGACCTTTACCTCACCTGGGGCGAGCCGCCGGCCGCGGTCGCGGAGAAGCTCGACGACGTGCGCCGGCGCGCCGCCAAGCACGGCCGCCAGGTGCGCTTCGGCATCCGTCTGCACGTGATCGTGCGGGAAACCAACGACGAAGCCTGGCGGGCGGCCGAGCGCCTGATCAGCCATCTGGACGACGAAACTATCGCCCGTGCCCAGGAATCCTTCGCTCGCTACGACTCGGTCGGCCAGCAGCGCATGGCCGCCCTGCACGGCGGACGTCGCGACAAGCTGGAGGTGTCCCCCAACCTCTGGGCCGGGGTCGGCCTCACCCGCAGCGGTGCTGGCACCGCCCTGGTCGGCGATCCGGACACCGTGGCTGCACGTATCCGTGAGTACGCGGATCTGGGCATCGATACCTTCGTGTTCTCCGGCTATCCGCATCTGGAGGAAGCGTACCGGGTCGCCGAACTGCTCTTTCCCCGTCTGGATCTGGTTCGTCCGCAGGCACAAGGGGCCGCCGGACTCGCGCCGGTGGGCGAGATCGTCGGCAACGACCTGCTGCCTAAGACGGCGGTAGTCGGTTGAGACTGCCAGCCGACCTGCACGGGGAATCCTGAAATGAGCCTTATATCCCTCGACACCCTGACCCGGCGCCTGGCGCCCTGGGCCTTGCCGCTGGCGCTGCTGGCGATCTGGCAGACCGCGGTGAGCACCGGCTGGCTGTCCAGCCGCATCCTGCCGGCGCCGAGCGCGGTGCTGCAGGCCGGCTGGGCGCTGCTGGCGAGCGGGGAGATCTGGAACCACCTGGCCATCAGCGGCTGGCGCGCCGGTGTTGGCTTCGCCATCGGCGGCGGCCTGGGGCTGCTGTTGGGGCTGGTCAGCGGGCTGTCGCACTGGGGCGAACGCCTGCTCGACAGCTCGGTGCAGATGATCCGCAACGTGCCGCATCTGGCGCTGATCCCGCTGGTGATCCTCTGGTTCGGCATCGACGAGACCGCGAAGATCTTCCTGGTCGCCCTCGGCACGCTGTTCCCGATCTACCTCAACACTTACCACGGCATCCGCAACGTCGACCCGGCGCTGCTGGAAATGGCGCGCAGCTACGGGCTGTCGGGCTTCGCCATGTTCCGCCAGGTGATCCTGCCCGGCGCGCTGCCGTCGATCCTGGTCGGCGTGCGTTTCGCCCTCGGTCTGATGTGGCTGACCCTGATCGTCGCCGAGACCATCTCCGCCAGCTCCGGCATCGGCTATCTGGCGATGAACGCCCGAGAATTCCTGCAGACCGACATCGTGGTGCTGGCGATTCTGCTCTACGCGGTGCTCGGCAAGCTGGCCGACGTCGCCGCCCGCGCCCTGGAGCGTGCCTGGCTGCGCTGGCATCCGGCCTATCAGAGCAAGGAGACCGCTCGATGACCGCATTGCATTCCCTCAATCGCGGCACCTCGCTGAGCCTGCGCGGTCTGCGCAAGGACTTCGGCGAGCGCCGGGTCCTCGCCGACATCGACCTGCAGGTGCCGGCCGGGCAGTTCGTCGCGGTGGTCGGTCGCAGTGGCTGCGGCAAGAGCACCTTGCTGCGTCTGCTGGCCGGGCTCGACCAGCCCAGCGGCGGCGAACTCAAGCTGGACGGCGGCTCGCTGGCCACCGCCCGCGACGGTATCCGGCTGATGTTCCAGGATTCGCGCCTGCTGCCCTGGAAGCGGGTGATCGACAACGTCGGTCTGGGCCTGTCCGGCAACTGGCGGCCGGACGCGGAGGAGGCGCTCGCCGCGGTGGGCCTCGCCGACCGCGCCGGCGAGTGGCCTTCGTCCCTGTCCGGCGGGCAGAAGCAGCGCGTCGCCCTGGCCCGGGCGCTGATCCATCGGCCCCGCCTGCTGCTACTCGACGAGCCGTTGGGCGCGCTGGATGCGCTGACCCGCATTGAGATGCAGCAACTGATCGAGAACCTCTGGCGCGAGCACGGTTTCACCGTGCTGCTGGTGACCCACGACGTCAACGAGGCGGTAGCGGTCGCCGACCGGGTGATCCTGATCGAGAAAGGGCACATCGGGCTGGACCTGCCGGTGCGATTGCCCCGTCCCCGTACCCGCGGCTCGGCGGCGCTCGCCGCGCTGGAGGCCCGGGTTCTCGAACAGGTGCTCGGCCAACCCGCTGCGCCCCAGACCCCCGAACCCGTTTCACCGCTGCCGAGCGAACTGCGCTGGGCGCTTTAACCATACCCCCCACACTGAGGAAGACCCCATGACCATCAAAGCCATCAACGTTCGCAACCAGTTCAAAGGCACCGTGCGTGACATCATCGAAGGGCCGGTGCTGTCCGAGATCGATGTGCAGACCGCCGCCGGCATCGTCACCTCGGTGATCACCACCCGTTCTGTCCGCGAGCTTGAGCTCACGGTCGGCAGCGAAGTGATCGCCTTCGTCAAATCCACCGAGGTGTCCATCGCCAAGCTGTGAAGCGCCGGGGCTTCGGCGTGCGGCGCCGGATCAGGCGCCGTGCCGCAGCCGTTCGGCTGCCCGCAGCAGCAGCCGCTCGGTTCCGTCCCAGCCCAGGCAGCCGTCGGTGATCGATACCCCGTAGCGCAAATCGCCGGAAAGCGGCTGGCAGCCATCGAGCAGATGGCTCTCCAACATCACCCCGCGCAGCGCGTCCTGCCCGGCCAGACGCTGGTCGATGACGCTCTCCAGTACAGCTGGCTGGCGCAGTGGGTCCTTGCCGCTGTTGGCGTGGCTGCAGTCGACCATGATTCGCGGCGTTATGCCGGCGCGCTCCAGCGCGGCCCGTGCAGCCGTCACGCTCGCCTCGTCGTAGTTCGGCCCGCTATGCCCTCCGCGCAGGACCAGGTGGGTGTCCGGGTTTCCGTGGGTCATCACCTGGGCCGGCCGGCCGTGCAGGTCGAGGCCGAAATGGCCATGGGGATGGGTTGCCGAGCGCATGGCGTCGCAGGCGATGCCCAGGCTGCCATCGGTGCCGTTCTTGAATCCCACCGCCAGCTCCAGCCCGCTCACCAGTTCGCGATGAATCTGCGATTCGCTGGTACGCGCGCCGATTGCCGCCCAGCTCAGCAGATCGTCGAAATAGCCGGCCACCAGCGGTTGCAGCAGTTCGGTCGCCAGCGGCAGACCGAGTTCGAGCATTCCCAGCATCAAGCGTCGGGACGAGGCCAGACCATCGGCCATGCCACCGCTGCCATCCAGCTGCGGGTCGTAGACCATTCCCTTCCAGCCGACCGTGGTACGTGGTTTTTCCATGTAGGCGCGCATGACCAGCAGCAGCTGGTCGTCGACCTGCGGGGTCAGTTCGGCGAGTCGCTGGGCGTAGTCCAACGCGGAATCCGCATCGTGGATGGAGCAGGGGCCGACCACCACCAGCAGGCGCGGGTCGTCGCCGTCGAGTACGGCGCGCACGGCTTGGCGGTCAGCCCGTACCTGGTCGGCGAGCGGCGCCGAGAGCGGTAGACGCTGGTGAAGCTCAGCGGGTGTGGGCAGCGCCTGGATCGTCTGGCGACCGCGGGATGGCAGGGCGGGAGTAAAGTGAGAATTCATTGATGGTCATCCTCGGCCGGCGCGGTCGGCAGCGAACCGCGCACGGCGCTCTATCTGTGTTTTCGACTCGATGTAATGAGGTGATCGGCGCTGTCGCAAAATCGCCAGTCAGATTGGCTGAAGTCGTAAAGGAGGTATTCGGTGCACATGGATCGGTCCTCTGTTTTGTCTCGATCGATTTGTTCAGCCCCGGAAAAGCAAAACCCCCGGTGGGGATGCCGACCGGGGGTTCGTGAAGCTTTGGTTGGCGACCCTGCTGAGGTGGGCCGCCTGTCTGGATATTAGGCGCGCCCTTGGCGAAACCAATACCCATAGAAGAAATATCCTGCTGCGGTCGCCATTCGGGCATGCGCGCCTGCGATCAAGGCGCGAACGGCCTTGGTGTGGGCGAATGGCTCGATGTGGGCGAAGTGCGGCATGAATCATCTCCGTTGATGGGCATTAACTTACTGCATCGAGCGCTGTGGATCAATGACCGTGCGACCGACCCTCCTGTCTTGGGGGCCAGTGCCGAAACCCCCGTCCTAGACCGGATGTAATGGATCGTTAACCGACCGAACGGTACTATCCCCCGTCTCCCATTCGCTCGATTCTCTGTTACCATCGACGCGCTTAAAACAATGAATTCCATCTGGGTGGCTCTGCTGTTTCTGAGGAAACTGGGGCGGCTGTAAGAGGCATGGTGTCTGGGTTGTGTGGGGTTCTGCCGGATCGGTTAGCAAGCGAACGGCTTTGCCTCCGCCATCTTCTCGTCGAATAGGATCGGTCTTGTCTGACCGATCCCTCAGAGTCGAGCGTTCTTCCAATAGGCCGCCTTCTGCGGTGTTGACGCGATACGAGGTGTCCGTTGATTAGGGTGCTTGTGGTCGACGACCATGATCTAGTGCGAGCCGGTATAACCCGAATGCTGGCTGATATGGATGGCCTGAAAGTGGTAGGGCAGGCCGAATCGGGCGAGGAAGCCCTGAAAAAGGCCCGCGAACTCAAGCCGGATGTGGTCCTGATGGACGTCAAGATGCCGGGCATCGGCGGCCTGGAGGCTACGCGCAAGCTGTCGCGCAGCAATCCTGACATCAAGGTCATTGCGGTTACCGTCTGCGAGGAGGATCCGTTTCCGACTCGTCTGTTGCAGGCCGGTGCCGCCGGCTATCTGACCAAGGGGGCGGCGCTCGAGGAAATGGTCCAGGCCATCCGCCTGGTCTTTGCCGGGCAGCGCTACATCAGTCCGCAGATCGCCCAGCAGCTCGCTCTCAAATCCTTCCAGCCGCAGCAGAGCGGTTCTCCTTTCGATCTGCTGTCCGAGCGGGAAATCCAGATCGCTCTGATGATCGCCAACTGCGAGAAGGTCCAGAGCATCTCCGACAAGCTCTGTCTGTCCCCGAAGACGGTCAACACTTACCGTTACCGGATCTTCGAAAAGCTTTCCATCACCAGCGATGTCGAGCTGGCGCTGCTGGCGGTTCGACATGGCATGGTCGACGCTTCCGCCTGATGTCCGAGTCCTTCGATAGTTCCGCTTTCCTGGCTTCCTGCAGCAGTCGTCCCGGTGTCTACCGGATGCTGGACAGCGAGGCCAGACTGCTTTACGTCGGCAAGGCGAAGAATCTCAAGAAGCGGCTTTCCAGCTACTTCCGCAAGACGGGGCTGGCACCGAAGACCGCCGCGCTGGTCGCCAGGATCGCGCAGGTCGAGACTACCATCACCGCCAACGAGACCGAGGCTCTGCTCCTGGAGCAGACGCTGATCAAAGAGTGGCGTCCGCCCTACAACATCCTGCTGCGCGACGACAAGTCTTACCCTTATGTGCTCCTGTCGGACGGCGACTTCCCGCGTCTCAGCCTGCATCGGGGCGCCAAAAAGCAGAAGGGGCGCTATTTCGGTCCGTATCCCAGCGCTGGCTCGATTCGCGAAAGCCTCGGCCTGCTGCAGAAGGCTTTCCAAATCCGCCAATGCGAGGATAGCTATTTCAAGAACCGCACCCGTCCCTGCCTGCAATACCAGATCAAGCGCTGCAAGGCGCCCTGCGTGAGGTTGGTCGATCCCGCGGAATATGCCGAGGATGTGCGCCATTCGGTGATGTTCCTCGAGGGACGCAGCAATGCGCTGGCTGAAGAGCTGTCGACCGGCATGGAGCAGGCCGCTGCGCGGCTGGATTTCGAGCGCGCTGCCGCATTGCGCGACCAGATCGCCTTGCTGCGTCGGGTTCAGGACCAACAGAGCATGGAGGGCGGCAGCGGCGATGTGGATGTGTTGGCCGCCGTGGCCAATCCGGGGGGAGCCTGCGTTCACCTGATCAGTGTGCGCGGTGGGCGGGTCCTCGGCAGCAAGAATTTCTTCCCCCAGGTGGGCATCGAGGAAGGGGCAGGGGAGATACTGGTCGCCTTCATTGCCCAGTACTACCTGGGCAATCCCGAACGCGATCTGCCGGGCGAGCTCATCGTCAACGCCCAACACGAGGATTTTCCGACCCTGATTGCCGCCCTCGGGGAGGCACGCGGTTGGGAACTGCAGATCAGTCAGCGCGTGCGGGGCACTCGTGCGCGTTGGCAGCAACTGGCGGTGACCAACGCGGAGCAGGCGCTCGGAGCACGACTTGCCAATCGTCAGCACGTAGCGGCCCGGCTCGAGGCGCTGGCCGAGGCCCTTGGCCTGGACGAGCCGCCGCAGCGCATGGAGTGCTTCGACATCAGCCATTCCAGCGGTGAGGCCACCGTGGCGTCCTGTGTAGTCTTCGGCCCGGAAGGGCCACTGAAGTCGGACTACCGGCGCTACAACATTGAGGGCGTCACTGCCGGCGACGATTACGCTGCTATGCACCAGGCTCTGACTCGACGTTTCGGCAAGATCAAGGCAGGCGAAAGCAAGTTGCCGGATATCCTGCTGGTGGACGGCGGCAAGGGTCAGTTGGCGATGGCTCGGGAGGTCATGCAGGAGTTGGCGGTTCCGGATCTGATCCTGCTTGGCGTCGCCAAGGGGGTGACCCGCAAGCCGGGGCTGGAAACCCTCTACCTCAACGATGCAGCCCACGAATTTACTCTTCCGGCCGATTCGCCGGCACTGCATCTGATCCAGCAGATCCGCGACGAGGCTCATCGCTTCGCCATCACTGGGCATCGGGCACGTCGTGGAAAGGCTCGGCGCACCTCCAGCCTGGAAGATGTCGCTGGGATCGGCCCCAAGCGCCGTCGCGAGCTGCTCAAGCATTTCGGCGGCCTTCAGGAGCTTTCCCGGGCCAGTGTCGACGAGATCGCCAAGGCCCCCGGAATCAGCAAAAAGCTTGCAGAGTCAATTTATGCGACTTTGCACAGCGAGTAGAATTCTCCGTTTCCTTCTGCTCAGTAGTGCCGATGAATATTCCCAATCTTCTTACCGTTCTGCGCGTTCTGCTGATTCCGGTTTTCATATTCCTCTTCTATCTGCCGTTCGCCTGGAGTTATCTCGCGGCCAGTGCCGTCTTTGCGCTGGCGGCCATCACCGACTGGTTCGACGGCTATCTGGCCCGGCGCTTGCATCAGAGCACGCCTTTCGGCGCCTTCCTCGATCCCGTCGCCGACAAGCTCATGGTCGCCGTGGCGCTGGTCCTGCTGGTGGAAGAACATGCCAATGTCTGGCTGACGCTGCCGGCCATGATCATCATCGGACGAGAGATCATGGTATCGGCGCTACGTGAGTGGATGGCCGAACTGGGCGCACGGGCCCAAGTTGCCGTCTCCAATCTGGGCAAGTGGAAGACCACTGCCCAGATGGCGGCCCTGGTGCTCCTGCTGGCCAATCCGCCGGTAATGAGCCTCTGGGTCATTCTGGGCTATGTGCTGCTGCTCGTCGCCGCGGCGCTTACGCTATGGTCCATGTTCCAGTACTTGCTGGCTGCCTGGCCCCATCTCAACGGATCTGCCAATAAGAAATAAACGGTTTTTGAATCAAAGGCTTGACTGGCACTTTCGAATCTATAGAATGGCGCCCGTCACCACGCGGGAATAGCTCAGTTGGTAGAGCACGACCTTGCCAAGGTCGGGGTCGCGAGTTCGAGTCTCGTTTCCCGCTCCAGTTTGTTTCGTTGAGTGCAGTAGTAGGGCGCTTAAACGTTTGAGGCCGGGTGGCAGAGTGGTCATGCAGCGGATTGCAAATCCGTGTACGCCGGTTCGATTCCGACCTCGGCCTCCACTATGAAAGCCCCGTAGATTCAGGTCTACGGGGCTTTTTCATTTCCAGCTTGTGCAGATGCGATTTCCATTATTTTGGGATCGTTTCCACTATGCGGACATCAGCGGGTTGGATTCACAACTTCGCCGACACGCCGGTAAACCGTCTTGGTGATCTGCTCCTTGGTGTGTCCAAGGAGCCGGCTTGCCTCGGTCAGGCTATCGATTTCACTGGCCGCCTTCGGCCGGATATCACTAAAGCGGAACTGCTTGATCCGCTGGGCCAGGGGCTCGTCGCCGGTCGCCAATGCAGTGGCTGCAGCCTTCGATCTAGCCTCGTCCCATCGGTTGCGCATCATGGCGTAGCTCATGCGCAGACCTCCGGCGTTGGTGATCAGCCTGGAGCTGGTTATGCCTGCAAGCTTGCGCCTTTCCAGCAAGCCGTCGATGAACTGGCCAAGGCCTGTCGCCCGCTCCCCATCGTAGAGCCGGATACGGAGCTTTTTGTTCGTCTTGCCCTGGGCCACAAGCAGGAACTCTCCACTCAGATCGCCAGTGCATGCCTTTAGGGTATCGGCAGGCCGCTGGCCCGTGAGGTAGGCCAGATCCATCGCATCGCGCAGTTCCTGGCAGGCCTGGGCGTAGACTGCCGACCAGACGTCGTCCGCTGCGTAGTAGCCCCTGGCTTTTTCCTTGTTACGCCGCACGCGAGCGCAGGGGTTTTCCTTGTCGGTGTGGCCCCACTCACGAGCCATCGTGAAGACGTGGGACAGCAAGGCGATCTCGCGGTTGCCGCGGGTTTTCGCTGAGCGACCATCTCGGTACTGGGCAACTATGTGCGGCGTGATTGCCTCGATAGGAGCAGAGTCAAACGCCCTACGCAGATTCTTCAGTTCGGTCCGATTATCGGCCTGGGTGCGGGGAGCCTTGGTGGGAATGATCTCGCGCTCATACCGGTCGAATAGCTCCTTCATGAAGCGGACGACCTTCGGAGTGGTTGTGCGCTCCAGGCGTGCCCACTCGATACGTGCCTCGTTGAGGTCGGTCCCGAGAGGGATTTCCTTGCGCTTGCCTTTCTCGTCCTTGCCCAGGTAGTAGTACCCGACCCAGAGCTTGCCGGACTTCAGTTTTCGTTTGCGGGATATCATCCGAATCGGTAGGTCCCGGTTCTCTGGGTTCTTCTGCCTTCCCATGTTCAACTGACTCGCGACAGATCAAGGGTCCAGGGTTCCTCTACGGCTACGGCTCCATTCGGCCGCACGCCGGCCAACTTCAGGCGGGCGTAGATGCGCCCAACAATCGGCTTGTGTGCCGCGTTGAGTTCGTATTCCCAACCACGGATGGTCAGCCATTCAATCTGCTTCTTGGCTGAGCTGGCACCGATCATGTCGGTTAGCTCTTCCCGTGAGAGGAACTCAGATGGAGTTTCCATAGGCAAAACTTCTCCTGCCCCGGTGCTGGCCGGGGAGTGCTGATGGTGGGGTTATGGCTGGATCCGTTCGAACTCGACGGCCCATACCCAGGGGTTTGTGTCCCAGTCGCCGCCGGTTGAGATCCATAGGTCGCGGAACGCTGGTTGCGGGTACTTGTGAGCGACTCCGCCTTCGTCTGTGGCGAACCACATGCGATGGTCGCGGTGAATACCCTCCGCCACGGCCTGCTCATAGGTAATGTCCTGCAGCCGCTCAACCCGAACGTCTGTCACCTCCAGCAAAATGCGGGAAGCCCAGCGGGGCATGTGGATGCTGGGGCGCCAGTTGCAACAGTAGTTGTCGTCCGGATCGAAGTGCTCGCAGGAGCCGCCCGAGGCGCGATAGGTGCAGTGCGCGGGGTTTTGATAGCGCTTCATGTCCTTGAACCAAGACGGGTCCGCCTCCTGCTCGTCACTGGAAACGAGCGGACCCTGCCAGGTTTCGCGCACCCACAGCCGATCGCCGGGCTGGCCGAAGGGACAGGCGCGGTCGATTACATGCTGGGGCTCTTTCTCCAGCACCAAGGCGCCGGGCGCGTAGATGTTGCCTAGGTCAGGATGTCTGACCGGCTTGGCTACGCGCCGCGTGACTGTCTTCCGGCCGTCGAGAATGGCGCGCACCATGGCGTCGCTGAACAGTATCGGACGTTCCTTCATGCTGCCTCCTCAATCGGCCGCCAATCGCTGTCGCACAGGCCATAGGCGCTGGAACAGGCCGAGGCGTCGACTTCCCCATCGCTGGCCAGCAGGTCGTACTGGATGCCGCCGCGGGTGGTGCGTGACCACTCGACGGCTTGGCGAATGTTGGCGATTGCTACGATCTGCTGGGCATCCATCTCCTTGATCGAGCCCTGCTGATGCTTAGCGCTGGCCCCAGCAAAGAACGTAGCGCCGCCGCGCTTGCTGGCCTGGCGTACCAAGCTCTCCCAATGCTCGATGCGGTCGATGTGCTCGGGCCAACGGGCGGCGATCTCGCGCAGTTCGGACTTGCGGCAGTTGATACATGGCATGCATCCGACCCGGCCGGCGCCCATGGTGTAGAGCGGGTTCGGCTTGATACCCATGCAGCGATGGGCCTCGAACACTGCGGCTACATCCCATTTCAGAATCGGCCGGTAGTTGAACAGGCCACCGCCCACCTGGTCGCATTCCGGCAGGTAGCGGCGGGCCTCGGATTCCTCGCGGCGTACGCCCTGCCACGACAGGATCATGTTCTCGCCGTCCATCAGCGGCAGCATGACCTGCTCGATGATGACGTTACGCTTGAGCTCCTCGGTGCAGAACTGTGCCCGGCGGCTAGGGAAGCGTCCCTTCCAGATGCATAGATCGAGGAAGGGGATGCCGGTCGGATGTAGCACATCCAGGGCCGCTCGCACGATGCTTTCGGCTACTCCCTGAGCACGCCACTGGGTGGCAACGAACTGTCGCTTACGGGCGATTCGTTCAGAGAAGTCGGCGCGGCGGCGCTCGATGGTCACGCCGGTGGCATGCTCCAGGTAATCGAGGTACTCCAGCGTCAGCTCGTGCTCGTTTCCGGTGTCGGCGAATACGGCGTGCAGGTTCGGTGCCCCCATGGCGATGGCGAGCAGCAAGGTTGCGGTGCTGTCTTTGCCTCCGGAGACACTGACGATGTTGTACTGCTGTCCTGTCACGTGATCTGCGCCATGGGGGAGGGAAGGCTGCAGCGGGATGCAATAGAAGCCACTCATCCAACCACCCTCCCAGCCGCCGCCATCTCCCGCCGCCTATCCGGCGTCACTCCCAGCAACGCCCCCAGGTTGTTGCGCGTCGATTTGGGGGTGAGCAGGGCGGCTTCCAGTGTCATGCCCTGGCGCATACGGCGGCGGACGTGCTGGGCGCAGACCTGGGCGCCGAACGCCTCCACCAGCTCCTCGATGGTGCCGGTCACGCCGCGCAGGGTGCGCTTGGCCTTTTCGTGCTTGGCCCGGCCGGCCAGGGCGCTGGCTTTGCGCATGGCGTCGGTATAGAGGCCGCGCTTGCGAGCGGTGGCTGCCCGATAGCCGCAGGAGCGGTTGGGCCCCGGAAACTCCACCGGGCCGATCAGCTCCAGCACGGCCTCGAAGCTGTCGCGGCTGTAGCCGAGCAACTGCCGGGTCTGGGTCTTGCTGTGCCCGGCTTGGGCCATGGTCCGGATTTGCGCGCCGACGTCATTCATGGCAGCCAGCCCTCCCGCGGGGCTGGGCCCCAACGGCAAAATCACTCTTCATCTGGTGTGCTCCTAACGGTGTGCGAATGCCGACTGCTCGGCGTCATGGTCGCCGCCGGCTGGTGGTGACAGCCGGCGGGCGAGGTCTTCGTCTGCCTGGTAGGCACGCGCCTCGATGTACGCGGCCAGGTGGCGGATGTGGACGTACAGCAGGCGCTTGTTGCTGATGGCCACCGAGGTGAGCGGCAGTGGAATGCGCTCGGTGCCGATGGCCGCCTTGAACGTCTCCGCGTTCATGTTGCGGAAGTAGCGCTCGCGCAGCTGTTCGAGGGGTATCAGCTCGTCGCCGAAGATGCGGAACAGCCGCTCGATCGCGTCGGCTTGCGGCGCGAGCGTCAGGCGCAGGGGCTGCTGGGCGTGGTCGATGTGGCTCACTGCTGCTTCTTCCTTATCGGGTGGTTCCAGGCGATCTGAACGTGCTTCTTCACCAATTCCCGGAGTTCCGCCGGCACCTCGGAGAGCGCCTGCTGGCGTTCCTCCTTGGTGCGCAGCTCGAGAATCCGGGCTGCGTACTCCCTAGGCCACATCGCTGCGGTCTGCCGGGAGCGGCGGCAGCTCGATGCCGAGCCGGTCCGCCAGCCAGCGGATGCCGGCCTGAGTCACGCGGGTGGAGCGGCTGTACTGCATGCCGCAGACCGGGTGGAACCAGTGGCCTTCCTTCACGCGCAGATAGTCGCGGTCGCGGGCCGGATGGGCGGGCAGGTTCTCCGGCGTCAGCAGGCCCTCTTCGCGCAGGCGGGCGATGAGCTGCGGCCGGGTCAGGCCGAGCTGCGTGGCGGTGTGCTTGAGATCGCGGTCCATGGCACACCTCACGCGGCCCGAGCAGCGCGGTGGCTGGCGATGAGCTGCCCGACCTTGCGCTCCAGTTCCCGATAGGCCTGCTCGCGATTGGCGGGCAGAACCATGCCCAGGCAGGTGCCTTCGACCTCGATCTCGGCCCGCGCTTCGCCGCTCCATCCGGTGCGCATCCGCAGGCAGACCTCCAGATCGTCGACCGGCAGCTCATGCGTGCCCCGGCCCCTGCCGATCGCACTGCGCAGCGCGATCTCCATGTCGCTGGCCAGCTCGTGCTCGCCGGGCTCCGGAATGCCGGTGGGGCATTCGCCGTTGGCGATGCTCTCGATGAAGCGAGCCAGACGCGCCGGGTTCGAACCGTTGCGGCGGTCCAGCGTGAGGCTGTTGCAGCTGCGGCCCATCTCCACCCGGACATGGATCGCGGCGCTGCATGGCTCGATGGTGACCCGCGCCTGCATGGAAACGCGGTCCGCGTTGTGCAGGGTATGGGTGAAGGTACCGCTCAGGTTCAGCTGAGCCCGGAGACGCACGCCGGCATTGGCCGATAGCTGGAGCCTGCTCATGCGGCGAACCCTCCGTCGTTCGGGTCGAAGGGGGCGGGCAGGGGCGTCTTGCGCTCGCTGAGCCTGGGCTTGCCGCCGCGGACGACGACGAGACGGCCGGTCGCGGCCTGAAGGCGCTCGATTAACTGGCGGTTGGAAGCGCACGCCGGATGGACGTGCAGGGTGGCGGTGTGCATGTGGGCCTCAGCTCTGTGGTGGAGAGATGAGGTAATTAAACCTAATGTTTATTTTTCGGTCAACACTGAATGTTTATTCATCCTTTTCAAATGCATTCAAACCTCGGCGACGCGGGGTTTGAGTACCGCGGGGGCAGGAGAATCAGCGCTCTCTACGACAAGCTGGCAATAACTTTTATTATTATGATTGCGCTGTTTACGCACTGTATTGCCTACAGTACTATTTGTAAAAACTTGAAAAGGTGGTTGTTAGGATTTTTGAATTATTAGTCTCTAGTATCTTTTTACCCCTCTAGCCAGTATGGCAGAAGATCTAATGTTTGCGCATAGTTAGTGTTTTCAATTCTCTTAAGATTCCTCCGATTAAGCATCCAAGCTAACTCTTGTTGAGTGAATGATTGTTGAATGGCATGAAATACGCTGTTTAGTTTTATTCCACTTTCAGTGCTGGTTCTCAATTGCCAGCTTGCCATGGTGTGATCATGATCGTTTATGGCACCAACTAACAAAGAGTACTCATTAAGTAGTATTCTAGAGTATCTGGCTGGGTTGAAGCTGGAAAAGACTTCGCTATTTACAGCTCTGTACGGATTTACATAACATTCATTGTATTTAAAATTCGCAGAATAGAATAGGTAGAGATACATTTCCCTGTAATACCCTTGGATATCAATCATGGCCATAAGCCAGTTGGTGGTCGCCTTGTAAACTTCAATATCAGAAAATTCATGGGTCGAGCCTAGTCCTAATAAATTTTTAGGTAGGCAGTGCTGAATCAAATACCTTAATATCGCCTTCCTGGCCAAGGAGTCTATTTCAACGTCGAATGCCTGTCTCTCTTGATGACAGGTGGCAGGATCAGGAGGGAGCGTGGAGAAGCCATGATTGTCCAGTGGTAAGTAGTTGGTGTGGTTTATACAATATGCTTTAGTTTTATACTCATTCCTGTATCTTTCTGTCTCTGAAACAAAATATGGCGAAAATAGGCTGAGCACCTGATATTTGTGTGTTATGAAACTGCCTTCAAAAGAATCAAATCCATTAAATAATCGATTCTCGCACCCCGGCCACTCGCAACAATTTGAGGATCTTATAAAAGCCTCCATTTGTTGTTCGGTGTCAAGGGAGGTGGAGCTACCACGGTCACCATAACGGCCTAAAGCTTTAACTTTCCATGGGTCAGTCTTAGGGGGGCGGTTTTGCTGCCATAACTTGACTTGCTCTTTGGTTTGCGTATCAAGTGATTTTATGGTTTCAGGGCCGAAGGTAAGTGTTGCTGGAGTCATGTTATCCAGTAAGCCCCTATGTGCCCTGCTAAGGTGCTTTACAATGAGTTGGTTGCTGGCTTTGGAAAGAATATTTTTCTTTCCAGTGCTATAGGGAAGTGCAGATATAATGTCTTCATAAGTCCATATATCAATATTTATTGATTGGCTGTGGCTCTCCAGAGTTTGTCGATACTCTTGTCCGGTGGGTAAGGCGCCGGAGATGATTAATAAATAATTGATTCGAGGGGCGTGGTTTCTGATCTCCTCGGGAAGGAAACATTTAAGATCCTTAAGAGGATCAGCCTTTTCTTTATAGTTTGTTAAATAGCGCCTCCAGCTATTTACCTGGTAAAATGCCGATGTAAAATCGCTATGGAATCCTTGGGTATTGTTCTTGAGGAAGATCTTTTTCGTGGAGCTCTCAAGCTCAATCAGTGTTATGTGTACGTTGCCTGATAGTATAGAGATATAGGCGAAGTCAGTGATAAGGTTCTTGGAGATTTGATATTTTGAAATTACAGTGTTGCAGAATATTCCGCCAGGAGTTAGGTGGGGTGTTGGTATTAGTTCTGAGTGTTTTTCCATAAATTCTTGGATGGCGTTTTCATTTCCCCTGTCATTCTTTTTTCTGGTGCTTTCTTGTTTGTCGCCATATAGTATTTTTCGAAACTCTAATATTAAATTCATTTTGTTTTCGGATGACATGTTTCTGTCTAGGTAAGTTATTCGAGGGATTAATTGTGAGATCATGCAAAAGTATAAATAAAGCATGGTCCGGGTCGATCGAGAAGTACTGCATGTCCTCCTAAATAGGCTTCTTTTTTATCCTTGGCAGCAAGGAATGGAGGCTTTTTTTAAGTAAGAACGAGTGCAATGTGCGTGAGGCATCTCGTCAAATCAACGGTCCCGATTTCAGCGGCCGCACCGTTGACCACCAGAATACCCGGCCTAAGATGCGGATTTGCTGGTCCTGCTGCTGCTGAAGATTATAGTCCTCGTCCTGGTGTTCCTCCCGATTGAAGCTGCGCAGGCGGATGCCACCTCCAGGCAGGCGGTAGAGGAACTTCACTCGTAGCATACCGTCGTGCTCCAGGGCGTAAATCTCGCCATCGATGACATGAGTGATACTACGATCCAAGCCGATAGTGGCACCGTTCATAATCAGGGGCTCCATGCTGTTGCCCGAGACGGTAGCGCATACGGCTTGGGAGGGGCTAACGCCAGCTGAGCGCATGGTGGCATAGGAAAACCTGAGCTTACGGTCCTCTATTTCCCGCACAGCAGTACGACCGCTGCCGGCCGCGAGTTCGACTTCCTTGTACAAGGGAATCTCTACCTCGTCGTCATCTAGAGGCGTACCGTCATCCCATGGAGACAAGGGCTCAAGATGGACCTTGCTTCCCGCTTCTACCGGCGTTGACTGTCCGCTCGCTGAAGTGCAGGGCTGCTGATTGGGGGGGCTGTCTTTCTCGCCATCAGCCAGCCACCGTGCATCTACTTGAAGATGGTCGGCAACCTTGAAGATTCGGGCCTTGGGAATGCCCCGGTTGAACCAGTTGTTGACGTGCTGAGGTTCTACGCCCATTGCTGTGGCGAAATCTCGGTAGGCGATGCCTCGCGCGTCAAGAAGATCACGAAGGCGTTTTCCGGAAATATTCATAAACATCGAGTTTAGGGGGTAGACATTCCGTGTAAATAAACGTAGCGTGTACACATGCTTTTCTTGTATACGGAATGTTTATGACTGATTCAGCCTTGGAGAGAGCTATCCGGGTGGCCGGCGGTGGACGTGCATTAGCTCGCAAGCTGGGAGTAAGCCCGATGGCTGTTTCTCAATGGAAAAAGCGGGGCGTTCCCGCCGAGCGTGTTCCCGCCGTTGTGCGCGCCACCGACGGTGCCGTCCAGGCCCACGAGCTGCGCCCCGATCTGCCCGAGCTTTTCCCGGTGCCGGCCGATTCGATCGCCGCCGCATAAAAAAACGGGCGGCCTAACCAGCCGCCCGCTGCCCGAAGCCCTCACCACAAGGGCTCCGGGCGGTGCATCGAGCCCGACGGGAGCACACCACGTACACTCGTCGGGTCCGGGCACCTGACCGGGGCACGGATGCCCCGGGTTGCCAGCCTTTCCACCACAGAGCCGCTGGCTGTAACGGCGGGGCGTTCGCGGAGCGAGCGCCTCGCCATCGGGGGCGCAGGCGGCCTTTCCACCACAGAGCCGCCGCCTGCCTATGACCACCTTGCGAGTGACCACGGCGTGACTTTACCAGAGCTCCTGCGCCGCGGCACTGGCAGACTTCGGGGATTACTGCCATGAGCCGAGCCGATTCGGGCCGCGCCGACCGGGCCCAGCGCGAGATTCTGCCGCTGCGCCTTGCCCTCTACCACGCCTGCCGGGAGTTCCCCGGCGGCACTGCGGCCATCGCCGCCATCTACGGTCGCAACCCGACCACCCTCCAGCACAAGATGAGCCCGACCCAGCCCACGCACTCGCCGAACCCGGACGAGATCGAGGAAGTGACGGCCGCCACCCGCGACCCGCGCATTCTGGATTCGCTGATCGAAGCCTTTGGCGATGCGGCCTGGGTGGACCTGCGCGCACTGCTGCAGGGCTTCGACCCGCGGCAGGACTTGCCGGGCGTGCTCAAGGCGGTGGGGGACACCCTGCAACGCCAGTCGGCGCTGACCGACTCCATCGCCCGCCACCTGGCCGACGACGGCCGCATCGACCGGGAAGAACTCGCCGAGTGCAAGCTGCACCTGCGCCGCACCCAGGGCGCGCTGCTGGCCCTGGAGCGGATGCTGGAACGCGAGGCGGAGGCGTGCCATGGCTGAGCGAATGGACGAGGTTCTGGATCAGTTCCGGCAGTTCGGCCTGGCGGTCGAGCTGCCGCTCTGTTTCGGCAAGCTGACCCGGGTGAAGGCGGAGGGCGACAAGGACCGGGCCCGCACGGGCTGGTACATCGCCCACGAGTACTGCACGGAGAAGGGCGAGACGTTGGTTTTCGGTGCCTTCGGCAACTGGCGCCTCGGGGTGACGGAGAAGATCAAGCTCAAGGGCGTGAAGCTGACCGAGGAGGAGCGCGAGCTGATGCGCGCCCGCCAGGAGGAGGCGAAGCGCCGGGCCGCCGAGGCGCAACAGCACGCTGCGCGGCGGGCGGCGAAACGGGCGGCGTCGCTCTGGCCGAGAATGGCGGAGAAGGGCGCGAGCCCCTACCTGCAGCGCAAGCAGGTGGTCGGCTTCGGGGTGCGCTATGCGCCGCGCAGCGGGGCGCTGTTGGTGCCGATGCGCAACGCCCGGGGCGATCTGGCCGGGCTGCAGGTGATCTATCCGGCGCTGCAGGCGCAGCTGGGCCGGGACAAGAGCTACTGGCCGGCCGGCATGGCGAAGGAGGGCGCGTTCCATCTGATCGGCCCGCATCCCGAGCCGGGCGAGCCGCTGCTGGTGTGCGAGGGTTACGCGACCGGCGCCAGCCTGCACATGGCGACCGGTTGCGCGGTGGCGATCACCTTCGACGCGGGCAACCTGCTGCCGGTGGGCAAGGTGCTGCGGGAGCAGTTCCCGGGCCGGCCGCTGATCTTCTGCGCGGACGACGACTGGAAGACCACCCGCCCGAACGGCGGGGCCTGGAACCCCGGCGTGGAGAAGGCCACGAATGCGGCCACCATTCTCGGCGGCCAGGTAGTGGCGCCGTCGTTCGGCGGCGAGCGCGAGGAGAAGTGGACGGACTTCAACGATCTGCACGTGGCCGAGGGGCTGGAGGCGGTGCGCCGGCAGGTGCTGGCGGTGGTCCGCCCGCCGGCGGCCGGGGGCTGGAAGGACAAGCTGCAGCGCAGCGAGACGGGCGCGCTGATCGCCCATGCCTTCAACGTGGCGCTGATCCTGGGCAACGACGAGCGCTGGAGCGGGGTGATTGCCTATAACGCCTTCAGCTCGAAGATCGTGAAGCGCCGGGCCGCGCCCTATGGCGGCGGCACCGGGGAGTGGAGCGATTTGGACGATGCGCGGGTGGTGATGTGGCTGGCCGAGCAGTACAACCTGCGGACGAAGGCGGCCGGCGTGATCGAGGCGGTCAGTGTGGTCGCCAACGATCATGCCTTCCATCCGGTGCGGGAGTATCTGAAAGGGCTGGAGTGGGACCGGGTGCCGCGTCTGGAGGGCTGGCTGTCGCTGATCTTCGGGGTGCCGATGTCGCCCTACACGATGAAGGTGGGCAAGCGCTGGATGATTTCGGCGGTGGCGCGGGTGATGGAGCCCGGCTGCAAGGCCGATGCGGTGCTGATCCTCGAAGGGGCGCAGGGCGCGGGCAAGTCGACGGCGCTGGCGATCCTGGGCGGCGACTGGTTCATGGATACGCCCTTCAACCTGGGGGACAAGGACGGGTTTCAGGTGATCCGCGGCAAGTGGGTCATCGAGCTGGGCGAGCTGGACAGCTTCAACAAGGCGGAATCGACCCGGGCCAAGCAGTTCTTCTCCGCCTCCGTCGATACCTACCGGGAGAGCTACGGCCGCCGGGTTCTGGACGTGCCACGCCAGTGTGTTTTCGCGGGGACGACCAACCAGGAGGAGTACCTGAAGGACACCACCGGCAACCGGCGCTACTGGCCGGTGACCTGCCAGAAGGTGGAGCTGGAAGCATTGCGCGAGCTGCGCGACCAACTGTGGGCTGAGGCGGTGTTCCGCTACCAGTCCGGCGAGTACTGGTGGGTGCAGCGGGAGGAGGCCGACCAGTTCGCCGAGGAGCAGGATGCCCGCTACACGGTGGATGCCTGGGAATACCCGATCCGCGAGTGGCTGGAGGACCCAGCCTCGGGCGAGACCGTCACCGCCGACCGCATCCTGCAGGGCGCGCTGAAGCTGGACTACGGCCACTGGGGCCGGCCGGAGCAGATCCGGGTCGGCTACATCATGCAGCGGCTCGGCTGGCGACGGGAGCGGCTGGCGGCCTCGAAGAAGAGCGGCGTCCGCCCCTGGGGCTACAAGCGGCCGGAGAGCTGGCGGGTAGCAGCGGCGGCTGTGGTCGAGGAGGAGCCGTTTTGATCCGGGAGATCGACGACCTGCTGCGGGCCTGGGCGGAGCAGCGGGCCATCCGTGAAGCCTTCCCGGGCCCCGGCAACGTGCGCTGTACGCTCGGCATGCTGATCGACAGCCAGGGCGTGGTCATCCCCACGACCAAGCGCTCCCGAGGCCTGGACGATCCGCGCTTCCCGGTGACCGAACTGGTGGTCAACGGGCTGCGCCACGATCTGAAGGTGCTGGTCTACGAGCACTACCTGCACCACCCGCTCAGCACGCCCGCCCAGAAGGCGCGGGCGTTGGGCTATTCCGGGACCAGCGCCTACTACCGGGCGCTGGGCACGGCGCACGAGCACGTGCGGGCGGCGCTGCGGCAGAGGATGGCGGCGTGAGGAGCGCGCGCCTGCCGGTGTCCCGTCTGTCCCATCGAGCGGAGCGGGTTGGGACGTGGGCAGGCCGCGCCCTTGCTGGCGTCGTCCTATGTCCCAGCGAATGCGCCTGTGCGCGCATAGGCGCCCGTAACGAATACGCGCGGGCGCGCAGCGTGTGATTAACCTCTCCCTCTATATAAGGGGGGATTTGATGGGACATAGGACAGAGCCTTACGAATCAAGGCGTTTGGCTGTCCCATCCGATTGGATCGGATGGGACGAACAGGACAGCGGGGGAAGGAAGAGCAAGCCAGGGAGGGAGCAGTCCGATATTGCGGGGATTTTTCCGGGACGTTGGGGGGATTTTGTGGGGGTGGCAGCGGCAGGGGCTTGCTGCCATGGGAATCGGGAGGTAAAAAGTCGTCATTCTTGTATAGGTGCGACCGCAGCAGGCGGCGCCCCGATCCCCCGAAACCCGGCCCCCGCGCCGGGTTTTGCGTTTCTCCGGTGCTGTGGGGTTCCCCGCCCTGGTCACCAGCACCCGCCGGCGCCAGCCGGCACCTATCGCTCCTTTCGTTGGGAGAGCCATTGCCCGCCGCGTGCGGGCCTTTTTATTCCTGCGGTCCTGCCCCGGCGATGACGGGGCGCTGGACAACTATTCGCCCGAGAGGGCTATCGAGCATGCAGACAATGACTGAACCCGCCTCGACCGCTGCCGGCGGTATCGCGCTGTACAAGCTGGGCATCCTCGCCGCTATCGGTTCCGCCGTGGTGGCGTTCGTCGTGATGGCGATGACGACCCCGCGCACAACGCGCGAGTTCGTCGTGGCGATGATCTGCACGATCGTCTCCAGCATCTGCGGCGGTGCCGGGGTGGTGCGCTGGTTCGATCTGACCAGCTGGATGCTGGACGACATCGGCATGGTGGCCATCGGCGGAATCATCTTCGCCTGCGGGTTGCCGGCCTGGGTGATCGTGCGGGCCTGGTTCAACTGGAGCGAGGCGCGCCGGTCGGTACCGCTGCCGGAGATGGTCAAGGAGTTCCGGGATGAGACGGGGATGTAACCTATGGCAAATTCGATTGAGATCTCGGCCCATGTCGATGTGGGGGAAATCAGTCGCAAGCTGTCGGATCTAGCCAAGAAGCAAATCCCGTTTGCTACTGCTTTAGCACTTACCCGCACGGCTCAATTAGTCAAGAAGGGTACGTTGGATGTGATGCGGGCGCGGCTCGATAGGCCAACGCCGATCACGATGAGCAGCGTGTTCGTCAAGCCGGCAACCAAGGCAAGGTTGGAGGCCAGAGTCTGGTTCAAGGACTCGTGGTCGTCCGGAATTCCGGCCGATCGTTACATGCAGCCTGCTGTGCTTGGCGGAGCTCGCCGGCACAAGCGCTTCGAGAAGGCGCTGATCTCCAGGCAGATCATGAAACCGAATCAATACGCCGTCCCCGCTAAGGAATTCCTGAACCAGTACGGCAACATCACCGGCGGGCTAGCCAAGAAGGTGCTGTCTGGACTCGGGGCTGCTGAGATGACTTCCGGCTACAAGGCCAACGCCACCAATAGCAGGCGCAGCCGGCGCAAGGGAAATGCCGACCGCTTCTTTGTTCTGCATGGTCTGGACCGCAGCAGCGGTATCTGGGAACGCAAGGCCACCAGATGGGGCGATGCGATCCGCCCGGTGTTTCTGTTTGTCGACGCACCGTACTACAAGGTTCGCATTCCCTTCGAAAAGATCGCTGCGAACATCGTCAAGGCGCATCTGCAGCGCGAGTTCGAGCAGGCGATGACCAAGGCGCTGGCTACAGCAAAGTAAAGCGCCGGGGGCCCCTATGACGTTGAGAGTTCACGGGTAATTCGTGCCGCGCTCTCGCGGTAGCGGCTGGGTTGCCAAGTTAGTTGACGCGGGTTGACAGGTTTACGCCTCGGTTGACAGGTATTCCCCATGATGACTCTTAGCAGAACGGAGTTTGCGGCAAGCCGCGGCTGGTCGCGCCAGTACGTTGGCAAGCTGGCCAAGCAGGGCCGCCTGGTCCTGACGGCCGACGGCAAGGTCGACGTCGCCGCCACCGAGGCCCTGCTTCAGCGCACCGCCGACCCCAGCAAAGCCGGCGTTGCCGACCGCCACCAGCGCGAGCGCGTCGAGCGCGGCGTGACTGCCCATCTGGCCCCAGCCGCGCCGCCGCTGGATCCACCGCCGCCGCCCGCGGGTAATGACGGCGAAGCCATCGACTTCCAGAAAGCCCGCGCCCGCCGCGAGCACTACCTGGCGCGCCTGGCCGAGAACGAATCCCGCAAGAGCGACGGCGAGCTGGTCGAGCGTGCCGTGGTCGAGAACGCCGCCTTCGCCACCGGCCGTATGCTGCGTGACCTGCTGCTCGGCCTGCCCAAGCAGATCAGCGCCGAGCTGGCCGCGGTCAGCGACCCCTGGGAACTCGAACGCCAACTGACCGCCGGCCTGCGCCGCGTGCTCGAGGACGCCCAGCGCCTGAGCGCCGCCGACCTCGAGCACGCCATCAACCCGCAGAGCTGATCCCATGACCCGGTATGCCGACGGTGCCGAGCAGTACCGCTCGGCCTACCTGCGCGGCCTGCAACCCGACCCGGAACTCTGGGTCGATGAGTGGGCCGACCAGTACATGCGCATCCCCCGCGAGACCGGCGCCGCCGAACCCGGCCCGTACCGCACGGAGCGCACGCCCTACGCCCGCGAGCCCATGCGCTGCCTGTCGCCCAGCCACCCGGCCAAGCGCGTGGTGACCATGGTCGCCTCCCAGCTGATGAAGACGCAGATCGCCCTCAACTGGATCGGCGGCTGCATCCACATGGCCCCGGCCAACATCCTCATGCTGCTGCCCAGCCTAGCCCTGGCCAAGCGCGTCAGCGGCCGCGTCGGCAAGACCATCGACGCCACCCCGGTGCTGCGTAAGCGGGTCGCCGCGCCACGCTCGCGCAATGCGAGCAACACCATGGATACCAAGGAGTTTGAAGGCGGCACTCTGTATGCCACCACCGCCGGCTCCGCGTCCAACCTTGCCGAGCTGGCCGCCCGCTACATCTACGGCGACGAGATCGACCGCTGGGACGTCGACGTCGACAACGAAGGCGACCCGATCGAACTGGCCGAAACCCGCGCGAGCACCTTCGGCCGCCACGCCAAGGTCTACTTCTCCAGCTCGCCCACCATCAAGGGCGCCTCGCGCATCGCCGACCTGTTCGCCCAGAGCGACCAGCGCCACTACTACGTGCCGTGCCCGCACTGCGGCGAGCGGCAGGTGCTGGAGTGGGAAAACCTCCAGTACACCGACGACTACCGCCAAGTGCAATACCTGTGCTGCACCTGCGGCTGCCTGATCGACGAACACCACAAGGGCGAGATGCTCGCCCGCGGCGAATGGCGGGCGCATGCCGAGGGCGACGGCGAGACCGTCGGCTTCACCCTCAACGCCCTGTATGCCCCGCTGGGCTGGGTCAGTTGGCTCGGCCTGGCCAAGCAGTACGACAAAGCCAAGGCCGCCCAGGACAAGGGCGACCTCGAACCCATGCAGGTGTTCTACAACACCCGCCTGGCCCGCCTGTGGGACGCCGCCCAGGAGATGACCAAGGCCAGCGAGCTCAAGGCCCGCGCCGAGGACTACCCGCTGGGCAGCGTGCCGCGCGGCGCGCTGATCCTCACCGCCGCCGTCGACACCCAGCACAACCGGCTGGAACTGCTGGTGATCGGCTGGGGCGAGGGCATGGAGCGCTGGGTGGTCGACCATCAGGTGATCATGGGCGACCCGGCCGACGAACGCACCTGGGCGCTGCTCGACGAGAAGCTGAAGGTCCGCTACCGCCACGTCAGCGGGGTCGAGATGGCCATCTGCGCCACCGGTATCGACTCCGGCGGCCACCACACCGACGAGGTCTACCAGTTCACCCGCCTGCGCCGCTGGCGGAACGTGCTCGCGCTCAAGGGCTCGAGCCGGGCAGGGCGCCCGGTGCTCGCCCAGCGCCCGTCGAAGGTCGACGTCACCTGGCGCGGCACCACCCACAAGGAAGGTGCCGAGCTGTGGATGATCGGCACCGACACCGCCAAGGACTGGATCTACAACCGCTATGCCCTGGGCGAAGGCCCCGGTGCCCTGCACTTCAGCAAGGACCTGCCGGACGACTTCTACGACCAGGCCGTCGCCGAGCGCAAGATCGCCCGCTACGTGAAGGGCCACAAGCGCATCGAGTGGATCAAGGGCAAGGCCGACCGCAACGAGGCGCTGGACCTGCTGGTTTACAACCTCGCCATGGCCCACCTGCTCGGCCTCAACCGCTACCGCGAGGCCGAGTGGGCCAAGCTGCGCCAGGCAGTCAGCCAGGGCAGTCTATTCGACGCCCAGGCCAATGCTGAAGAAGCACCCGTACCTGCGCCACTGAAAACCGCCAGCCCGCCGCCCGCCGCTCCGGCGCCGGTCGCGCTGGGGCGCCGCCGCTCCGTTAGCGGCTATCTCAACCGTCGATAGCGTGAGGTACCTCATGATAACTACTGAAAGCTTGCGGCAGCTGAAGCGCATTGAGCTGATGTCCAAGGCTGACTTTGAGATGGCATGGGCACTGGCAGACTTCCCAGATTCCTTTGGCTATCAAGACACCATGAACGGGCACCAGACAAAGAGCTTGGTAGCCCGCATGCTGATCTTGGGTACCGCGGTGAAGGAAATCTGCCAGCGTTGTTCACTTCAGGAGCGTCAGAGGAAGCGACTGCTGGAGTACGCAATAGATGTGTACTCCCAGCTCTTTCCACGGGTAGGCCTCATGTTCATCTACGACTTCGAGGTCGAATCCGAGCGCCAGATCCGCCTGTCTCCCGCCCAATAGCACCACCTGACGCACCGAGGCCACTATGACCACAGCCGCCCAACGCCTGGCCGAAGTTCAGGCCGCGATCCAGGACCTCCTCGTGAACGGCCAGGAAGTGCGCCGCGGCGACCGCAGCCTGAAGCGCGGCGATCTGGACAGCCTGCGCCTGCTCGAAGTCCAGTACGCCGAGCAGGCCGCCGCCGAAGCCAGCGCCGCCGCACCGCGCTCGCGTGTCTCCCGGCTCTACAGTCGAGGCAAGGGGATCTGATGAGCCGAATCAAACTCACCCCCAAGCGCATCAAGGCCAGCTACGACGCCGCCGGTACCGGGCGCCGCGCCGCCGGCTGGGATGCCCCCGACGCCGCGCTTAACACTCTCGCCGTGCCCGCCCTGCGCACTCTGCGCAAGCGTGCCCGGGCCGCTGTGCGCAACGACCCCTACGCCTACAGTGCGATCGACCGCCGCGTCAGCAACCTGATCGGCACCGGTATCACCCCGCGTGCGCGCACCCAGGACAAGGACCTGCGCAGTGCCCTGCACGACCTCTGGGAAGACTGGGTCGAAGAGTCCGACGCCGATGGCCTGCTCGACTTCTACGGTCAGCAGGCACAGATCGCGCGCATGGTGGAGGAGAGCGGCGAATGCTTCGTCCGCCTGCGCCCGCGCCGGCCGGAAGACGGCCTCGCCGTCCCCCTGCAGCTGCAGGTGCTGCCCCCGGACTTCGTCCCCCTGGACAAGACCGAGACCACCCGCAGCGGCAACCGCATCAAGGCCGGTATCGAGTTCGACCTGCTCGGCCGCCGGGTCGCCTATTGGATGTACCGCCGGCATCCCGGCGATGCTCTGGACGCCGGCCAGTACCCGCAGTTGGTGCGCGTGCCGGCCTCCGAGGTGCTGCATATCTTTGAGCCCACCGAGGCCGGCCAGTTGCGCGGTGTTCCGCGCCTGTCCCCGGTCCTGCTGCGGCTCAAGTCGCTGGACAACTACGACGACGCCGTCCTGTTCCGCCAGGAGGTGTCCAACCTGTTCGCCGGCTTCATCCGCAAGCCGGCGCAGGATGCCTCGTTCCAGAGCCTCGACCCCATCACCGGCACGGCCGCGCAGTACGACAGCGACGGCAGCACCCCGATGGTCGGTCTCGAACCCGGCTCCATGCAGGAGCTGCTGCCCGGTGAGGAGGTCGAGTTCAGCGACCCGCCGGACGCCGGCAACACCTACGTCGACTTCATGCGGCAACAGCTGCAGGCCGCCGCGGCCGGCGTGGGCATCCCCTACGAGCTGCTCACCGGCGACATGCGCGGGGTCAACGACCGCCTCATGCGCGTGGTCCTCAACGAGTTTCGCCGGCGCATCGAGCAGCTGCAGTTCGGCCTCTACGTGCATCAGCTCTGCCGCCCGGTCCGCGCCGCCTGGCTCGACATGGCCTACCTGTCCGGCGCGTTGTCCCTGCCGGACTACAGCACCCGCCGGCGCGACTATCTGCGCACCCGCTGGGTACCGCAGGGCTGGGCCTACATCAACCCGGTGCAGGACGTGCAGGCCCGCCAGATGGAAGTCGCCGCCGGCTTCACCAGTCGCAGCGAGGTGGTACTGCGCAGCGGCTACGACGCCGAGCAGATCGACCAGGAAAACGCCGAAGACAACGCCCGGGCCGAGACACTCGGGTTGCACTACGGCAGCACCGCCACGGACGCCGCGATCACCGACCCACAGGATCCGAACCCATGAATCAGCAACGGCAACACCCGCGCATCCTCAATCGCGCCCCGGGCGCCCAGGCCTCGGCCGACCAGCACTGGTACCGTATCCAGGCGGCTGGCGAGGGCGAGCAGCGCCGCATCGAAATCGAGATCTACGGCGACATTGGCTTCTGGGGCATCACCGCCGCCGATTTCATCCGCGACCTCAAGGCCCAGGACGACGGCATCTCGCCGGTCACCGTCGCCATCAACAGCCCAGGCGGCGACCTGTTCGACGGTATCGCCATCCACAATGCCCTGCAGCGTCTTGGCGAGCGCGTTACCGCGCGTATCGACGGTGCCTGCTACAGCTCGGCCAGCGTGGTCGCCAGCGGTGCCAGCCGTGTCACCATGGCCGACAACGCCCTGTTCATGATCCACAACCCCTGGACCTACGCCGCCGGCGACAGCGAGGAGTTGCGCAAGGTCGCCGACATCATGGACCAGGCTCTCGAAGGCATCGTCGCCAGCTACCAGCACCGGCCGCTGACCATCGACGATGCCGAGCTGCGCCGCTTGATCGCCGCGGAAACCTGGCTCACCGCCGTCGAGGCCCAGACCATGGGCTTCGTCGACGAGGTCACCGCCGGCAGCGGCATCAAGGCCAGCCTCGGCCACAACCGCATCCTCAATCGCTACCAGCACGCCCCGCAGCAGCTGCTCGCCCAGCAGGACGAACCGCCGACCCCGGAGCCCGACCCAGCCCCCGAGCCCGATCCGGCTCCCCAGCCCGAACCCGAGGCCTTGGCCCTTGCCGCAGAACTCGCCGCCGGCTGCCAGCAGGCCGGCCTCGCCGACCTGACCGAGGTGCTGATCAAAGCCAGCGGCCTCAAGAGCCGCGCCGCCGTGCAGGCTGAGCTGGCCCGCGCCAAGGCCGTGCGCGAACTATGCATCGCCGCCCGCCTGCCGGGTGAAGCCAAGACGCTGATCAGCGCCGGCCTCGATGCCGACGGCGCCCGCGCCACGCTGTTCGACAAGCTGGTCGGCCGCGGCTTCGGCGAGATCGACAACACCCCTCCGGCCACCGAGCCGCCACCCACCGGCGTCAAAGCCGTCGACCCCGGCGCGATCTACGCGCGCCGCAACCAAGCCTCGAAAGGAGCTCGTAAATGACCATCAAAACCGAAGGCGTCCACGCCGGCGAAGTCCTCCTCTCGGAGGCCAACGGCACCCGCTCGCGGGAAGAAATCACCCTGGCCGCCACCACTGTGGTGCTGCCCGCCGGCCAATTGCTGGGCAAGGTCACGGCAACCGGCCTCTATGCCCCCTATGCGCCGGCCGCTACCGACGGAACCGAAGTCGTCGGCGCCGTGCTCTACGCCCCGGTGGGTAGCTCGACGGCGGAGCAGCGCGCGCTCTGCATCGTCCGCGACGCCGAAGTGAAGCGCGCCCTGCTCACCGGCCTGGACGCCGCCGGCGAAGCCGACCTGCTGGCCCTCGGCATCGTCTGCCGCTGATCCCGACTACCCCGACACCCCCAACCCCGCCACGGCGGGGTTCATTCTTTCTGGAGCCCATCCCATGGCAGAAATCAGCATTTTCGAAGACGAAGCGTTCAGCGTGCAGAACCTGGTCGCCGGCCTCAACGACGAGCCGCACATCCCCGGCCAGATCAGCAACTCCGGCCTGTTCGTCGAGTCCGGCAGCACTACCGTCACCCAGCAGATCGAGAAGAGCGGCAACACCCTCGAATTGGTCCCCGCCGCCTCCCGCGGCGCCGCCGGCCTGGTGGTCAACGGCGCCAAGCGGCAGCTGATCCCGTTCAACTGCGTGCACCTGCCGCAGACCTTCACCATCCTCGCCGACGAGATCCAGGGCATCCGTGCCTTCGGCTCGCGCACCGAACTGCAGGCCGTGCAGGACGTGGTCAACGCCCGATATATCCCGGTCATCAACCAGCTCGCCGCCACCCATGAGTTCCAGCGCGTCGGCGCCCTCAAGGGTCAGATCATCGACGCCGACGGCACGACCGTGCTGAACAACTTGTTCACCGCCTTCGGCCTGAGCCAGCAGAGCCAGGCCATCGGCTTCAACGCCGACGCGGCTACCTCGACCGCCGACGCCGACATCGTCGCCGCGCTGGACAAGCAGGAAGACGCCCTCGGCAACGCCAGCTCCACCGGTGCCGTCGCCTGGTGCGGCAAAGCCTTCTGGGCCAAGCTGATCAGCGACGGCCGCATCCGCGAGGCCTATCTCAACCACGAGGCCGCCGCCGCCCTGCGGGGCGATCGCCGCCAGCAGTTCGAGTACGGCGGCGTCTTGTGGATCCGCTACCGCGGCAAGGTGGGCGGCGTCGCCTTCATTGCCGATGGCGAGGCCTACCTGGCACCCGAGGGCGTGCCGGACCTGTTCCGCACCATCTTCGCCCCGGCCAACTACATGGAGACCGTCAACACTCTCGGCGTGCCGTACTACGGCAAGCTCGAGCGCTTGCCATTCGACAAGGGCGTGCTGGGCGAGGCGCAGTCCAACCCGCTGCACATCTGCACCAAGCCGACCGCCGTTATCAAGCTGACCGCCTGATGGCCGCCAGCTTCAACGTCATGACCGCCGCACTCGATGCAGCCGTCATGGCCGCGCTCAACGACGGCCTCGCCGACTACCTCGATGCCGCGGGCAATCCTGTGGCATCTGACGTGACGGTGATCGTCGACCGAAACCTAGAGCGCGCCGGAGCGGACGGTATGTTCATTTCGATTCCGCTAGCGATTACCTGGCGCAAGGTGGAACTATCCACTGCGATCAGCGGAGGCGTCTTCACTCTCGGCACTGAGCGCTACCTCGTCGAGGGGATAGTCAGCGACGACGGCTACATGATCACCGCATCCTGCATGGAGACCCGATGACCAACCCTCTGACTGCCGCCCGCCAGGCGCTGCTGGCACGACTGCAGAGCATCTCGCCCGACAATGGCTACCTGACCGGCGCAGGAGCCAACGTCAAGAGCGGATGGGTCAACGAGATCCTGCAGGAGCGCCATCACAGCTTTCCGCTGATCGTCGTGCAGCCGGACAAGTCGACACGACAGCCGGAAGCCATGGGCGGCGGCGACATCACCATTCCGATGGCCTTCAACGTCGTGGGCGCTGTCCAGGTCGGCATCGACTACGAACAGGCCATCGACGACCTGACGCTCGACTTGGCGCGCTGCCTGCTTTCGCAGGACCTTGGCCCGCTCTCCTGGGGATCGCCAGGCATGCACAGTGTCGCGATCGCCGCGCCGGAGATTTTTCCCCCGGGCGATGGTCTCGCGGTGGCGACGGTTCTGGTTCGCGTCGAGTTCTCGATCCTGACCGATTGATCGCCGGCCGCCGTCCCGCTCGATAACCGCAACATTCGATAACCCGCCATGTGCGGGTTTTTTATCGCCTGAAAACCCGTACTGGAGAATCCAGCCATGGCCAAGCTCACCCAGGGCACGCAGATCTACGCGCTTGCCCCAAAAGCCAGCAATCCCGCCGAGTTCGAGGTATTCGAAATCGAGGGAGCTACCGCATTCAATCCCGGCGGAAACCCGGCCGACCAGATCGAAACCACCAGCCTGAGCGAGACGGTGCGCAGCTACCTGCGCGGCCTACGCACGCCGGGCCAGGCCAGTCTCACGATCAATACCGACCCGCGCAACGACTCCCATATCCGCCTGCATCAGCTGTCCGAGGATGACTCCATCGAGGATATCGCCTGGGCCGTAGGCTGGTCGGATGGGAAGGACATTGCACCCGGTCTGGTAATGGCCGGGACTCTGGCCGAGATGACCGTGACCGATGGCGGTAGCGGCTACACCACTGCTCCTACCGTGACCATCAGTGGGGGTGGCGGTACCGGTGCGACCGCCGAGGCCACCCTCTCCGGAGGCGTCGTCACCGGCATCGCCATCACCAACCCGGGTAGCGGCTATACCTCGGCGCCGAGCGTCGCTATCGCCGGCGACGGCACCGGGGCTACGGCAACGGCAGCCGTCGCCATGCAAACCGACTTCTCGCTCCCGAACACCCGCACCTGGTTCGTCTTCCGTGGTTACGTGAGCGACTTCCCCTTCGACTTCTCTGCCAATGCCGTGGTGACCACCGCCGCGACCATCCAGCGCTCCGGCGGATCGGCCTGGATCAGGAAAGGAGCCACCGCATGATTCTAACCATCGATAGCCTGAAGGAGATGGGTGCCTTCACCGGCGCCCCGGTCGAGCGCGAGATCACCTGGAAGCAGGGCGACAAGGAGCTGACCGCCACCGTCTACGTGCGGCCGCTGTCCTATCGTTCGGCTGTCAGCGACCTGTCGGCGATGAGCGGAAAGACCGACGCCGTCGCCGGCCGGATCGCCGCCTGCATCTGCGATGCCAAAGGAAATCCGGTATTCACGGCTGCCGACATCACCGGCGAGGCCGACCCCGAGCGCGGACCTCTGGCCGGTAACCTGACCATGGCGCTGTTGGCTGTCATCGGGGAGGTCAACCAGTTGGGAAAGACGCCGAGCTGACAGAGATCGAGGAGGCCTGGTGCGAGCTGGTGCTGAACGGCATCGGCGGTCGCACCATCGTCGAGGCGCAGGGGCGTATCAGCTATCCCGAGTTCCTGCAGTGGATGCGCTACCGGCGCCGGCGAGGTAGCCTCAACGTCGGCCAGCGAGTGGAAATGGCCATCGCATCGCTGTCAGCTCTGTATGCCAACGCTCACCGGAAGGAGCATGCTCCTGCCTTCAAGTGGTATGACTTCGCACCTCATCACGAAGAGCCGGAGCTGACGCTGGAGCAGGCGATGGCTAATTGGGCATAGATACTGGCGCTTTGGTACCCTCCAATTTTTCGTTGTGAGGGATTTCCATGGCAATAGCCAAGTGTAAGGAATGCGGTGGTCAGGTATCTACCAGTGCTAAGACATGTCCGCACTGTGGAGCAAAAGTAAGGAGAAAAGTAGGGGCTATCGGATGGGTTTTCGTGCTTTTTGTAGTTCTTCCTATAGCTTGGAATTATGGAGAATGGCTGCAAAAAGCTACGAGCGTAGAAGATAAAGAATTTGTCTCTCAGGATTCTGCGGTATCGATATCAGAGCATGGTAAATCGCCAGCAAAACCGGTGGAAAAATGGTATAGGTATGAATACAAGGACCAGATGACAGATGAAGTCATTATTGTTCTAAAGAGCAGATCGTTGAACTCAACAGTTTTCGACTTCCCATATCAGATGCCTGGTGGGTCTTATCTGACGCTTAATTTCCGAAAGCATGGAAATGAGCTTGATGCTTTTCTAAGCGTAGATAAAGGCCAGATGCTGTGTAGTTACAGTGACTGCTATTTCAATTTGCGAATCGGTAACGGCCAAGTTAAGAAATGGGCCGGGCTTCAAAGTACGACGAATAACAGCGAAATTATGTTTGTTAGGGATGCCAAGCAGTTAGAAAGTATTGTTAAGAGTGGTGGGAAGCTCCGTATTGGGATTGATTTCTATCGAGCAGGAATCAGAGCATTCGATTTCGATGTTGGTGAGTATCCAGGATTTTAATATATGCTGTATGAAAACCCGCTTCTGCGGGTTTTTTATTGTCCGGAGAAAAGTTAATGGCTGGTAAATCCATAGGAGCCTTGTCGATTGATCTAGTCGCCAAAGTTGGAGGTTTTATTTCCGGCCTGGATAAGGCCGCGCGTAGTTCAGCTGTATGGCGCAATCAGATCGTGCAGAGCATGACTGTGGCCAGTAAGGCTGCTGGTGCTGCCTCTGCCATTGTCAACGGCGCGATGGCTGTATGGATCAAGTCCAGTATCAACTCGGCGGCCGAGCTGAAAAATTTTGCCCAGCTCGCCAACAGCTCGACTACCGAATTCCAGAAGTTCGCCGCTGGCGCCCGTACGGTCGGCATCGATAACGAAAAGCTGGCCGATATTTTCAAGGATGTGAACGACAAGGTCGGCGAGTTCCTGACCACCGGGGGCGGTGAGCTCAAGGATTTCTTCGATGTGGTAGCGCCAAAGGCAGGCGTCACAGCAGACCAGTTCCGCAATCTCTCGGGGCCGCAGGCGCTCGGGCTGTTCGTCGATACCCTGGAGAAGGCCGGCGCCAATCGGCAGGAGATGACTTTCTTCATGGAGTCCCTCGCCGATGATGCGACAGCCCTGATTCCGCTGTTGCAGAACGGCGGGAAGGGCATGCGCGACTTGGCGAGCGAGGCCGAGAACCTAGGCCTGATCCTATCCGAAGAAACCATCCGCGGCGCCAAACAGTTCAATGACGACTTGGACCTGCTTGGCTGGGTCGCCAATGGAGTAGGTCAGCAGATCGCCGCCGAGCTGCTGCCGGAGCTGCTCGAGCTGACCAACGAACTGCGCGATCCGGAGACGGCGAAGGCCGCCACCACGATGGCTAAGGCTGTTGTCGAGTCGTTCTCAACGATTACCACAGGCGCCCGCGAAACAGTCGGCTTCATCAAATGGGCTGCCGAGGCCGCGGCTGCATTCATGAACGGCGCCGCCGGCGATGACATCGTGCGCCTGGAGGATCAGCTGAAGGCTCAAGAACAGGCGTATGCCAAGTTTAAGAACCTGTACCAAGACCTTGTGCTGCCGGATGGCAAGGTTGCTGGCTGGCTGACGGGCAAGACGAAAGACGAGCACGAGGCTGCTATTGCAGCCACCAAAGCCCAGATCGAGTCGTATTGGAAGCTTCAGGGGCTACTGAGCAATCCTCCGAAGATCGAGCCGCCAAAGCCAGACGGGAAGCCAGGCGGTGGTACCGGCCTGAACATCGACCTCTCGGCAGGTGGCAAGACGAAGACCGATGCGGAGAAGGCGGCCAAGGCCATAGCCAGCCAGATTGCCGCGCTTGAACTCCAGGCCAAGACTCTCGGCATGACGGAGGACCAAGAAAAGCTGTTCAAGCTGTCCCTGGACGGTGCCACCGATAGCCAGATCGCCCAGGCGCGGGCCGCTTTGGAAGTTTCCTCCGCCTACGAGCAACAGAAAAAAGTACAGGAAGACTACAAGCAACTGGTCGCCGATCTGCGCACCGACGAGGAGAAGCTCACCGACCAGATGCATGCCCGCTTGGCCGTGCTCGACGCGATGAAAAACATCACGCCGGATGAGCGGACGAAGGTCGCTGGGCAGATCGCTGACGCGACAACCGCGCCGCCCCCTCAATATGAAGGGCTGGATGCGGTGGTGGGCGGCCCGTTCAGCGAACTGCTGAAGATCAACGATGCAGAAAGCGAGCTGGAGAAATGGTATTCGACCCAGCTGGATATGCTGGATCAATTCCGAAAGGAGCGTGCAGATCTGACGGCTACCTGGGATGCTCAGGAGCTGGAGGTAAAGCAGCAGCATGAGGATGCGCTAGCCAAGATCGAGCAGGCCCGCCAGCTCGCGCAGCTTTCTGCTGCGGAAAGTATCTTTGGTGATCTTGCCGATATAACTAAGACATTTGCCGGCGAGCAGTCAGGTCTCTATAAGGCGATGTTCGCGGTGCAGAAGGCGGCGGCGATTGCGCAGTCCATGGTCGCCATCCAGACCGGTATCGCTATGGCTGCCGCCAACCCCTTCCCGATGAACCTTGTAGCCATGGCGTCCGTTGCAGCCGCCACAGCCAGCATCGTCGGGAACATTGCAGCGATTGGCATGGCCCACGACGGCATCGACTCGGTACCGGAAACCGGAACCTGGTTGCTGCAGAAGGGAGAGCGCGTCACTACCGCTCAAACCTCGGCCAAGCTGGATCGGACGCTGAACGCCATTCAGGCGGGGAACATTGACAGGAGCGGAAATGGCAGCGGCGGTGGAACGACCATCCATCAGACCATCACTGTCAACGGTGACGCCAGCCAGCAAACTATCCAGGCGCTCAGACAGGCCGCCCAGCAGGGGGCCCAGCAGGCATTGTCGGCCATCGTCAGCGATGCCAATCGCAACGGGCCGATTATTCAGACCATCAGGAAGCGCCTCTAATGCCTATCGCATGGCCCGCCACCCTGGAGCCGCAGGAGATGACCTGGGGCATGACCTACAACAACCGGGCCTTCACCTCGACCCTGAGCAATGCCCAGCAGATCGTGGGATTCCCGGGCGCGTACTGGCAGTGCAGCCTGTCGTTCGATGGCCTGAGCGACCGGAAGGAGCGGCAACTGACGGCACTCTTGGGCCGTCTTCAGGGCCAGTTCGGGACGGTCAATCTGCCGGCCTTCACCCGTCGGCGGTCGGACGATATCGGCAGCCCGGTCGTCACCATGGCCGAGGCCCTGGCGACCACCATGCTGCTCCGGGGCGTTACGCCCAGCCTCCAGGCCTTCCGGGCGGGGGACTACATCACGGTCGCCGGCGTCATGTACGAGATCACCGACGATGCCACGGCCGGCGCCGATGGCACGGTGCTCGTCAGCTTGAACCGCCGCATCCGCCAGACGGTGCTCAGCGGCACGCCGGTCGAGTACCGCAACCCCTCTGCCGAGATGCGCCTGACCACCGATGCCTACTCGCTGACCCGGCGACCGATGGTCGCCAGCGGCAGCATCGAACTGCGCGAGGCCTTCTGATGAGCAGCGTGTTTCCCTTCAGCCAGCAGGTCGTGGACATCATCGCCGGCGGCAACTTCATGGTGGTCTACGCGGCCCAGCTGGCGTTCAAGACCGGCACGGTCTACGCCCACACCGGCACCGGCCAGCTCATCCTCGACGGGCAGCCGTACGACGGGGTCGGTACCCTCGGCGAGGTCGGCAGCTCCCAGGAGACGGAGGAATCCGGCTCCAGTCTGTCGGTTTCTCTCACGCTGTCCGGCATCGACTCGTCCGTGATGGCCGAGACCAACCTGAACGGCTGTCGGGGGCGACCGGGCAAGCTGCTGTTCGTGGTCGTCGCCGAGGACGGAAGTTATGCGGCCGACACCCTGCTCTCGGGGCGCATGGACGCGGCGCAGATGTCGTTCGGCGGCAATGCCGACACCAACAGCATCACCGTCACCATCGTCGACCGCATGGCCGAGTGGGACCGGACCGGTACCGAGCGCTGGACCGACGAGAACCACCGGGCCCGCCACGGCGACGACGACCGCTTCTTCTATGCCGTCGCCCAGCTCGCCAGCTGGCCGATCTACTGGGGCGCCAAGAAGGATGCCCCGGCCTTCACCTACGAGTAAGACCATGCGCCATCGCGATTGGGCGTTACGCCTGCACGACACCTTCAAGGCCTCCCTCGGGAGGCCTTTTTCATGGGGCGAATTCGACTGCTGCCTGTTCGCGGCGGACTGCTGCCGCGCGGTCTGCGGCATAGACCCGGCCGCACCGTACCGCGGCCAGTACGCCAGCGAGGCCGGCGCCAAGCGCGCCCTGGCAACGATCCACGGCAGCCTGGAGGCCGCCTGGGATGCCTGCTTCGAACGAGTCGCCCCGGCGTTCGCCCAGCGCGGCGACGTCGGGCTGTACGAGGGGCCGGCTGGCCGGGCCATGGCCGTGCACTGGGCCGGCGACTGGTGGTCGACGGCGGAAGAGGGCGTGCGCCGCATTCACTGTACGCCGCTGTTGGTTTGGAGGGTTGAGGCATGAAAGCGGTCAAATCCGCCGTCAAGCTCGGCTGGGCACCGATCAAGGTTTTCTACGATCCGGTCGGCGCCTTCCATGACGTCATGAGCGGCGTCAAAGGGATCTTTTCCGGTCTGAGCATGACGCCCAAGCTCGGCTCCAACGAGCCGTCGGCGCAGACCGTGCGCTCGTCGAAGGCGCCGGCCCGCTACCTCCTGGGGCGGGTCAATACGGGCGGCGTACTGGCCTGGGTGCAGGAGCAGGCGGGCAGCGAGGCGCAAAAGGAGTGGCTGCACCTGGTCTACGTCCTGTCCGAGGGCGCCATCGCCGGCATGGACGAGATTACCCTCGACGAGCAGCCGATCGCCAGCTTCGGCGGAAAGGCGACCTATGAGGTGATCATCGACCCCGTCGCGGCGAACGCCTATCTGCTCGCCAACTGCCCGGACTGGCAGGAAACCCAGATCGGGCGCGGCCTGTCGTTCGTCCGCCTCTCCCTGAAATACGACAGCGAGAAATTCCCCACCGGCATTCCGCAGTTCAGCTGCGTGGTGCGCGGCCGTGCCGATATCTACGACCCGCGCAGCGGCGCCGAGGGCTACAGCGAGAACACCGCGCTGCACCTCCTCTGGTTCCTGCGCCATCGCTGCGGCGTGCCGGACGACGAGATCGTCTTCGAGACCTTCGCCGCGGCCGCCAACGTCTGCGACGAAACCGTCACCAACCCGGACGGCACCACCAGTCCGCGCTATCGCACGGCCGCCGTGATCGGCGCCGACGAGAGCCGGGCCGACGTGCTGAAGAAGCTGACCGACTCTTGCGGCGGACGGCTGCTGCGCGTGGGCGGCAAATGGATGCTGCAGGCGGGCGCCTACTACGGTCCCGCCGAGTTCGAGATCACCGAGGACATGGTGATCGGCACCATCACCGGCACCACCGAGGTCGGCAACGATTCGGCCATTAACACCGTGCGCGGCACCTTCATCGATCCCTCCCAGGCCTGGGCCGAGACCGACTATCCGGATGTGGTCGTCGATGCCTGGGTCCTCGAGGACGGGGGCGAGTCGGCCGAGTCGCTGTCGTTCGGCTACGTGACCGATGTCTACCAGGCCCAGCGTCTGGCCAACCTCGAACTACGCCGCCGGCGCGCCGGCGGCACGCTCAAGATCCCGCTGAACTTTGCCGGCTACAACTGCCGGCCGGGGCGGGTGGTCAGCGTTAACCTGCCATCCCTGAATATCGCCGGCGAGTTCATCGTCAGCGACTGGTCGATGGATGCGAACAGCGCCTGCTCGGTCACGCTGGCCCAATACGGCGCCCAGATCTTCGACGATGCCGTGGGCCAGCCCTACTCGCCGCTCGGCTTCATCGCCCTGCCGGCCGGCGGGATCGGCGCGCCGACCGGCCTGAGCTGGACGCCGCTCGATGCGGGGGAGACGGTGCAGGGCCTGCTGTCGTGGACGGCCCCGTCCGTCATGCTCAACTACTACAGCGTGGTGGTGCGGCAGAACGGTGTGGCCATCCAGGCCATTCAGGTGCCGGGGGCGGCGACTCAGTGCCCGATCAGCGGGCTGACTGCCGGCAGCTATACCCTCAGCATCTCGGCCCAGGGCCCGACCGCGCGCTCGGGCGAGGCGACCATCGGTGTCGAGATCAGCGGGCCGCCGGTGCCGGAAACCTGTGCCGTGCAGGCAACGGTCGATACCCTGATCCTGACCCCCGGCAATGTGCTGAAGCGGCTCAACGGCGGCACCTATGAGTTCTACTACGCCCTGAGCGACAGCGTGCCGCCCGAGCAGGCCACCTATCTCGGGCAGGGGCTGTCCTTCGCGCATACTGGCCTGTCGTTCGCCACGACCTACTACTACTTCATCCGCTCGGTGAATGCCTACGGCAAAAGCGGCTTCCTGGCGGTAGCGGGAACCACCTCGGCCGATATCGGGGCGCTACGAGAGGCCCTGGCCGGCCAGATCGGCGAGACGCAACTGGCCCAGCACCTGGTGGACCGGATCAGCCCGCCGCTGGCCGGTGGAGACTGGTTGGCCGGCGACGAGCAGATTCAGGCCGGCGTCTGGTCCCAGCAGTACGAGCGGGAGACGGCGGATAGCGCGCTGGCCGTGCGCATCGATACGGTCGAAGCCGCCGCCGGCGAGAACAGTGCCGCCATCCAGCAGACCAGCCAGGCGCTCGCGTCGCTGGATGGCAGCCTGCAGGCGATGTGGTCGGTCAAACTGCAGGTCACCCAGGACGGCAAGTACTACGCCGCCGGCATGGGCCTCGGCATCGAGAACACGCCCGCCGGCCTGCAGTCGCAGATCCTGTTCCAGGCGGACCGGTTCGCCGTCATCAACACCGCCAACGGGGCGATCAGCACGCCGTTCGTGATCCAGAGCGGGCAGGTGTTCATCAATTCGGCCGTCATCGGCGACGGCACGATCACCAGCGCCAAGATCGCCGGCTACCTGCAGTCGACCAACTATGTCGCCGGCCAGACCGGTTGGAAGCTGAGCCTGGACGGCCCGTTCGAAATCAATGGGGCAGTCGCCAATAAGGGGCGGATGATGATGAATAACCAGGCGATCAAGTTCTGGGATGCGAATAACGTCCTGCGCGTCCAGCTCGGCGATCAGGAGGCCTAAGTCATGTCCTATGGAATGCGGTTATTTGACGGGGCAGGCGCTGCGATTCTTGATACCAGCAGTTTCACCTACCAGGTGATCTTCACCACCGTCGTGGACTTCCGATCCGCCACCGGTAACGAGACTCGCACCTACTCGATACCAGACTTCGATCCGGCCAAGTGCTGCGCGGTCATGCTGCCGATAGACGACTACACCGTCGACTACGGCGACTACTGGAACTCCTGTCCCTACATCAAGCAGAGCGAGCTTACCGCAGGCTCCATCAAGGTCTACAACTACCGCCCGGAGTACAACGACGGCATGTTTACGAAGACCCGAGTCACCCTGATGGTCTTGAGGTTTGCCTGATGACGTACGGTTTCCGCGCGATCAACGACAGCAGCCGGGTGCAGATCGACTCCATGACCCCCACGCTGTGCCTCTTGGCTGAGGGCACCTACGCCGCGTCTGGCACCAACAAGGTGACGCTCCGCTTCCCCAGCCCGATCACCTCCCAGATACCGCCCCTGGTCTTCCTGCACCCGACCGACCCGACGACGATAGCCTGGGAGTTACGGACCTACATCCAGGTTGCCCTGGTTGGGACCCCCGGAAACTGGACCGGATTCAGGCTGGAGACCTACAACGTGAACGGCAGGCCCCATGGCAAGTGGTTCGTGGCCTCCAGTGACGTCTCCCCGAGCGCGGACTACGGGATGCGGCTATGGGACGAGACCGGGAAACTGCTGTTCGACTCGGACAAACCGTCCGTTCTGTTCACAAGGGCGCTGTGGCCGTGGACCTACGCCGGGAAGATTGGGGCCACCGCCCTCCCGTACTGGCTGTCCGGTTCCAACAACGCCTTGACTACCGACGAGTACCTACTGCTCAACCCGTTCGCCATGGACGACCTAGGGGTCAACACCTCCGGGGCCATGTGGGGGGTGTGCGTCGACTACCCCAACAACAGGGTGTTCCTGGTCGACTGGGCCCAGGGCGGGTATAGCCTGGTGGGACACAAGCCGCTGGTCTATGCCAAGTTGACGGCAACCTAAACCCTGGCGCTATGCCGCCCTACTAATTTCACACTTCATCAGCCCGCCATGTGCGGGCTTTTCTTTTTCTGGAAGTCAGCATGACAAAGCAGACCATCAATTACGGCGCCGCCGGCAGTGGCTCGGGCGGCGATACGGCGCGGACAGCCCTCCAGAAGCTCGAGACGAATTTCAACGAGATTTTCAGCTCCGCGGGAAGCGCAGCCAATGCCAAGGCCCTGAATGAGCTGGCCGGGGACGCCGACCGCTTGCCGTATTTCAGTGGGGTGGGCGTCCTATCGTTGTCAACTCTGACGGCGAGGGCTAGAACTCTACTCGCCGCAGGAAATCAGGATGGGCAACTGGCTGCACTTGGGTTGAGAGACTTTTCTGCGAGTATCAGCCTGTCGGGTGTTTATACCGGGGCTATCGAAGTTATATCTGCCACCCCCTATATCGATTTCAGGGATGGCCTGACGGAGGACTTCGATTTCCGGATTATTCGGACGACAAATGACGCGGTTAACCTAACGTTTTACGACGGAACCACCTACTACGTGGCTATCGATCGGTTCTCTCCTGCACAGGACGGGGCCAAAATGCTAGGAAATCCGAGCGGCCGTTGGTCTGTGCTTTATGCGGCCAGCGGTACTATCAATACCTCCGACGCCCGAGAGAAAACTGAAGTCCGCGCGCTGACCGACGGCGAGATCGCGGCGGCCCGGCAGCTCGCCCAGGAGATCGGCGCCTACAAATTCCTCGCGGCCGTGACCGAGAAGGGCGCAGACGCCCGCGAACATATCGGCCTGACCGTGCAGCGCGCCATCGAGATCCTGCAGGCCAACGGCCTGGAGCCTTTCAACTATGGCTTCATCTGCTACGACAGCTGGCCGCAGGTGACGGTCGACCATCCGGCGACCTATGAGCAGGTCCCGGTGACCGATGCCGATGGCAACGTCATCGGCTACGAGAACGGCGCACTGATCAAGGAGGCCTGGACCGAGGTCACGCAGGAGGCGGGCGACCGCTACTCGTTCCGCACCGACGAGCTCAACCTGTTCATCGCCCGCGGTCAGGCCGCGTACCTCGCGCAGCTGGAGGCGCGCATTGCCGCTCTGGAGCCGACCGCATAATCACCGCCGATTCCACCGCTGAGTCGACATGACTGAGCGTGGATGACTACAAAACGCTGACCAGTTTGAGCCGCCTTCACCAATAGCCCGCCCATCGCGGGCTTTTTTTCGCCTGGAGAAACCCATGCCCATCACTGAGCAGCAGTTGCTGCAGATTATGCCCCACGCCGGCCCTCGTGCCGGCGTTTTTGTGCCGGTTCTCAACGCGGCCATGAAGCGCTGGCAGATCACTACGCCCCGGCGGATTGCCGCCTTTCTCGCCCAGATCGGCCACGAGTCGAGCCAACTGCGCTACACCCGGGAAATCTGGGGGCCGACGCCGGCCCAGGCGCGCTACGACCTGCGCACCGACCTCGGCAACACGCCGCAGGCGGACGGCGACGGTAGGCGCTACCTCGGCCGCGGCCTGATCCAGATCACCGGGCGGGCCAATTACGCGGCGGTGAGCATCGCCCTGTTCGGCGACGACCGCCTGCTCCGGCAGCCCGAGCTGCTCGAGCAGCCGGAGTGGGCGGCGGAATCCGCCGGCTGGTTCTGGTGGGTGAAGGAGCTGAACGGCCTCGCCGACCAGGGCCGGTTCGCGGACATCACCCGCCGGATCAACGGTGGACTGAACGGACAGAAGGAGCGGCTGGCCCTGTGGTCGCGGGCCACGGAGGTGCTGGCATGAGCCTCGCCGATCTGATCCCCGTGCAATTCCGCCTGCTGGCCGCCGTCGGTATCGCCCTGGTCCTGCTGCTGGTCGGGGCCGGCCTCGTCTGGTGGGGGCTGTCGCCGCGCATTGGCCTGCAGTCCGCCCGCGCCGAACACGCCGAGCAGGCGCTCGCCGACTCGCAGCAACTCGTCGAGCGGCAGGCCGACGTGCTGGCCGAGCAGCAGAAGCAGATCGGCCAGATCACCGCCCTGGACCAGCGCATGCGTGCGCTCGAACAAACCATCACCCGCAATGCCCAGGCACAGAACCGCGCCCTTGAGGAGCTGAAACGCCATGACCAAGCCGTCGCCGATTATCTCGCCACTGTTGTGCCTGCTGCTCTTGGCCGGCTGTACGAGCGGCCCGAGACCACCGATCCCGCCGCCTACCACAGCCCGGATCAACTGCCCGCTGACCCCGTGCCGACTACCGGCGCGGCCGGCCCTGCACACCAATGACGACTGGCGCGCCGCTGTCGATGCGCTGGAGGGGGAACTGCTGAGCTGCGCCGGGCAGGTACTGGAGTGCATCGAGCGACAGCGCTTGCAGGCCTTGCCCGTCTCGCAGGAGGCGCCAGTACCTATGGCTCAGTAGATGTGCAGCGAGCTATCGCTCGGGCTGAGCGAGTGATGACGCATGCCGACAGGGGTTTTGAGGCATCTGTATCACGCCGTTTTCCATGCCGTAGACAGTTTCGCCAACATTGCGCTAGCTTCGCGGCAGCTCCGGCTAAAAAGCCGATGTGTCATCAGTATGGAGAAACGATGCGTACGAACTACATCCTCGTTGACTACGAGAATGTGCAGCCCAAGGACATTGGTCTGCTTCAGGATGGTCCCTTCAAGGTCAAAGTCTTTCTCGGCCCGACTCAGGCCAAAATCCCCGTGAGCCTCGCCACCTCGTTGCAGGTTTTGGGCACGAATGCCGAGTACATCCAGTTGGAGACGGCCGGCAGTAATGCGCTGGACTTTCATATCGCCTACTACATCGGTGTGCTCGCCACGGAAGACCCGACCGGTTTTTTCCATATCATCTCCAAAGACACCGGCTTCGACCCGCTGATCAAGCACCTCAAGGCGCGCAGGATTTTCGCCCAGCGCTCGCTCAGCATCGCCGAGATCCCTTACTTCAAGGCAACAGCGGCAGAGGACGGCAATAAGAACGCATGGGTCGATGCTGCCGTGGCCGATCTCGTGCGACGCAAGGCTTCTAAGCCGCGTACCCAGAAAACGCTGCTCAGCACCCTGGATGCCCTGTTCCGCAAGGAACTGTCCCCGCAGCAACTCTCCGAACTGCTCGATGACCTGTGCGTCCGTGGTCTTGTGAGGTTCAACGGAGCGCGGATCACCTATTCCTTGCCGAGTGAAGTTGTCAGAGCGTGTTGACTATCGGCGCTTCATGGCCTGCGCCTAAATCTTTCAACATAAAGAGCCCCTGCCACCCCGCAGGGGCTCTTTTTTGTGTCTGCAATTCAGCGGCTAGGCGTGGTCGGGGTGTAGCTGCAGCCGAACTTGCTCTTGAGCGCCGACCAGCAGGCGGTGGCGGCCTTACGCGCCGTGACCAGGGCTACTTGTACTCTGATGTTCGCTGGGCAGGCGCTGGGGCGAATGCTGTCTGCTATTCCTTGGCGGACAGCTTGGTAACGCGTATCACCTTGTTGCTGTCGTTGTTGATCTTCAGTACCTCGGTGCCGGCCAGCAGGAAGGTGTATTTCGTTGTCGCCGTAATCAGCATGCCCTGCTTCTCGCCCTGATCGGTCTGGATGATGTGTGTTTTCTGCAGTTGACTGGCAGGAGCCGAAAGTCCGTGCTGGGCGATATCTTCAAGACCAGATTTTTGCCCTCGGTTGAGGATGAGTATCGGCAGGATGACGAGTAGGAAGAGGACAAAGCTAAGGAGTACCGTTGTCTTTAGCTTCTCTTCTAATAAACTGGTTCGCTTGAAGTACCATACGATCCCCCCGGCCAAGAGCATGTAGAGTATGGCTTGTAGCACAGCCCCAATATGGGGAACATGTGAGAGTGGAATGATGGTGTCGAGAAGCAGAGAAATGTAGCCGTAGAAAAGCAAGGACGATATGCCAATATCTAGCTCGTTCATGCTGATACCAAAAGCATCGTATTCGCCAGCGAGCGCGCAGTAACCATACACCACGAGCAGCCCTTGCATGGCAACTGCGGCCAGTGCGACCAATTTTAGACTGAGCTCCAGATTGGTCTGCGAAGCAGCAGCTGGTGCCGTTGGCTGGTTGTTGGACTCGGGGAATGGTGCAGTCTGCTCGGCCTTTAGCCGAATCTCCGGGTTTACCAGCTCAACTCGAACGGTTTTGTCGCGTTTCCAGAACATCAATCGCCCCTAACTCGCCATGAAAGTCTAAGCGCGCGAATGATATGGCATAGAGGCAATAAGAGCCCTGAATAGAGCGTCGCGAAGAGCCCTTGCCACCCCGCAGGGGCTCTTTTTTTGTGTCTGCGATTCAGCGGCCGGGCGTGGGCGGGGTGGAGGGCTTCACGTTCACGTACTTCTGCATGTGCCGGCGGTCGCGCTGGAAGCCTTCGATGGCCTGCTGGATGTTGCTGGCCATCAGGCGCATGGTCACGTCCATCTGGCGCATCAGGTTCTGGTAGGAGCGCAGTTCGTAGTAGGCGCCGTCGACGCGGTAGCCGGCGTTGTGCAGGGTGTCGAGCAGCTCCAGGCAGGGGGAGTAGTCGCTCGTCAGCAGGTCGTTGTAGCCCACCACCAGATCGGGGCTGTTTGGGTTATCGCTACGAAACTGCTGCGGGTTCTTCGCCTTCCAGTCCTCGATGGGAAAGTCGATCGGCAGGCGGCCGAGTACCTTCGGCGCTTCCGGCTCCAGCCACTCGCCCTCCAGCTCGATGCGCGCCACCAGGCTCACCGCTTCGGTGAACTGCTCCGGGGCGATTTCCTTGTAGCTGCAGCCGAACTTGCTCTTGAGCGCGGACCAGCAGGCGGTAGCTGCCTTGCCGCGCCGGGCTTCGGGCAGGGCCTCGATGCGCGCCGCGACCAGGGCCTTGATCGCGCTTTGCTGCTCGCCGGACAGGCCGTTGGGGAGGGCGCGTGGCGCTGGGCTGGGCACGAACTGCTCAAGGGCGGCATCGAGCCACAGGCGCAGTGGTTCGGCGCGCTCGGGGCGGGCGTGGAGCAGGGCGAGGTCCAGGCCGCGGCGGTCGATCACGTTGAGCATCTGCCGGCCCACCTGCCGCTGCGACCGGTGCTCGGGGCGCAGGTGGCGGGTGACGCAGTAGGCGTCGCGCAGGCTCAGGGCGTTGGCCACGTCGGCCGCCACGAACCACAGCTCCTCGCCCTCGGGCACGATGCGGAAGGCGCGGTCGTTGTACGTCAGGCGGATCGGCACCGACGGCCCGGCCGGGGCGGTGGCCATCGTGCGCGGGTTCAGCGCCTCGCCCTGCTGCCAGTAAGCGGCGAGGGCGGCGAAGCATTCGCGCTGATACTGCACCAGCCGCTCGCGGATCTCCGGGCGCACGCGGGAGGCATCCACGCCGAACAGCCAGCCGTTGAGGTGGTCGAGGGGGAGGCAGACGAGTCCGCGCTCCTTGCCGTCTTCGGCAACCGTGGTCGTGATGACCATGGTCGATTTGAGGACAGGGTGACGCTGGATGCGTGCGTACTGTGACTTCCAGTCGAGGCCGATGGCTTCGCTGATGGGCTTCATCGCCACGAGGCGTTCGCCTGCGGGAGATGAGATGACGGTGAGATCGTGACCTTGAAAGCTGACGGTGCCGAGCTGGCTGCTGATGGCCGACATGGTGTTTTTCCCTTTGCAGTCCGTTGACCGCTTCCCCTCCGCCAAGAGGGGTGAGCGGAACCGTGCGGGTTGGCGGACCGGGCAAAGGAACCGGCGGGCCGTGAGGCCCCCTCACACGGCCCGCCCATAAAGGGTGCAGCCATGTTGCGGGCACAAAAAAACCGCTTACAGCGGCTTCGTGACCGCCTTTGCTAACCGGGCCGCCAAGCCCAGGTCGCTGGATTACAGCGACGAGGGAACCCTAGCCGTCTTGCAGAGGGGCGTCAAGAGTGAAGCCTAGAAATTGCTAGATGGCCCTATGCTCTTGTGGGGGGCTTTAGATATAGGGCCATCAAGTCTTTATTTATTGCCTTGAAGTTCTCGCGCCATGATGTTCTCTACTTCCTTCTTGAAATCCCGGATCTTCACCAATTCTCCATTTCGCTTGCGGCCATTACTTGATGAGTATGACTCTTTTGCCGACTCAAATATGGAGCAGGCTTTTTTAAAGGTCGAATCAAGTGTCTCTTCGTTCTTGAAAGAGTCGATTATTTTTTCAAGCTCACTCTCTGTTTTTTGTGAGTTCAGGTTTCCTATAGTTATTTTTTTTGTCATGAGCATACGGACTATCCAGCACACCCAGTACCTAGATATCTCATACTTTTGACTTATTTTTCCTTGTGCCTGAAGCTTAAAGTACAAAAACAAAAGGAGTGACGAGAAGTAATATGGAGCATTTACATGGTCTTCTTGGAAGATTTGCTTCTTCTGGCCTAGGTCGCGCAGAATTGTCACTGGATTCCTTGTTAGTATCAGGTGAGGCTCACCCAATACCACGGCAGTGAATGATCGAATCTGGCCATGCAAGTTAACCACCCTTGGTCGTTCTATTTTCTGCTCTGCGTTAGAGAATTCTTTCGAGCGGCGCTCATAAAATAACGGCTCCGGAGAAGACGCTGAGAACGCTTTGTAATAGTCCTGCAGCCGCTTGTGAAACTTTTCGAGTGATGCAAAAGCTTCAACAGGAACAGGGGTTTGCCTGTTAGTTGAACGAATCACCTTCGATATTAGATCATTGCTGTTTGTGTGTATTATTTTTACTGGGATGCTGAGAGGGGAGTTGGTTGAAAAGCTATCTTTGTAGCTAAATATCATGTTACTGGTTTGGCAGCCATTAACTATATAATAATCGCTTATCCTATAGTCCGTGGCCTGAAGGTTTGAGAAATTCTTTGCGACAATAGTTACCCCGTTGTTAAGGAGTATGAATTTATCTAGCATGTCTGTACTTGCTAGTGTCTCTGAGATTTCTGTGTTAACAGAGTTTTCTTCTCCTTGGAAGTCGCGAACATTTTCATAGAAGATGTTTTTTCTAATTCCACCGTCCGTCCCTGTGATTAGCTTCAGGAACTCATGAACTGGCAAATACCCTATGAATGCCTGAATTACATCGCTTATTTTTTCGCATGGAACATTTTTATCAAATGCTATATTTACATCATACTTGTTCTCTATTTCTGCATAAAAGTCTATCAGGTTGTCTGCGTTTATATGGGTTATTTTTACGTCTTGGACTTCATCTACAGATGAGAGGATTGACTTTATTTCGCTATCTATTAGGTTTTTCGACAGCTCGTCCCCTGTCTCTTTTCCAGTGGTAATAAAATACAGTTCGCACTTTGGTCTGGTATTGCCAAAGAATCTGGAGTTTTCTGGCTTATATAACTCGCTAATTAATTCCCTGGTCTCAGCTATATCTTCAGATTCTTGAATAACTCCTTCCTCATTGAAAATATCTTTAACTGCTTTGGTGAATTTCAAGAATTCACCAGAGTCAAACGATGTCGATCTTTTTGTTTGGATGAATACCAGTCTTGCGTCTATTCTTTTTGACTTTGCCTGCAGCTCCAAGTCATCTGCAGTAGTCATTAGAGTATTGTTTACAATGAGCCCAAAGGCATCAACTCCAAAGGTGCCGCCTGAGTCAATGTCTACGACCTTGAATGTCGATGGATCAGAAAATGCTTCAGGATCAATTCTTGAAAAGATTACATAATTTACAAAGTTTTCGAATATTTTTGACTCTTCAAGATGCTGCATCGAAAACTCTTCAGCGAAATCGTGCAACCTTCCAAGAAGGATTCTGTTTTTTATGACTTGACTGCTCATTCTCGTGAATCTGCCATCGAATGGATTTTATAAAGCGAGTAGAGGGGCAACGCTCTGCTTGTCCATTTATGGTTGCCCTGAATATTTAAGAGTTAAGATAAAAGCCGACGGTATCTCTCAGTTGGTCTGAGAAGTTATAGATGTCATCGAGGGCCTCAATGGGGTGTCGCGTCTCGTTTTTCTCTTTGTCGAAAATTCCGATATATTTTTGGCTGCGGTTGAAATGAAGCCGACAGATGGGCTTGCGGTTGTTATCGTCTAACAGGACGCCACAATAGCTTTGAGTATCACGCTGAACGATACGCTTGGCTTCTACGGCCGAGCGCACGATCGCTTTCACAATATGGAATCCCTCCATCTCTTCGATAGTGGTGACTACTTTATCGTCCTCTATTTTCTCAGGACTTATGTTCTCTTCGTGAGCGGGCACCGTACTTATGGCGCTGGCGCTTCCACTCATGGCTGACTTCAGTCGCTCATTCACTTGGTCGTTTAGAAACTGGGCCGCCGCCTTACGCGTCAGTTCGGAAAATTGGTCGCGTACCTTCTGCGTGATAATGCCGTCATACACGCGGGAGGCAATCAGCTTAACGAAATCCTCATCAGGCACGCTGAGCTGAGTAGCAATCACCTTCTTGATCTGGCTGACATACTTCAGCTCGCCCGCTGCATTGATGATAGATTCGACGTCGAATGCCGACTTCGTGAGCTTGAGCAGCTCGGGTACCACATATTCATCAATGTCGAGCAGGTCCAACTCTAGGAATGGTTTTTCATCCATTTTGTTCGGTGCGTCCAAGTCCGTGAAGAACTTGTAAACTTGACCATTTGTCAGGATCGAGATGCGCGCATTGGTGACGTGGAAATAGCGAAAGAGTTGAGAAGCATGATTAATGTTCAGCGACTCGCCTATCTTCTTGCACTCGATTAGTATCTGTACTTCACCATTTTTCAGAATGGCGTAATCAATCTTCTCGCCCTTCTTCGTGCCGATATCGCAGACGTACTCTGGCGTTACCTCGGTTGGATCGAATACGTCATATCCAAGCACGGTATTGATGAAGGGCATGACGAAAGCATTTTTCGTGGCCTCTTCCGTCTGGATAGCTGCACTCTGTTGGCGAATCTTGGCCGCTAAGCTGTTTAGCCTTTCGATAAACTCCATTTCAACCTCCTTGATAAATACCAGCAATCCTATTGCTATAGGAGGTATTATGGCAACTGGCTATCACTTTGATGCGAAAAAGCTAGCTCGTAGGGTAGACAACGCACAGCCTTACCTACCGCACAAAGCACCATCCTGTCGTAGCTGGAGATATAGAAATTGGACTTCACACCCGTAATCGCCCAGCTCTGGAAAACGGCCATCTGGCTTGCGCCACTGATGTTGTTGGTCGGCCTCCTGAAGTCGCCCTGGGTAAAGGGGTATATCGGCGAGCTGCTGGTTCGTCTGTTCGCGCACTGGCAACTGGATAAGCAGACATATCGCCGTCTGCACAATGTGACGCTGACGACACCGGACGGTACGACGCAGATCGACCATGTGTTTGTCTCGCGCTTCGGCATCTTCGTGCTCGAAACCAAGAACATGAATGGCTGGATTTTCGGCAACGAACAGCAGGCGCAGTGGACGCAGAAACTCTACAAGCAGAGCTTCAGGTTCCAGAACCCATTGCGGCAGAACTACAAGCACCTCAAGGCGCTGGAGGCGACGCTCGGTGTGGCGCCGGAGCATCTGCATTCGGTGATCGCCTTCGTCGGCGGCAGCACCTTCAAGACCCTGATGCCGGCGAACGTCACCGAAGGCATCGGCTTTATCCGTTACATCAAGTCGTTCCGAGAGCCGGTGTTCAGCGAGGCCGAGGTGGAGGCTCTGCTGCGTGCGCTGCAGGACGGCCGCCGAGCACCGACGCTCGCTACTCACCGCGAGCATGTGCAGAACCTCAAACGCCGCAGCGATCCCACGGCCGAGCGTAAATGCCCCAAATGTGGCAGCCTGATGCTGATTCGCACGCTGAAGACCGGCCCGAAAGCAGGGCAGCAGTTCTGGGGTTGCTCGGCCTTTCCCAAGTGCCGAACGCTCCAGAGCCTCGGAGGAGGCAGCGGGTAGGGTAGGCAACGGCGCAGCCTTGTCTACCGATGCCAACGGTGTGTAATCGCAACGCGAGTTACCCACCCTGTCGGATAGGAGTTGACTGGGAGAGGCTATGCGCGAGGTTGAGAGCAGGCGGGGTCGGACTTTATAGTTGGATAGCTAACTGCTGGCGCCAGCAGTGTATAGCGTATAACGTCGCAAAGCGGCCAGCTTGGCCGTGAAATCAGCGGCGTAGAAGGGAGAGCTGAGGCAAAGAGAGTGTTATCCACCAGTCCCATTTGGCGAGCTATACGCCATTTGTTGTCTATCTGTAGTTAGATAATCAGCATGCACGAAGACATGATCTATATTCCAGTCAGCGCAAGTAAATGGTTTCTGCAAATCATTTACTCTGCAATTTTATTTCTAGTTGCTATAAAGCTAACCAACACAATCTTTGCCATTACGGCAGTTACAGCCTTGAACGCAGCCTTGCTAGCGAGCCCCAAATCAGCGGTCATCGATACAAAAAGAAAAATATTGACCTATTTCTACAGAAAGCCGTACTCACTAATTCTCAGAAGGCAAGTTGATCTATCAAGCTACTCTCGAATTTACTCCCAAGTCGAAAGTTATGCGGGAAGGTCGTTACACCTGAGTGGGCCCAGAGGTGAGCACTTGGTTATTGCAAAATTTGACCAAAACCCTACATCGGCAAATCAACATATTCAGGAGATCACGCAGCTCAGGAAAAATATTGCTAGCAAACTTGGAATACATGACGGCGGAGAGGCTTGACCTCTAACTTATAGTTCAAGCAAGTAGGGTAGACAACGGCACAGCCTTGTCTACCGATGCAAACGATGGGCAATTGCTTTACGAGTTGCCCACCCTGCAAGACTAATGATTGGATTTTGGTTGGTGATCATGCGAAAGATAAGTTGTACGTTGCTCTTCCTCTTCCCGGTTTTGGGTTTTGCTCAAGAGGTAACGATAGAGTCGGAAGGGCTGTCGCCTGCGCCGGTTTCCGTGGCCAGACTGATTTCGGAAAGTCAGGCGGTCTATGAGAAGTCGGAGTTTCCCCCGTTGCTTAGTCTTTTGATTAATGGTTTCCATGCTCCTGTGTCGGAAATGCTCTCGGGGTTGCGTTAAAACTTTTATTGGCTGGTAGTGTTAATACCTAAGGACGTCTGGGTGAAGTTGATTTTGATGCCGCATATGATTGCTGATTACTGCTCGATAATAATTTCTTTTTTGGCAACAGTGGTCGCTTGGAGGAAGGTCTCTCACAGGGGCTTATTCTTTATGGTGTCATTGTTGTCCTTGTTTGGAGTGTGGAGGGTTGTGGAGTTTATTTCGAGTGTCTTGCAGGGTTTAATTTGGAGGCGTGAAGGCTTCTCAATGGATAATATGAATTATTATTTGCAGTTTCAGAGTGAAGTTTGCAGCTATGTGTATTTATTGTTAATGCCGATTCTCCTGAGGCGTCTATACCTTGCGTTGCGCAAGCGAGTAGGGTAGACAACGGTGCAGCCTTGTCTACCGATGCAGACGGTGGGTAATCGCTACACGAGTTATCCACCCTACGGGCTATGCAATGATCCGATTAGCAACTTGCCAAGTGCTGATGGCCTTGGTGTATAACGTCGCAAAGCAGCAATTATGACTGCGAAACCAGCGGAATAGACAGGGGCGCAAGCATGGCAAGGAATATTATACACCACGCCCGTCCGGGGAGTTATACACCATTTTGTCTCTATTTATAGTTCGGTGCATATGAGTATTGCAGCCTCCCATGCTTCAGAGTTTTATCGCGAGGTAGCCGAATCGGGGCGAGTCTGGGGAATTAAAGACACGGGTGGCTTTCCAGCCCCTATTAATAGTGATGGGAGTCGGGCTATGCCATTTTGGTCTTCTGAGTCACGTGCTCTTAAGGTGATTCATGGCGTGCCTGCCTATAACAGCTTCGTTCCTGTGGCTATAGAGTGGTCAATATTTTGTGAGCGCTGGGTGCCTGGGCTTGTCCGGGATGGCTTGCTAGCTGGTGTAAATTGGTCAGGCCTATCAGCAAAGGGTTTTGACGTTTCACCAACCCATCTACAAAGGAACGTCGAAGAATTCCGCAGGCGCCTAATGTTACTGGTGCCAGTCAAATCCTGATGCTGTTTTTGAGGCCATTAAATCTGGTGGCGGCCTGCCAAGGTATCGCTGCAAGCCCTGTGGTATGACCAGCAATGTACTCTAGCCAATCTTTCCGGGCCTGTAGGCTGCCTAGGCCAATGAGGGAGTTCTAAGCGTCTAGCTCGAGGCTTTCCTGTCCTGAACGCCTGGCTCTCTGCTTGGCGATTTTTGCGCTTGGTGTAAAGCGACTACTTGCAAGTGATTGAGGTTGCCCGGACAGGCGAGGAAGGGGAGAAATTCGTCCAGAACGGGGCCTGGAATGCGGGGTAAATCGTTTCCACTTGGGGAAAGCGAGGCCGCGTGGCTCTAGGGCTGTAAGCAAGACAAAATTTCCCAGTAGTGGAAACGGTATATTGCTAACCTATTGATATGAAACAGAAATAGTATCGGATTGCAAATCCGTGTACGCCGGTTCGATTCCGACCTCGGCCTCCACTATGAAAGCCCCGTAGATTCAGGTCTACGGGGCTTTTTCATTTCTGCGCCAAAGCCATGTTGTTGCATTAGTTTTCACACGCGTGCGAAAACTTTTGCTATTTCGATGGTTTGGCGATGGCGCCGACGCGCCTATAGACACGCTTGGTAATGCCCTCGGTCGAGTGCCCGAGCAGCACGCTTGCGTCTGACAAGTCTCGAATTTCGCTGGCAGCCTTTGGCCGGATATCCCGGAACTGGAACTGCCTGATCCTCACAGCCAGCTCTTGCTCGCCAGCTGCTGCTGCCTTGATGGCAGCCGACTCACGAGCATCGTCCCAGCGATTTCGGAGCATCGGCCATGACACGCGCTGGCCGCGTCGGTTGATGACCAAGAAGGGCGAAAGGTACTCGGCATTCCCTTTATTGATCCTCTCGACCAGCTTGCCGAGGCTGTTGGGCTCGCCATCGACCTCGACCTGGATGCGCAGTTTCTTGTCGGTCTTTCCCTGCCGCACCAGCAGGTAGCCGTCGACAATGTCGTCGCGGCGCATCGCGAGCACGTCAGCCGGTCTTTGGCCGGTCAGCAGAGCCAGATCCATGGCATCACGTAGCTCATGGCAGGCCTGCGCATAGACCGCTTTCCAGACTGCATCATTGGCGTAGTAGTCGCGCGGTTTTTCCTTGTTCTTGCGTACCCCTTGACAGGGGTTGGCCTGCTCGCACAGTCCCCATTCGCGTGCGATGTTGAACACGTGGGAGAGCAGTGCGATCTCGCGGTTCGCCCGGGTCTTCGCCGATCGCGCATCGCGATACTGAGCGATCATTGCAGGCGTGATGGCCTCAATTGGTGCGCTGTCGAACACCGCCCGCAGCTGTTTCAGCTCAGCCTTGTTGTCTCTCTGGGTGCGCGGTGCTTTGTAGGGGATGATGTCGCGCTCATAGCGATCGAAGATGGCCTGCATTGTCTTGAGGTCGGCTGGCGCTTCCTTGGCCTCGAGTTCTGCCCAGCGCAACCGGGCCTTATTTAAGTCCCGGCCCAGCGGAATGACTTTCCCGTCAGATCCGCGGTAGTAGTAGCTGATCCAGACCGTTCCGTTCTTACGCTGCCGACAATGGCGATACATATTGATGGGAAGGTCTCGATTATCTGGATTGCGCGGTCGCACTTCAGTTCACCTTGGAAAAGTCGGGTGTCCAGGTTGGTTTTGGTTGCGTGGGGGCTGATGGCTGTACCGCTGGAGTACCAAGCATCTGGCGGGCATATAAGCGCCCAACGAGGGGGCGCCCTCCGCGGCTCTGGACGTAGTGCCATTGGCGCTCATCCAGCCAGCGACGTTGCCAGGCGCGCTCTTTATAGCCGGTGATTTCCTCTAGCTCTTGTTCGGAAAGAATCTCGCTTTCCATGGGCAATACTTCTCCTTCCTGGCGATAGCCAGGGAGTGCAGTGGCTTGGGGGGAGTTGGGCTCCACAGGGCGATGGCGACTCGCCAGTAGCGTGGATTCGGAGTATTAGGCTCTGTACGAAAAGTACTGCCGTAGGCACCGCAGCGTACAAGCCAGCGTGACCATGGCGGCAAAACTTCTTGTTAGCTTATCGTAACGGGTGCCAATCCTACGGCTCTCCTTCAACCAGCCGAACATCCGCTCGATGATGTTCCGTTGCCGGTATTTAGGACGGTCGAATAGTCGAGGAGGCCCCGGTTTAGGCTTGCGCTTCATGGTTCGCAGCGGAATTACCGGCTGCATCCGGTAGCGGTCGCAGTACTGGCGCAGATGCTCAGCATCGTAGCC
>NZ_JBHRSJ010000035.1:236938-407886 GCF_042643485.1 Azotobacter bryophylli | reverse complement strand
CCAAGCCCGGCGAGATGCTCGCCGAGTGCGGCCTGGACGCCGCCGGCATCGAAGCCGCCGTCACCCGCCGCCTGGCCCAGCTGGGCTGAGCCCCGCCGCCCCCCCGTGCGCGACCGCCGTCGCGCCGGGGGCGCAGCGGCCTGGATGAGAAGTAGCGAATCAGCGAAGGAGGAGTACCAGGAACTCTTCCTATGACAACACCGGCAAGTAGCCCCCTCTCCGCGCCCACCATCTTTCGAGCACCCAAACAAAAAGGCCAGGTCATTACTGACCTGGCCTTTTTGTTAAATTTATTGGTCGGGACGGAGTGATTCGAACACTCTACCCCTTGCACCCCATGCAGCGGCAAGAACAGTCATAACTATTTGATTTTGCTGAAGATAGTAAATCTTTAGACAGAGCAAATTTACGATCTTTAGTGGCGTTTCGCAAACGATGGAATGCACCCTGTAGCGCAGGTTTTGCGCCACATTCTCGCCTGTCCGGGCAATCAATTCCCTCCTGTAGAAACGCTCACCTTGCTACCCTAGATAGCTATCAATTTGCCACCTAAAACGCCCATGACCACCAGCAGCAAGGCCGTCTTATCCGCCCTGGAACAGGCCCAGGACATCCTCGCCAGATGGTTTGAACCAGATGGGATATCAGCAGAACAGGCCATGAATGAACTGTTGCCGATCTTGGATAACAAGAAGCTGGTACGGACGCAGCGACAGCTTCGGCGTGAAATTGGTGATGACTGATCAGTCGAAGGCCGGAGCGCCAGCCTGACGTCTGGAGTGAAGTAGCCCCTTCCTTACTCGTCCGGGCGCGCTCATCCGTGCTGCCGTCGCTGTCAACCAGGCACCCGTGCACTTACGTGGCACAAATTAGTTCACTGCCTCTGGTCACATAGGGCTATGTCATGTAGCAGAAACGCATACGGCAGGCACGAGGAGTTGGCGAAAACTGTCTCGGTACCCGCCGGAACGCAGATCACTCAGTACTCGGCCTTTAATACGAAAATAGTGACCGGCCCTCTGGGTGGCCGCGTAATAGCCATTTGCCCTTGGCGCTGCGATTGTTATGGGGTAAAAATCAGAAATCATTTCTTAGCATGAGATTACCATGTCATACAGTGCCGAAATCAGCCGTACCACACCTACTGCTTTTCTCTTTTTGGTCGACCAGTCTGGATCCATGCAGGACACCATGGAAAACGGTAAGACCAAGGCACAGTTTGTCGCTGATGTGTTGAACAGAACATTGTACTCCCTGGTTCAGCGCTGCACCAAGTCCGAAGGCACCCGTGATTACTTCGATGTCGGGGTGCTCGGATACTCGGGCTCCTCCGCACAAAATGGCTTAAGCGGCGCGCTGGGGGCATCAGTACTCAACCCCATCTCTCAAATTGAAGCGAATCCGCTGCGAATCGAAGATCGCACCAAGCGCGTCGACGATGGCGCGGGCGGCTTAGTCAATCAATCGATCAAGTTTCCTGTGTGGTTTGAACCTAAGGCTGCAGGTGGCACGCCGATGTGTGACGCCATTACACGTGCCGCAGAAGAGCTGGCGGCCTGGTGCGATGCCCACCCTGATAGCTATCCGCCGACCGTCTTGCATATAACCGATGGTGAGTCAACCGACGGAGACCCTGAGGCATTAGCGGGCCACCTACAACAGATTGGTACTAAGGACGGCAACGTTCTGCTGTTCAACCTACATGTGAGCACAGCAGGAGGTGACGCAATCCGCTTCCCAACGTCCAATGCCGCTCTGCCAGACGCTTACGCTTGTCTCCTGTATCGCATGTCTAGCCCCCTGCCAGTGCACCTGCATAATGTGGCGATGGATAAAGGCATCAACGCAACAATGGAGTCCCGAGGATTCATCTACAACGGAGAGATTGCCGAGATCGTCGATTTCTTTGACATCGGAACACGAGCTGCACAGCTTCGATAAGGACGACGATGGACATCCTTTTCCAAGGTACGGTCGCCAAGTTTGTCGATCACTCCGAGGATAACGAAGACGCCCTCCTTGTAGACAGAGAGCGAGGCCGTATCGTTGTCTGCGATGGCGCATCGGAGTCTTTTGACGCTAAGAATTGGGCTCACCTGCTGGTTGACAGCTTCAGCAAGTGCGACCTGATACAGTCAGTAGTGCAAGTGTGTCAGGCAGAATTTAAGGCGATCCACAACCCGGCTGAAATGAGCTGGTCAAAAGCCGCCGCCTATGAGCGCGGCAGCTTTTCCACCTTACTGATCGCACAGGAAAATCCTGAGGCGCAGTGTGTACATATAACCTGCCTCGGCGATTCCTTTGCCGTACTGACAGACGGTGAGCGTCTTCTTGGAAGTCTGCCTTACCAAAGTGCAGATGGCTTCAATACCCGCCCTTTCTTACTATCCACGGTTGAGCAGCACAATACCCAGTTGTGGGTGGATAACAACCCGTTGGTTTCGGCTGCTCAATGGAGCTATGAAGGAAAAAAGCTCTACCTACTCTGCATGACCGATGCTTTGGGCGCTTGGCTACTCAGCTGTATCGAAAAAGGTAATCACGAGGCCTTGAAATACCTTGTTGGTATCCGCTCCATCACCGAGTTGATCGATCTGGTGGAGGACGAGCGTGGCCAGAGGACTATGCGCCGCGATGACAGCACCTTGGTCATAGCTCTTCTTCAGGGAGACTCCTGAGGTGGCTTATCCTTCTTTCGAACAGTACAACGAAGCACTGCAGGCGCCTCATCTATATCTTTTGGATCCGCTACTCAAGGCTGGAAAAGTCCGCACGACCGGCTTGGGTATGCCCATGGCCATGTGCGGTGGTTTTGCGCTCACCTATTCGCTAGAGGCAGGCGGCAAGCGTTACGCGCTGCGCTGCTTTCACAAGGAAGCGCCTGAGCTTGAGCGGCGCTACCAGATTATTTCGCAGCGACTCAACCGACTATCGAGCCCCTATTTTCTGCCGTTCGAGTTTAATCCAAGCGGCATCCGTATCAATGGCCAGACCTACCCCATCGTCAAAATGGCTTGGGCATCGGGCGAAACCCTAAGCGAGTTTCTTGAACGTGAGCATGGTAACGCCAGCTCGATTCACCGGCTGAGGGCTGCGTTAGCCAAGCTATGCGAATTCTTGGAGAGCGAGCGCATAGCCCACGGCGATATCCAGCCCGGTAATGTCATGGTCAGCCAGAATGGTGGTGCCGTGCAGCTAATTGACTACGACGGCCTTTTCGTCGAAGCGCTACGTGGAAGACAAGCTGCCGAACTGGGGCAGTTGAACTTCCAGCATCCACAACGCTCGGCCAACAACTTCGACGAACGACTCGACCGTTTTTCTTTTATCGCTCTTGATGTCGCGTTACAAGCGCTGGCTACTGACCCGGGAATTTGGCGGCGCACACATTGCGATCCAGACGCAGTGGTCTTCCGGCGAAGTGACTTCCTCGCGCCGGGCGTCTCACCGGTATTCAAGGATGTAATGAAGCTGCCGGCGGTCGAGTCCGCTGCTAAGAACCTAGCTCAGATAGCATCGGCCCCAATAGATCAGGTACCGCGACTCGCTGAATTTCTCCAGCAACGCAACATCCCAATATCCAGAGTCTCCTTCGCTAATACAGCTCAGGCGGTACGAGCTGCGTACCAAAGCGCCTATCCGGTCCTCGAAGGTACGAACTATGCTTCCTTTCTAGCAGCAGTTGGCAATAAGGTAGAGTTGGTCGGCCGCATCCACTCAGTCGTACAGAAGCAAGCGAAAAACGGCAAACCCTATGTATTCGTCAACTTCTCCAACTGGCTTGGAACAGCCATCAAACTGACGATTTGGTCGGAAGGCCTTAAAGTACTCAGAAACGAAACGCCCACGGTGTCATGGATCGGTCGCTGGATAGCAGTTTCTGGTCTGGTAGAGCCCCCCTTTAAAAAGAATGGCTATACACACATATCAATCAACGTCACCCAGCGCGGGCAAATACAGCTCCTGACAGAGGAAGAGGCTCAGTACCGTTTAGGAAAGAAAACCTTAAGCGGGGGCCAAACAAATAAACGAGAAGAGACTACGCTACGGAACGCTGAAATCCTGCGGAATATGGAATCAAAGCCTCAGCCCCATCGCCAGCCACCACTCGTGGCTAAGCCAGTGGCCGCATCAAGCCTCGGGACTACTCCGAAGAGCGGCAACCAGCAGGTTCTGGAGCAAATGCGGCAGCGAGCACAAACGCCAGTGACACGCACTACGCAAACGCCAGTAACACACACTGCAAAAAGGCCTTCAACAACACCGCCTATGCCGCAACCCACCAAAAATAGGAGTAGCGGCGCTTGGATACTCATCCTGATCAGCATTGTTGTACTCATCGCTCTGATGGGAGGCTAGCATCCCTCAGCATCAGCGATAAAAACTGTCCTCGTGAGCTTCGCCGCGCTACCGCTTCGCTAGACAAACGGCCTGAGCCGTTGAATCTGTGGGAAGCGGTTCGCCGTTGCCATCCAGCGAACACCACCTCAATTACTGAAGGGATGCGGCCATACTTAGCAACCTGCCGCACCGGTCCTTGTCGAAGCCGCCTCCATCCCCAACACATCTATGCCTTGATCGAATAGATGCAAGTTCAACGAAGAGCAAGCACAAGCTGCCCCCTCCTTCTCTTTACAGTTCCGCTCTCAGTCCTTGAAGGCGGCTATCCAGCGCCAAACCTCCCTTCGTGCGCTCATCCCGCTGGGCGCGGGCCTTCATGGACAGCAGGAAGGTTCTGCCGGTGATGGCCACCGTTGGGAACCGCCGGTTGAAGTCGGCGATCTTGGCCTGGAGCGCCTGGCGCGACTCGGTATCGCCGGCCTTGGTCGCCATGGCGTACCGGTTCAGCAGCCGGCGCCGCTCGCTGAGGAGCTTCTGCTCTGCGTTCTTGAGCGCATTGTTGCGGTCGTACTGCTCGGTGATGTGGGCCGGGGTGAAGCCCATCGCCTGCGACAGCACGTTCCACATCGTCACCTCGTCCACCAGCGCATCGCCGGCCATGGTCTGCACACCCTCGCTGGCATAGCGGCCCGAGCGCATCGCATCCTTGACCGCCTTCGGCATCATGGTTTCCAGGCCGCGCCAGACATGCCCCTCGCCAATCTGCTTCATGCCGGTGAAGGCATTGCCGACCATCGCCGGGGCGGCCCCCAGGGCCTGCTCCATCCAGTAGTAGTAGGCGTCCTGCCCCTCCAGCTCGCGGCTGGGCGAGTAGAACCACAGGTTCCCCATCCCCAGGCGATCTGTCAGCGAGATATCCAGCGCCGCCCCGGGCACGCCGCCCAGGATTACCCGGGATAGATCCGGTCCAAGCGTCTCGGCCAGGGTCCGCTTGATCTTGTCCTCCGCGGTCCACTCGTCGTCGTCATCGTCCAGGGCATTGAGCAGCAGCAGGATGGTCTGCATCCCCGGAACGCCCATGACGCCCGCGAACAGGGCGAACATGGAGAAGATCCCGGCCAGCCGGCGGCGCGCGGCGTTCTTCACCTGGGCGCTCTCGCCCTTCATGGCATCCTTGAGGTCGATCACCAGGCGCGACAGCATGTTGATCGAATACTGCCGAAACACGAACAGCACCTTGGCCGTGTCGTTCTGCAGGTACCGCGCCCGGTTGCCGCTCGAGTAATCGAAGTGGGTGGTCCACGTCAGGTCGGCAGCCTCCTTGATCGCGGCCTCATGGCTCAGGCCACTCTCCCGGGCCATCCGGTACGCCGCCATGGCGGTGACCTCTCGGTTGTAGCGCTCGGCGTTGTGGAAGCCCCAGCTGATGTAGCCCATCACCTTCTGCCGCAGCGGGTTGTACTCCACCCCCGTCTCGCCGACGCCGGCCAGGTCGTGGGCCTGGGTCTTGTCGATCAGGCCCATGCGCAGGAACTCGGCGAAGGCCTTGGCCTCGTCGCCCTCCAGCTTGTTCTCGATGTGCCCGCGGCCGGTCACGAAGTCCGCGGAGGCCTTGGTCAGCGCCGCCAGGGCCTTCGCCTCGCTGCCGAAGCGGGTGCCGAGGATCGGGATACCCATCATCCACGTCTGCGTGGTGTTCACCAGGGCGGCCGCCGGCGTGATGCCGAGCTGGTAGATGAACGCGGCGCTGGTGATGCGCTGGGCGATCTTGCTGCCCTTCGGCGCCATCACCCACTCGTGCCGCTGACGCATCTCGTTGGCGATGGTCATGGCATCCACCGGGTCAGCTGCGTCCTTGGCCTGCTCCTCCATCTGGTCGACCAGATCGCCCATTTCGAGGGAGTGCTTCAAGCGGGCGATCTGATAGGACGAGTGGAACATGGAGGACGCGAAGGAGCGCAGCGCGTCGCGGCTGAAGCCGGCGACCTTCTTGCGGTGGATGAAGCCCTTGCGCATCGAGTAGTCGGGCAGCGTGTCGAGGTACAGCTGCCAGATCTGGTCGCCCAGCTCCTGGGCGTTCGGCTGCTCGGCCACCAGCTCCTGCAGGTCCGAGACGAATCCCGGGTCGACGGCGCCGGCGAGCTGCTGCTTCATCGACTGGCGCCCGACCTTCACCTCCAGGCCCGGGTAGGTCTTGCGCAGCTCCTCGGCGGCGGCCTCCATGGCGGCGGCGTTCTCGAACATGCTGAACGACACCAGCTTGTTGCCGTCGCGCAGCGCCACGAAGTAGTCGCCGAAGCGCTTGAGCGGGAAATAGGGCTCATCCACCCGCATGCTCTCGAACCGCTTGCGCAGCAGCAGGATCTTGGCGCTGTTGCCGTTCTCGGCCGCCGCCACGCGGCGCGCATAGCGTTTCTCAGCCGTCTCGATGGCCTCGTCAAGATCCTCGCCGGTCAGCTCGTCGCGGGCCTCCTCGATCGCGGCATCCCGGTCGCGGCGCGCGCGCCGCTTGGCGAACTCGGCACTCTTGCGGATGTTCTCCTCGATGACACGCTCCAGCAGGCCGATCTGCCCCCGGTAGGCGTCCCGAGCCTCGTTGAACATGGCCCGGTGCCCTTCCGGCAGCGCCTCGTATTGCGCCCGCAGGCGGTCGTACTCCGGCCGCTGGTCGGGGTTGTACCGGCTGCCGAACGGCTTGCTCGGGTCGATGCCGGCCAGGGTGGCGGCGTGCATCAGGTCCGACAGGGCGCGCTCGGCCTGGCGATCGGTCCACCGCAGCTTGAGCCAGCGCTGGGCGATCGCGTCGTACTCGGTGTGCAGCTCGTTGCGGTCGGCATCCATGGCGCGCTTCTGCTCCAGATACTGATCCAGGGCGGTCATGCTCTTGGGTGCGAAGTCGCGCAGGTAGGAGAGCGGCAAGGCTCCCAGCAGCGCCGGTTTCAGGTCGGACAGCTTGCCGCGCAGGCCTCGGGCGATGTTGCGCTTCTCCAGCTTGAACGGCGCCTTGCCGCCGATCCAGTCCGGGGTGAAGTCGGCCAGGCGGAATCGGGTGCCCGGGTCGAGGAAGCCATCGTCATCCGCCAGTATGGGTTCCCCGGTCTGCGGATCCAGATCAATGGTCACGGAGTCGGGATTGACGCGATCGAGTTCACGGCGTACAAAATCACCAGAAGCCTTGGTATTGGCCGGGAGCGACCCCTGAGCATTGCTCATATCGCCCGGAGAGACTGCCAGGGCTTCGTTTTTTCTGCCTACCGTGACAGTGTTGTAGAACATCCTGCCGTTCGCGTCTTCCCGCACAGTAAACACCGCCACAAGCGGATCACCATCAACATCGATGGGGGCCAGCAGCTTGTGATAGACGGTCGTCTGGCCATGCTTGTACGACAACGCACTACTGGCGTAGATGGAATGCTTGAAACTTGCACGAAGCTCCGACAGCACTACGAGCTTGGCAGGATCAGCAGCGGTTGAGGCTGACTTCTTGGCTCCGCTCATTCCGACGCGCACACCTCCCAGCTCATCGTGCTGCAACACCTCACCACTCTTGGCAAAATCCTTAAGCAGCGCCTCGACTGCAGCCTGCCTTTCCTTCTTACTCAACCCCGACCATGCCTCTGGAGAGCGCAGCTTGAGCGGGCTCATCGCATCCATCCGCAGCTGTGCCCGTAGCGCTTCCCAGTTGCCATACTCAGCCTTGTAGGTCGGCATCCTCACCTGAACCCATTGCTGATAGTTCAGCTTGGTGCGCCCTGCTACCTGGGCTGCGCGCCAGGCCTGCTCGCCACCATAGGCCTGAGCTGTCGTAGCGAACTCCCCGTCGTCCTCACTGCGGGAGAAGCGCACGTTGTCGGTGAGATCGAAGGTTCCGCGGTTGGCTACTGCCTTCACGCTCTTGCCGTCGAAGGCAACGGCCCAATTCAGTCCCTTGATCCAGAGGCCGTCATAACCCTGGGCCTGCAGATGCTCGCGGTAGGCGCGTACCCGCTCCGGTGACCAGTCGCCCATGGCCTCGAACTGCGCCATGGTCAACGTCCTGGGTTTCACCATCTTGATGAAGAAGCGCTCGACGAACGGGCCGTAGCGCTCCACGTTGCCCACGTCGCGGGTAGCGAAGAAATGCCCCAGCTGGGCCGTAGCGGTCCCAGTCTTGCCGCCCAGGCGGGCATTGGTGAAGCGCTCGCGCGGGTCGAAGCTGCGGTGATAGAACGGTACCGGGGTGCCATCCTTGGTCCGCATCTTCGAGTCGCCGAACCAGTGGCGGAAGAAAGCCGACTCGGTGCCCTTGCTGCGGTAGAGCGCGCGGGCGAACTCATCCAGCTGCTTGCCGTTGATTTCGGCACCTACCTCGGGGAGAGGTAGAGCCTCGGCGGTGGTACGGAAGCGTGGACCAGGCCCTGAACCTTGCGGTGTACGGCTGCCATTGCGAATGCCCTTGGAAATCACCTCGACTTCGCGCAGCAGCTCGCTCTTCGTGAGAATCCCACGCTTCTGCAGCCCAACCTTACGCAGGATACGGGTCAGCACGGAGCGCAGCAGGTCGACGATTTTCAGCGCCGTACTACGCTCCTGCTCCGCGATATTGGCAAAAACTTCCTCAGCCTGCTGCAGCTCCGTCTTATCGGAATACAGCCGGGCGATCTTCGTCCAGATCGGCTCTAGGCTCGGAACCTTTTTGCTGGCTAAGATTTTTTCGAGAAGAGCCTGCTTATCCTCTGGCTTAAACGTGTCCAAACCGTAGTGCCCGAGGATTTCGTGTCGCAGGGTTTCTCTAACGTCGCCCATCGACGACAGATGATCTGCGGCAAGGGTAAAAACTCCTCGTCCTGGGTGATAGGCGCCCTTGACGATTCCGATTTGATCGATGGTTCCCTTGGGTCCGTACAGTTCATATTGAGTCTTCCTAATCCATGGGGTGAGTTGGATGTTGCCATTGTAAGCAGCAAAGAACTCGCGCGCTGCCTGCTCTGCCTGGGCCAAAGTGATCGGGTTCTCTGGAGGCGTACCGACAACCACGCTGGACGGCGACAGGCCAGCGCGGGAGTAGCGCACGTCTGCCGACTCTGCCTCGGGTGCAGGTGCGGGCGCTGCTGAGGCCTGGGAAGCACTCTTCTCAACCTGCGGCGGCGTGAACTCGTGCTCCTCGTACAGCGGCATGCCTACGTTGTCGGTGGCCTCCATGTACGGGATCAGAGTGTTGCCCTTGTCGTCCTCGGCGATCACATACCAATTGTCCTGGCCGTACCGGTGACCAACGACGACGTAGGGCTTGCCGTTGCGGTAGACCTGCGAGTCGATCGGCGCCCCTTGGCGCAGCCAGGACGGCGGCGGTACCGGGTTCAGCTCCAGATCCTTCTCCAGATCGGCAAGCTGCTTGCTGACGCGCTCCAGCTCCCCGGCCTGGCCGAACGGCTGCTTCATGGCGTGGCGCATGTTTTCGACCGTAGCCAGGGCGGCATCGCGCTCGGCGATGTCGGCTTCCACCGATTTCGGGAAGTTGCGCATCTTGGCCTCGGCGCCGGCAATCCCCTTGCCGCCGAACTGCTGGCCGAAGGCCTTGATCGTGGTGGTGGGCGCATCAGAAAAGCCCAGCCACTCGATTTGCAGGGGCTGGCCGCCATAGGTGCCGACGGGCCGCGGCTTATCGCCTACGCGCAGGTTGGCGTCGACGTAATCCTGCAGGGCGGCAGCCGCATCCTTGCGGTTGTCGTAGGCCTTGCCGTCGATCGTCGCCGTGAAATCCTGCTGCTGGGAGGCGATCAGGTCAGCGATCTTGCCCAGCACCCCCTCACTCTGGATGCGCTCAACCTGGCTGTTGAGCTTGTCGGCATCCTCCTGGGCGTAACGCATCTGCCGGCGCATATCGGCGATGCCCTGCGAATACAGGCGCTCCTTGCGCTGCAGGCCTTCGAGCTTCTTCTGCAGCTTCACCCGCTGCAGGATGCGCGGGTCGCCGGCAGCCTCGGAGAACGACTCGAGGATATCGCTCTGCTCTTCGGCAGCGGCCTCGCCCTCAATCACACGCTGGCTCTTCATGTCCGCCTTCATAAAGGCGGTGATGAACCGCTGCTTGACGGCGAGGATCTGCCAGCGCCGGCCGTCCAGGCGATCGGTCATGTAGCGGTATTCGAGCACCGTGTTCCACTGGTTGCCCTGCCGCTGCCCGCGGCCGTTGCGCTGCTCCAGCTCGCCCGGCATGTAGGGGGCGTCCAGATGGTGCATGGCCCGCAGGTTGCGCTGCATGTTCACGCCAACACCCAGGGTATCGGTAGAGCCGAGCACCACACGGATGCGGCTGTCGTTCATCGCCTTGGCGATTTCCTTGCGCTGGTCCTTGCTGGTCTTGCCGTCCACGATGGCGATCTGGTCGCGCGGGATACCGCCCTGCACCAGGCGCTCCACAATGTCGTGGATCGTGGAGAAGACCTTGTAGGTGGCCGTGTGCTTCTCGCCGTTCTCGGAGGTGCGGGTACGCCGCACGCTACGGCTGAAGCCCATTTCCCCGAAAATCACCTGATTCGCTTGCGGGTGGCTGTTGTAAATCTCCAGCACGTTGCGCACGACGCGGCTAGCCTTGCTGCTCGGATCGTCCTGGGTCTTGCCCTCCTGCCCGGCCAGGCCCTCGTCGATCAGGCGCACGTCGAAGCTCGCCTTGTTGGCGATACCCTCGGTGATGATCGGCGAGCGCGGATCGCCCCGGCGCTTCCATTCGCGGCGCTGTTTTCCGGTACCGCTACGCCAGTCGCGGGCATAGCCCTGCAAGTCTTGGAAGATGGCCATCTGCTCCGGCGTCATGTCGGCCGACTCGTTGATGACCTTTTTGTAGGGGCGGTCCTGGGCCTTCTCGGTGCGGCCATTGAGCAGCTCGGCGCGCTCGGCCTCGGTCAGGTCATCGGCGATGGTCTTGCCGCTGGCCGTGCGGCGCGGCTGCATTTCCGGCATGTCGTCGGCGAACACGGTGTCCATGTACTGCCCGACCATCTGCCGCAGCTCGGGCACGTTCACGAAGCCGGCCAGGCGCGTGACCATCTCGTAATCGCCGGCCGCGGTCAGCTCCACGTCTTGCACCTCGGTGGCGAACGAACCGAACCAGCCGTCCCAATCCGCCACGCCGGCCGCTTCCATTTCCGTCTCCATCACATAGCGCATCTGGTGATAGATTTCGGTAATGGTGTTGGTGATCGGCGTACCAGTGAAGGTGTGCACGTTGCCGCCGTTGTTCATCTGGCGGACGTAGCGGGTCAGGAATTGCAGGGCGATCGAGCGGTCGGATACCTGGGTGTTGAGGCCCTTCATCTGCATCCGGGTGACGATCGGAGGCTTCTTGAACTCGTGCGCCTCGTCCACCAGCAGCATGTCGATGCCCAGGTCTTCGAACGCGACGGCATCCTCTCGGCTGGACTGCTGGGCCTGCTTCTTGATGTTCTCGATGATCCGCTTGCGGGCCTTCGCCAGTTCCTTCGCGGTGGTGGAGCGAACCTTGGCGATCGCCTCGTCGTCGTTCAGATCCACCTTGCTGACGTCCACCCCATCCTCGGCGGCGGCGTCGTAGAACTCCTGCTCCAGGGCGGAGATATCATCCTCGGCCATCCGCGTGAGGGTTTCCTCGCGCAGGGCCAGCCGATCGATCAGGGAATGCGGGATCACGATGGCATCCCAATCGTCGTTGGCGATCTGGCGCAGGCGAATCGCGCGGTTGTTCTTGTCGAGGTTGTCGATGTAGAGCACGCGGGCCGCCGGGTACATCATGCGGATTTCCGCGGCCACGGTGGCGCTGTTGGCGTTGTGCGCCAGGATGGCCGGCTTGCGGGCAATGCCATAGCGGCGGCTTTCCACGGCGATCCCGCCCATGGTGAAGGTCTTGCCGGTACCGACCTCATGCGCGTTCAGCGAACGGCGGTTGACGATGCCCCGCCAGATCGCATTGGCCTGGTGCTGGCGGAGATTGAACACCCCGTTCCCCAGCGTCAGCGCCATGCCTTCGAAGGTCAGGAACGAACCGTCGTACTTCGGCGTGGCCCAGGCATTGCGGGATTCGTTGTACTCGCGCTCCAGATCCACGCGCCGGGCCGGGTCGCTCCATACCCAGGTGGCGAAGTCCTCACGGATCTTGGCGAGGCTGGCATTCGCCTCTTCCGAGCGCTTGGCGTCGTACACGTCATTGCCATGCTCGTCCTTGCTGGTCAGGCGCAGGGTCTGATTGCTCAGCGCAGCCTGCACCAGGCGGCTGAATAGCACCTGGCTGCTGCCGTAGTTGGCCTTGGCTTCCGGCAGAGCATTCAGCTCGCCGCTCAGCTTCACCTTCCAGCGGCCGGAACGGAATTGCACCTCGACGCCGGCCGGGCTGGGACGGGACAGCATGTGCGCGATGTAGTCGGCGTAGACCTCGGTCGGTATCCACGTCGCGCCGAGCTTGGTTTCGATGTTGAAGTACGGAATGTCCGCGGGCACGACGCCCTGCAGCGCCTCGACGTTGCGGGCCATGGCCGCGTTGCCGTCATCCAGTGCGGCCTTGGCCTCGCGCAGCTTCAACCGCACGTTGCCCGATAGGTAGATATCGGATGGGACGATATCGCCATTCGGTGCTTCGAATACGGCACCGCTCTCGATCAGCTCGGCGCGGACCCGAGCCAGCGGCTTGCCGGCGATCTTGGCGACGTCCTCGAGGCTCGGATTCACCGACAGGTTGCGCGCCAGCACATAGGCATCGCGCACGTTCGGGTTCTCGATGGAGCGGCGCGATCGAGTGGTGCTGCGCTGCATGACGGTCGCCGGGGTGCCGTCGTCGTTCTCCAGGGCGGCCAGCTCGGCATAGAACGGGTCGTCCAGCTTCTGCAGGTAGCCCAGGGCGAAGGAGCTGCGCAACGGCCCGTGCTGTTTGACGAAGGCCTGGTAGCCCTCGCGCAGCGCCTTGCGGGCCTGCTCGGCATCCTTACCGCTGCGCTCCGCGTCGATCAGGGCGCTATGGCGCTTGCGCAGGTCTACCGCGGCCTTGAGTTCCTGTTCGCGGGCGGCGGTCTTCCTGGCGTCCTTGAGCACATACTTGGATTCGTCGTTGGCGAGCACCAACTGATCACCCAGGGCGACCATCAGCCGATCGTTGACCACCGCCAGGGCACCGTGGCGCTCGCCGGTTTCGTTGGCGTAATAGGTCAGGTGGTCGGCCTGCTGGCTGGGCTGGAAGGCCTTTTCCGGCACCAGCTCGATCGCCTGCTTCAGGCGCTCGGCCATGTTGTCCGGGCGATGCACGATCATCCCGGCCTTGAAGGTGGTAGTCCCGTGGCCGTAATCCAGCTGGCCAATGATGTTCTGCGGGTTCTCCAGAAAATACTGGTTGACGCGCACAGCCTGGCCCGAAGGGGTCTGGAAGTCGCCCGTCTCCACCCAGGTCGCATCCTTGGGCACGGCGACCAGACGCTCCGGACGCTTGCGCAGGATCACGATGTCGGTGACGACCTTGGTCCCGGCGTACTCTTCGAAGGCACCGGAGGGCAGGCGGATCGCGGCCACCAGCTCAGCCTTGCGGGCCAGCTCGCGGCGGATCGTGGTGTTCTGCTTGTCCATGGAGCCGGCGGACGTGATGCCGATGACGATGCCACCTGGGCGGACCTGATCGACCGTCTTGAGAAAGAAGTAGTCGTGCAGCATCGGGTTCAGCTTGTTGTAGCGGCGATCGGCGACCGGCGTGTTCTCGAACGGCCAGTTGCCGATAATCAGGTCATAGAAGCCGTCCGGGGTCTTGGAATCCTGATAGCCCATGATCCGCACGTTTGAGCGCGGGAACAGCTGCTTGGCGATCGCCCCCGTGGTTTCGTCCAGCTCGATGCCGGTCAGCTGGCTGCGGGCTTTCAGGTCGGCCGGCATCATGCTGAAGAAGTTGCCGGTCCCCATCGAGGGCTCTTCGACCTTGCCGCCCTCGAAGCCCATCCGGCGCACCATGTCCCACATGGCCATGACGGTGGGCGGGTCGGTGTAGTGGGCGTTGGTGATGGAGCGCTGGGCCGACTTCCAGGCCGATTCGCCGAGGGTATCGCGCAGCCACTGGCCACGCTCCTTCCAGGCGCCTTCATCCTTGTAGACCGGGTGGTCCCAGGTTCCCTGGAACAGCTCCTGACCGAACGAGCCCCAGCCGATGTAGCCGGCCAGGATCTTCTGCTCCTCGGGGTTCGCCTGGCGTCCTTCCTCCTCCAGAGTCTGGAGCAGTTCGAGCGCCTGGCGGTTGCGGTTGAACCGCTGCACCGGGGTTCCCCCGACGATTTCCAGCGGGTTGTCGATGTGGAAGTCTTCGGCCTGTACGCCAGTCGCTGCCGGGGAGGCCGGCTGGGAGGATGGGCCGGAGCGAACCGACTCCATGTGCGCCTTGGCGGCGGCCAGCACGTCGGGAAGCGTGCCGGTGACGGCATTTTCCTTTCCACGGCTGGTCATCGCCCAGCGGTCGCCGTCTTTCGTGATGACGGCTGTGGCGTACTCGTAGCCCTTGAGTGCTACCGTGAATTTTCGCCCTGTGGGCGTGCCTACCGTGGAGAGGCCGGCGGCGGTTACCGCTTGTAGAATTCCCTCGGCATCATCGCTGCCTCGGCCTCCGGCGACATCCGCGGATTCGGCTGCAGGACTTCTTCCGGCTCCAGCATCAGATGGTCGATTTCCGCCTGCTCGCGGGCGTCCGTCACCGGCAGCCCGGCCCGGAGATTTTCGTTCATCGCCTGCCACATCCGTTCCTGCAGGACGTAGGCCAGCGGCTCCGCCAGTTTCAGCTGGGACAGACGAGCCCACATTTTCGGGCTGTCGCGCCGCCACGTCTCCAGTATCCGCTGATGCAGCCGCCGGTTGTGGATCACGTCCTCGTCCGCTCTCAGGCGCATGTACTCGAGTCGAATGCGCTTGATTTCCGCGGGGCTCAGCGTTTCCTGATTCATTGGCAGTGTTCTCCAGGGCGGGGCGGGCCAGTTCCGGCGGCAAGCCGTTGGCCTCGCGCAGGATCATGGTAGCAATTTCATCGGCGGTCAGGTCAACCGGCGCCCAGCGATTCACGCCCTGGGCGGCGTAGGTATCGCCGGCCTTGCGGCTGACGCGGTACATAACCGCGATGCCGCTCTTGGTGTTCGGCACGACGCCGCGCAGGGCGCTGTCGCCGATGCTGACGTAGGCGTTCAGGCCGGTTTCAGTGCGCATCGCCAGGGTGACATCGCCACTGACGGCGGGGCCGGCCTCATTCACCGATACGGCCTTCCGATAGCGCCCCTTGCCATCCGTGTGCGGCATGTAGCCGGCCTTCTCCAGCACCTTGGCCACCTCTTTCAGGTAGCCAGTGGCATCCTTCAAGAAGGCGTCCTTGGTGTCGTTGCCGACTTCTCGGGCGCCGTCGCCGTAGCCGTCGATGTGCTCGACGCCGAAGTCTTGAATCAGCGTGCGATCGGCCCCCTTCCCGGCCTTCTTCGCCCGGGTAGCCGGCGCCTTCACCTCGGTCCCCAGCGGCGCGGCTTCCTCGGCCGGCAGGCTGCTATTCAGCTCCTTGTGGAGCCTCAACGACTCCTCGGGGCTGGTCATGCCCTCGGTGTCCAGGCCTGGGTAGTAGCGCACGTTCTCCCAAAAGCCCAGGAGGTACGGCTTAATCCGCTCGCCGAAGTCCTCGACCATCAGTTGGGCATACTCGCGGAAGTTGCGGACGCCGACCTCGATGTAACCGCCAGCGATGGTCATGCCGGCGGTGGCCAGCTCCGGGTCGAAACCGGCATTCAGCTGGCCCAGCTTGGATTTCAGCAGGGCGCGGGCCGCCGCTACCTTGTCAGCGGTGAAGATGGTATTGCCGGCGAAACGGTCATCGGCGGCTTTGGCCTTGGTGGCGGACTGCTGCTGATCGGCCGGCGGTACCTCGCTGGAGGTCGCCGGCTTCGAAAGATCCCCGCCAGCAAGCCAATCCTTGAACTGCTGCACCGATAGGGAGGCAACCGGGCCCACCTTCCAGTCAGGATCGAAGTTGGAGCGGTAGGCGGCCACGGCCGACGCTTCATCCGGATAGCCGAGCATGACCTTGTGCTCATCGAAACTGCCATCCTGCTGGTGGAGCTGGTCGACGACGAATACTCGATCGCTCTCCGGCTGCGGGCCGACATACACGTCGACCTGCTCATTGTCAGAGCCGACGCTGCGCTTGATGTAGCCGTAGTGGTCGCTCATGGTGTGGCGCCATTCGGTGCCATCCGGCCGCATGCCGCGGCGCTCGGAGCCGCGGGGATTCTCGATGGAGATATCCAGGCCCTGCACGCGAACGTGCCCTTTCTTGTAGTTCCCGGCCTCGATTTGGGCCTGGCTGGGCTCTGGCAGATCGTTGTGCGGCGAGGTGGCCGCTTCATGCGCGGCGCTGTCTATCTCGGCCGAGCGCGAATCGGCCCCTGCTGCGGGGCTTGGCGCCGGCTGCTCGGGGGATGGCTGCGCAGCCTTACGCCGATCGCGGGCTGCCTTCCACGTGGCAAACTCGTCCTTGCCTTCGCTGGTCGCCTGCGAAGGAATGCCCAGCGTCGCCCGAACGCCGTTGATGAACCCGGCGCGATCGGTCAGATCCACAAAGGACAGCTCGTCCTTCATGGTGTCGATGACTTGCCTTGCGGTCAGCCCATCGGCGAATAGCTGCTCGATCTTGGCAGTGATGCCGCGGCGATCGGCCATGTCGCGGTCAGTCTGCGCATTCTGGTTAACCCAGCCATCCGGGTTCGGCCCGACTTGCTGACGCGGCAGGTCACTTTTCTGCGGCTCAGGCTTCCCGGTGGCCGGCGCCGATTGCTCGAGCTGTTGCTCGACCGGCCGCACCTCGTACTTGTTGCCCCGGGTTTCGACCGCATGGGTGGCGCCCAGCTTGTTCTTGGCGATGTACTGCTCGGCCTTCTTCCGCGAGCCGAACCATTTGACGGGCTTTTGATCGGCGGCTTGCTCGGCAGGCTGCGCCCCTGGGGCGGCGGGCGCTGCGTCTTTGACGGGCATTTGATCGGTAGCAGGCTGCGGCGCCTTCGCCGCCTCGAACGGCTCCAGCGCCTGGCGCAGGCGGGCGCGCTCCTTGCTCAGGTGCGTATTCCAGCCGCCACTCGCGCGGGCCTGGTTCTCGACATAGGCGAGCTGGTCGCGCAGCGCTTGCTCCTGCTGGGTCTGCTGGTCCTCCTGCACGCGGGAAGCAGCCGCATCGAGCCGCTGTTGCTGGCTATCGGTGACGGCCTGGCCTTCCAACTGCTGCCGCTGGGCCCGGGCCTGCAGCTCCAGGCTGCGCTGGCGGCGCCCTTCGGCATTGTCGCCATTGAGGCGGGCAGCCTTCGCCGCCTGACGCGCCTCGGCCTCCTGGCGGCGCAGCGCTTCGGCGGAGCTCACGGTGTCGGCCGGTACCGGCTGGTCGAGCAGCTCGGCAGCGGTCTTTCCGGTGACGCGCCAGGCGTTGCCATCCTGCACCACCTTGTACTCGTCGGCAGCATCCAGCTTGGCGCGGGCTCTCTCGGCGCCCTGGCGGCTCAGGTAGCGGGCCTTGATGGTCCGCGCCTCAGTATCGTCCGGCGCCAGCGTGGCCGACTGGGAGGGGACGGCAGCGGCCGGCGCAGTCGCCCCGTCGGCGGTGGCCGCTGGCTGCTCTTGCGGCTGGGCGTCCGGCTGACCGAGCTTGCCGGTGTCCAGTACCGGCGGGGCACTCTGCCAGTCCACCGGGCTGCCAGCCTTGGCGAACAGCTGCTGGCTGACCTTTTGCGGGTCGACCGCCGGGGCCTTGGCGCTCCAGTCCGGCTGGGAGGTGTTCAGATCCACCTGCTGCGCGATTCGCGCGGCATCCAGCAGCGGCGGCGCCGTGAGGCCGGCGGCCTGGTCAATCCGCTGGGTATCCAGCACCGGGGCCGGGGTCGGCAGCAGGTTCGCGGCGCGCGACAGCGGGCCGTTGTTCGGATTCGGCCGCGGCACCGGGGCCGGGCTCGGGTTATCCACGCTCGGCGCCGGCTGCACGCTGTCCTCGGCCTTCGGCGTGGCGGCCGGCAGCGCGCCGAAGCCGGCGCCCATCGCGCCGCCCGTCACCAGTCCTGTAGCCGCCGCATTGCCGACGCCCTCGCCCAGCGGCTTGCCCAGCGCATAGTTCTGCAGCCCCTGCTCGGCGACCGACTGCGGCATCTCCTGCAGGGCGCCCTCGACCGCAGCCCCGCCGGCCAGGCGCGCCGGCAGACCTCGGGCTCCGGCATTCTTCGCGCCCTCAACCAGGGCCGTATCCAGATCGCCCAGGCCCAGCTTCTGCCCGACCTTCGCCCCGCCCGCGCCGACCGCCCCGCCGATCAGGCCGGTGCCGGCCGCGGCCAGCTGCTGCTCGGGGGTAAGTAGGCCGTCCGGGGTCTGCTGGCGGATGTTCTCCGCGGCAGAGCCGGCCATGACAGTCCCCTCGCCCGCCGCGCCGGCCGCCCAGGGCGCCAGCTTGGGCGCCACTGCGCTGATGCCCCGGCCGGCCACGCCGCCAGCCAGCATGGGAGGCAGCGACTCGGCAACGGTGTGCGGGATCACGCTCGGGTTGTCGGCGAGCGCCTTGGCGGTATCGACGAAGCCATCCGCCTGGGCGACGTTGCGATTGGCGGCCTGCTGCTCGGGGCTCAGGTAGCTGTCGAGGATCTGCTTGGCCTCCTTGGGGCGGAAGCCGAGGCCTTCGGCGGCCTTGCCGGCGGCGCCGCCGGTAGCGATATCGGCCAGGCCGACCGCCGTTTCCGGTACCGCGATCGCCCCTTTCAGCAGGGAAATACCGGTGTCGCCCAGCCCGCGGCGGACAAGTCCGGATTTCTTCGGCTCCAGATCGTTGAGCAGGCCGCTGCCGCCCTCGGTGCCGGTGGTTTGCTGGCCTTTCGGCTCCAGATCGTCGAAAAGTCCCATGCTCAGTTCTCCAGGCCACGGCTGTAGGCTTGTTGCAGTCGTTTCTCCACCTCGGCCCGCTTCGAGGGGTCGGCGGCGACGATGCGGCGCGCTTGCGCCAGGTCGGCTTGCATCTGCGGGTTGGTCAGTCCGAGGCCCTGGCCGACGACTTGCCCGGTGGTCACGTCCACCGCGGCCTTGCCGGTGATCGGGGCGCCGGTCGCGTCCTGGCCCAGCACCACGTCCTGCAGGACGTAGCGGTCCTTGGCTGGGGTGGTGAGGGCCGCATAGTTGCGTTCGAGCTGGGTGCGCTCGTTGGCGGGCAGGCTCGGGTCGGCCAGCCGGGTTCGAATGGCCTGGACCTGCTGCTGTTGATCCAGCGTCAGCTGGTTGTTCTGGATTTCCTGCTGCGTCTTCTGGCGATCGAGGGCGCCGGTCTGCTCGGCGTTGACCACCTCGCGCTGCCGCAGCCCCAGCTCCGCCTGCGTGTTGGCGTTGTTCTGGTTCAGCTCGCGGGCCTTGAGGCGGTTCTCCGCGATCGCCTGGTCGGTACCGTCGCGGCGACGGCGGCGGGCCTCCAGCTCCTGCCCGAACAGGGAGCCGCGGGTGTTGTCGCCGACCACGGTGAAGTTGCCGGTATCCCCCAGCCCGCCGCGGCTGGCATCCACCATCCGCTGCCGCTCGGCATTGGCGCGGTCGACGCGCTCGATCGCCTGCTGGGCGTCGCCCGCCTGGCCCACGCTCAAGCCACCGATGCCGTCGCCCAGGTTGCCGTCCACCAGCCGCGTGCCGGCGGCGCCGGCCACGTCGCCCTGCGCGTTGCTGAACTCCATCACGCCCTGGCTATTGCGCCGACCGACGATGCCGCCGATACCGGTCTGCTGGAAGCCGTTGCCCTGGGCAGCCGGGGCGCTGGCCTGCTCGGCCCCGCCGGTATCCATCGAAGGCGTGCCGGTGACGGAGGCCGGGCGCGACGGCGCCTGCGGCTGGGCCTGTGGCTGGCTGCCGCCTTGTGCCCCCTGCTCTGCCCCAGCACCCGCCGACTGGGCGCCCAGGGCGGACAACAGGCCGCGGCCAATCTGCTGCCCACCGGCCGCGATCGGCTGCCAGCCCTCGCGCAGGGTCTGCATGGCCGAGTTGTGGAAGCCGCTGGTACCGCCGGGGAGGGTGTTGGGGTCGCCGCCGGCCAGGCGGGTGATACCGTTGCGGGCGGTGTCCAGTACCGGTGCGGCCACGGCGCCCAGCCCGCCTACCGCGAGCTTGCCCAGCCCGCTGGCGACATTCAGGCCGGAGTCGATGACCTGCTGGGCGGTACCGGGCTGGCCACCCGACTGCACCGGCAGGGGCGTGCCGCTGATCTCCTGCCGCACGCGATCCGGGGGCATCTGGTCATAGTTGCCGGCATCCGCCGCGCCCGGCGGGTTGCTGTAGTCGGGCAGGTGCGAGATGCGCAGTCCGCCAACGGAGACGGTCCCCGGTCCGCCATTGGCGACCGAGGCCAGCGTGGGAGTGGGTGCATTGGATGTGGCGGGTACTCTCGGCGCAGCTGCAGAGCGTGGGGTGAGGCCAAGGCCGGTGGGCTGGGCCGCGCGCTGGGCGCGGCGTTTCTCTTCGAGGGAGTTCGGATCGGTAGCCATGGGGCGCTCCTGTCACGGAAGCGCCCGAACCTATGTGACTGCCGACGATCGGCAAGCCGTTGGGGTCAGACTATTTCGGCGGTGTTCGTGAAGTTCGTCCAGAACGCCGGCAGCGGCGGCGCCACCTGAAACACGGCCTCCAGCAGCGACGGTTCCTCGCCCAGGGCCTCGGTCAGTAGCGCAGTCACGTCCACCTTGTCCCCCTCGGCCGGACTGGCGATCAACAGGGAGTGGCGATCGCCGCCCCATATCGCCAGGGTGTACCAGTTCAGGTCGACCGAGTAGCTCGCCGTGGCATCCCGAAAGACCAGGCCGTAGGCGTCGCCGGCATCCAGCGTATAGGGCGAGCCGATGCCGTACCAGTTGCGCCCGTTGATGACGGCCGCCGCCAGCCCGGCGTCGGCTGCCAGGGTGTCGATGGAGGCCACTGGCAGCTGGCCCCAATAGTTCATGTAGTCCCCCGGTACCGGATCGACCTCGCCGACCTTGCGCCAGAGCCCATCAATTTCGCGGTTCAGCTGTGCCATGTTGCGGCCTCCTTACAGTGCACGGGTATCGATGTATTCCATGGCGACCAGGCGCTCGCCCTCGCCGGTCGTCACCAGCGCGCAGGTATCGCCGAACGCGGCATTGCCTCCGGCTGCTGGCGTGGAGACGCGCGTCGAGCCGTCCGCGCTCAGGGTGATGACCGCCGGGTCGGGGTAGACGATCCCGGTGGACGCATCGACCCGCCGCAGGGCGACCAAGGCGCCGTCCGGGGTGGCCACGATGGCGCTCTTGGCGATTCGGTAGGGGGTCGAGCCGACCAGGCCTGCCAGCTCGACGACATCCGTAGCCGACACCTCCAGCAGGCGCGTGCGGTAGTAGGTGGTCCCGTTGAGGGCCACGCCCGACAGCGTCACGATCCGCGCCACGTTGCCATTCGCGCCGACCAGCTGCGAAACCCGAAGCGTCGTCTCGGCGCCGGCATGCTGCGCCAGCAGGCCGTCCACGTCGGCCCCGAGCGAGGCGTCGAGCTGTGCCCCGGCGATCGCCGACTTCGCCAGGACTTCCCGGGTCGCAGGGTCCATCCGCACCAGCACCTTGCCCGTGCTGATGGTTGCCAGCAAAAAGAGATACGGCTTATCCATGAACGATCCTCATAGGCCGCTGCAGATGCTGATATCCCGCAGCGGGTTGCCAAGGTAGAAGGCCGGCCCCGTCGCGCCGGCCATCACGGTTTGCCAGGTCCGCCCGCCGTCTCGGCTGAGCTTGTACTGGCTGGTGGGCTCCCCGTAGTAGGAGAAAACCCAGGCCATCAGCACCGCGGGGCTGCTCTCGGCTTCCGGCTGGACCACGGTGAAACACACGCCGGTGTTGTTGTGCTCAAGCAAGGTGCCGATCAGCCCGCGGCTTTCCACGAATGACAGGTCACTGGCGCGCAGGACGACCAACTGCCAGTCGATCTCGGCGAAACGGGTACCGGCCTGGCTGCGCGGCGCCGCGACGACACCGATCAGGCCGTTGCCCAGGTACTGCGCGACGCAGTGCTGGGGGGCGTTGGGGTAGCCCAGGTTGTCCTTGTGCCCCCAGGGGCTGTAGGCCCACGACAGGCGCGGCCAGAAGGGCGCGTAGCCGGCCGCCCCCAGCCCGCTCGTCAGTTGGTCGCCGGTCGTGCTGAAGAACACCAGCTGAATCGTGTCCGGCTGGATGATGGCGCCCGCTTCCCCGGCGGCGCCGCTGGCGGTGAACTGCACGCTGGCCAGGGCGGTGACCGTCTCTTCGCCGTCCTGGGCGGGGCGTCGGTACTCCAGGCGGTTGAGCGACAGGATGAAGGGCAACGAGGCGGCGCCGGTCAGGATGTAGCCGCCGTAGCCCGTCAGGGTCTGCTGGTAGGTGGCGCTGGCCTTGGCGATGGTGGTGACGCTGTACTGGCCGGTCTGCCGGTTGATACGGACCAGCTGCGTGCCCATGGTGTCGGTGTAGGTGTACGCGCCGACCTTTTCCCGCCGCGCCGAGCTGACCACGACGACGATATTCACGTCATCGTCGGACATGCCCACATCGGCGACCCGATGATCCAGCCAGAGCGAACCATCCAGCGGATCGGGGACCGGCCGCAGATCCGGGTTCGGGTTCTGCGAGGCAGGCACGAAGATGCCCCAGCGCGGCAGCAGCCAGCGGTTCAGTACGTCCCCCTCGCCCTCGGGAACGGCATGCCGGGCCCGGAACAGCCCCACCAGCCAGCCGTGCTCCAGCACGTCCCAGCCCTTCTCGGCACTCTTCTGCTTGTCGTAGCGGGAGTAGGACGCGGCGATCACCACCTCCTCGTACTCCAGCCCATCACTGTCGTCGGTGACGATCCGCGGCGCGCTGGTCGCCTGGGAGTTGCTGACGTGCGGGCGGAAGGTGAACAAGGCGTCCCCGGCCCACTGCTGGAAAAAGGCGTCGGTGAACAGGTAGTTCATCTGCGCATCGAGGCGCGGTGTGGGCAGCTTGTTGATCGGCGTGCGGCCGTTGACCGCCCGGGCGCACACCATGTAGCTGGTGTTCTCGTCGACCGTCTGCCGGTCCTTTGAGCGCTCGGTGGACATGACATAGCCGCTGTTCCAATTCGTCTGCCCGCTGCCAGACGCATAGGGCGTCGGGATATCCCCGGTCGAGGCGAAACCGCTGGCAGTGGCGATCAGCACGTTCTCGTCGGTGATGCTCAGCACCTCGGGCGGCGCGGGCGGCTCCAGGGTCGGCAGCAGGTCGCCGCGGGTCAGGTGGCGGGCCAGGTGGGGAAAGGCGTTGGTCTCGCCCCAGCGATCGCAGAACAGCCAGGCGGCCGGCGGATCGATCGCTGTCACCCGGACCACATCGCCCTTGGCCACGGCGCGCAGGATGAAGCCGTCGTGAAGCTCGTTCATCACGCCGCCGCCCCGGCGCACCAACTTCTCGCCCAGCCGGCGGGCCTGTTGGCGCAGTTTCGCCGCGGCGCCACTGGTCGGCCGGTAGATGATCTTGGCCACGCTACAGGGTCTCGATTTCCGCGGTGAGGGTGCCGGCCGAGGCCGCCGCCTGGGACGCGACATCGCCGAAGGCGCGGGCGGCGTTGGCCAGCGCCGCCGCCTTGCCCGAGGCATCGCTGTTCTTGCGGTTGGTGATCCGGTTGCGATCGACCTCCAGATCCGTCTGCACGTCCGCCTGCTTGGCCTTGAGCCCCAGCTCCTCGAACGCCACCTCGACGTTGTAGTAGGAGGACAGCGCCGAATACAGCGACGACAGGGCCTGCGCCTTGAGCCGGGCGCGCTCCAGATCCTGATCCGGCAGGGCGATCCACTGGCGGTAGAAGTCGGCCAGCGCCTGCAGGATGCCCAGCTTGTAGGTCAGGGCCTGCTGTTCGGCGAATTTCAGGATTTCCAGCTTGATCTCGGCGTCCTTGATCGCCTGCTCGCGGTTCACGTCGAGAATGGCCGTGTCGGCCCGCTCGGCGGCCTCGCCCAGGGCCGCGACCATGGCCCCCGGCGGCAGGGTGAAGCCGCGGCCGGTGAAGGCCGCCTCCAGCTGCCGCTGCTCGGTGGCCATCGTGCGATAGGCGCGATCGCGCGCCCGGTGCCAGACCAGCTCGAACACGGTGGCATCCTGGCCGAACGGCTTGACGCCGGAAATCACGCCGCACAGCCAGTCCTCGGGCAGCTCGCGCAGGCACTTGTCCATGGAGGGAAAGAACTTGTCCATCCAGGCCGCGGCATCGGCGTTGAGCTTCTCCAGGCGCGTATCGGTGGTATCGCCCAGGTCCAGTACATCCGACAGCTTCGGCGGCGTGCCGAGGCTCGGCTTGCTGACCGAGTAGGTGAAGTCCGGCTCGCGCAGGTAGGCAAAGTCGTTGGTCGGCTCGATCAGGTTCCAGATCATCGACCGGGTGTTGTCGACCTGCAGCATGGCCGAGTTGGCCAGCTTCTGCAGGAAGTCGGTCGAGGCGTTGTAGTTGCTCGTCGTCATTACCGCATTCCCCTTCTCGCCGCCACGGCGACGATGTGCTCAATGGTGTCCAGCTCGAACTCGGTGGCGTCGGTGACTTCCAGGGTGAGGTTCCAGCGCCGGGCAGCGACGCCCCGGGCCGGCGCGGCGCGCATCATTGGCCCGCGCGCCACCGCCCGGTAACTGCGATCGACGCCATCGGCGCGCAGCGTGACGATCACCTCGCCATCGGTGGTCAGGCCCAGGAAAACCTCCTGCACCGTCTTGGCCTGCACGGCGCCGTAGTCGGTCGCCCCGAAGTCCAGGGTCACGGCGATCGGGCTGCCGTCGTCGTCCCCCGGGCGCATGCGGTACAGGCCATCCGGGCGGCAGGCGTACAGCGTGTTGTCGGCCAGCGCGAAGGCGTCGAAGTCGAAACCGCTGTAGGTGGTCAGGGCGCCGGTCAGGACGTTGACGGCGTACTGCACGGACGCGGCGGTACCGGCATCGGCCGTCCCGCCCAGCAGCAGGACGGACTGGATCACGGCCGACAGCGCCCGGTAGGCGCTGACCTCGCTACTGATCGCCAGCGCCTCGAACAGGGCGCCGTCGATCACCACGCCCAGGGTGAAACCGCTGCTCAGGCCCAGCTGCTCGGCCAGCACGGCGCTCTGCCGGCAGCTGGCCACCCACAGGTCGGCGACCACGAGGAAGTTGTCGCGCGCGTTGCCGTAGTCGGTGGGGGCGAAGGTGAGGCCTGCGCCGGTCAGCGCCGGCAGGGTGCCGCGGGCCTCCGCGTAGGCATGATCGGTGCCAAGGCCTTGCAGCGGCGGCAGCGCCGCCTCGATGCGCCCCACCGAACCCGTCAGCCCGCGGAGCAGCCCCGACAGGGGCGGCAGGATGCCGACCACGGTAGCGCGGGAAACCTGCGGGAATCCGCCGTTCAGGGCGCCCGCCAGCGCCGGCAGCGTGCCCCGCACTTCGCTGTAGGCATGGTCTGCCGCGTGGCCGCCGAGCGCCGGCAGGCTCCCCTCGATCCGCCCTATCCCGCCGCCGATCCCCGACGCCAGCCCGCCGAGCGGCGGCAGCCGGCCCCCGCCGAAGGCATAGGACGCGCGATCGGTCAGCAGGCCGACCAGCGGCGGCAAGGTGGCGCGGATTTCCCCGCTCTGCACCAGGGCGGCGACCAGCTGCGGGTTATCGACGTAATCGCCCGAGGCGTAGATGGTCGCATCGAGGTACGGCGCGCCCTGGGAGACAACGGCGCTGGTATAGGCCCAGCCATCGTAGAGATAGGTCACGTGGCCGAGGGAACGGCTGATAGCCAGACGCTTGCCGGCACTGTGCGGGGTCGGGGCGGTGGCCACCACCACCCCGGATTCCATGACGGCGACCACGCCCTGGTGGACGTAGAAGGCGTGGCTCGGCTCGGCCGGCGAGGTGGACTCGTCGGCGTCCACCAGGCCGACCACGACGCCGATCGCCGCCGGGCCCACCTCGAACGTGAAGGCCCCGTCGCCAAACAGGGGCTTGATGCTGCGCGCGCCGCCGTTCCAGCCGTCGATGGCCGTGTAGGTGAGCTTCGCCGGCTCGGCCGGTATCGCCGCGACCGCCGGGTAGCAGACGCGCCGGGTGATCGGCAGCAGCTCGTCGTTGCCGCTCTCGGTGTTCAGCATCACCCCGGCAAAGCCGCCGCTCGCCAGGTCGCTGAGCGCATCGCGTACCTGGCCGGGGCTGACACTGCCGAAGCCCGTAGTCACGCCGTTCCCGTCCACCAGGCCCGCGTCGTACCCCGACAGGCCCGACGTGGACTGATAGCCGACGACCGTGGTGACGCAGTACGCCGGGCTGCCCGGCTGATAGGGCGAACTCGGCGTGTACTGAGCCTGGGCCAGCTTCTTCAAGCGGTTCGCCATGGGCGGCTCCTTACTGCAGCGGCTGGGTCAGCGCCACGTACTCGACCTTCTGGATGGCATCCTTGGCCAGCGCCACGCTGTTCAGGTTCAGGAACTTGCCGGCGACCCCCACATCGCCCTGCAGGCGCACGTCGGTGGTGCTGGCGGCGCCCGTGTCGGTCGGCTTGGCGAAGCGGCAGAACGTCGCCGTGCCCGCCGCCGCCACGGTGCCCTGCCAGACCTGGGTTGCGTCCTTCTCCAGGGTGCCGCCCACGGCATTGGCGGCGAACGCCAGGCCGGAGCCATCACCGTTGCCGCTGATGTCGCAGAGCAGCACGGCATCGCCCGGCAGCGCGGCGTCGGCGCTGGCCGGCTCGGTACCGGCGTAGATGAAGAGGTGCAGGCCGGTAAGCGCAGTCTTGAGGCTTCCGGAAGAAAGCAGGGCATTGGCCAGCCCGGTGCTGATTTTGAGGGACATGGTGGCTCCTTACAGGCTGGTGGGGATCAGGGTCAGGCCGGCGGCCAGGGTGAAGGGCTCGCCGGCATCGATGTCTTTCGGGCTGGCGAAGCGGGCGATCGACAGCAGCCGGCCGCCAGAACCGCCCTTGGTGGACGTGCTGACGATGAAGGCGCCGTAGATCCGCTTGGCCTGGTTGAAGGTGAACGTCGCCTTGTTGCCGAGGCTGTCGATTACCGCCTTGCCGTCGTAGGAATGGGTCCAGGCCGGCCGGGTCGCCTCGTCGTAGGCGGTGCACTCGGTCAGGAGGTTGGGCAGGTCGGCGGCCTTGAAGGCGGCATCGGGCACGGTGTTGCTCTCGAACAGGCCGACATACCAGTTGCCGATCGCCGCCTCGCTGCCGCGCAGCAGGCCGGCCACGAAGTCGATGGCCTCCTGGGGCAGCAGGTTGTGATCCTCGGCGCGCTCGATGCGGCCGTCGTGCCGCCGGATCTCGGTGGTGTAGGTGAAGCCGGTGCCAAGCAGGCTGGGTCCATGGGTCATGGGCGAACTACCTCCCCAATGAAAAAGTCCGTCGCGGCCAGCTGGTTGGCGCCCTGCGGCCCGCGGGTGGTGGTGACGATCAACTGATTGCCGTTGTGCTCGATAACCCCGGCGGCGCCCTGCGCGGTCAGGTCGGGGGCGTAGTGCTGGCGGTTGACCAGCTGCAGGCCGCCGCTGCCGTCGCCGACGCTCACGGCCTGGCCGTAGCGGGTCATCCAGGCGCAGCGCTCGTCGGGCAGGATCACGGCAGAGCCCCGCAGCGCCGGGAAGTTGAGGATTTCGCGCTGGCTGGGGGTGTCCCCGGCCACATCGCTCAGGCTGTAGCTCACGTCGCTGCTGACATAGAGCGTCGTCTGATCGCTCATCAGCTCCCCGACCTCGGCCGGGAACTGGAGGAAACCGCGCAGGGGGTCGAGCAGATGCGGGCGCATGGGCGCGGTCAGCCAGACGACGCGGCCCTGGGCGATCGCCAGTTGGGAGCCGTGGGCGCAGATCACGCTGCCGATCACCGGGGCCCGCAGGCGCGCAGTGGTCAGGGTGCGGGTGTCGTCGCGCAGGCTGGTGACGCGCAGCGGCATCGCGGCGCTGCCCTGCCCCTGCCCCTGCCCCTGCCCCTGCAGGTAGAGGGTCTGGCTATTCGGGTAGCCCAGGTAGAGATTCACCCGGCCGCCCTCCGGCGGCGCCGGCAGCTCCACGTCCAGGGCGCCGCCCTCGGGGACCGTCACCAGCAGCGGCGTATCGGTCCCGCCCTCGCGGCCGTCCGCGTCGCTGAAGGTCACGGCCAGGCGGTAGATACCCGCCCGCAGCGCGCCGCCGGTCGTGACGGCCGGCAACGGCTGGGCCAGCACGTCCGGCACGCCCCAGGCCCGCACGCGGCGGCCGTCATACTCGAGGCTTTCATTGGCGGTCTGGAAATACAGGGTGTTGTTCAACACCGCGCCGATGAACTGGCCGGCGCCGGCAATGGTGCGTAGCACGCGCACGCCTTGGGTCTGCGGGTCGAACTCGATCAGCTCAGGGCCATCGGCGATCAACAGCTTGTCGCCCAGGGCCAGGACGCCGCGCACGGCGTTACCGGCATAGACCTGCTCGTAGCCGGAGCGCAGATGCAACTCGCCGCCGGGGGTGGCATCGATGTTCACGGCCCGGCGGACGAAGCCCTTGGGTACGCGATCGGCCGGAGTCAGGTTATCGACTCCGCCGGTCCACTGGTTTTGGATGAGGGGACGCATGGATCACCCGTTGGGAAGTGGTAACGGGTGCCGAACCTATGTGACTGCCGGCGCGACGCAAGCCGCTATATCCACGCCGGCAGCTATACCCACGCCGTGTTGTGGTGCTCCACGTCCTCGCGGGTGATGCGGCGCAGGTCGCTGTCGGGACGCGGGCCGAAGTAGCGCTCGAAGGACTGGGCAGCCACCTGCGCGCGGGTCAGGTCCAGGGTTTCCGCGGTGGGCATGCTGAACGCCCGGAATAGCGCCCAATCGATCAGATGCCGGTGGTGGGCATCGTTAATCTCCGGCCTGGCCGAACCGCTGGCCGCCAGCGAGCCGAGCGGCAGGCGGTAGCCCTCCAGCAGCAGGGTGCCCGCGGCCGTTGGGGTGGGAACCAGGCGCAGCGAGGTGTCATCCTGCACGACGTACTCGACGCGCCCGCTGTGATCGCGCCAATCCGGCAGGTGCGCGTCCAGATACTCGGTGGACACCAGGCGCACCGGCCGGCGCCGGGCCTCGCCCGCCTCCTTGATGCCCAGGTGGTCCAGCTCGTACAGCATCGGATGCAGCGGATAGACCCGCTGCCCGGGCGCGATGGCGATTTCGCAGAGGGCCGGGTCGTCCGCCACATGCAGCAGCCGGCCCCGGATGCAGGCCTCCGCCTCGGCCTCCTCCAGCCAGTTGGCCACCCAGGGCGTGCGCCACAGGTAGGGGTCGATCAGATCCTGCGTCTGCACCCGGAACTCTTGGATCAGCTCGTCACGGGTCATCGTCAGACCAGTCCGAAGCGATCAATCAGGGAAATCACCTGGCCGCGCAGGTTCTCGACGTTGTAGCGCATGTCCAGATCCTGCTGGTAGTTGATCTTGGCGAACTGGCCCAGGGCCTCCTTATCCATCTGGCTGACGCGATCGAACATATCCTGCAGGCTGTTCTGATCCTCGGTGCGCTGGGCCTCATCCTTGGCGGCTTGCTCCAGCAGCTCGGCGGTATCGTCGGTGCTGGCTTTCTTCTTGCCCCGCTCGGCGGCCTCGGTGGCGGCCTCGAACACATCGGCATGGCGCAGGAACTTGCGCGCCAGCTCGGCCGGCACCAGGCGGCACTGGCCGGGCTCGAACGTCAGGCCCGAGCGGTAAAGGCGGTCCTTGAACGGCTTGCGGCCGGTGTACTTCACTGCTTGCGGTGGTTTCTGCATGGTCACTCCCGGTAGGCAAAGGGAAGGGCCGAAGCCCTCCCCCTATTCATCAGCGCGGGCCGATCAGCTCGCCCTGGATCAGCACGTCGATCTGCGATGCCTTGGCGTTGCTGGCGCCGGCAAGGGTCAGAATCAGACGGGCCGGCTTGGGCAGCAGGACCGGCGGCTTGGCGGTGGCCACGCGCAGACGGCCGGCCATGTTCAGCACCAGGCCGGCACCGAAGTAGCCGGCATCCTGCGGCACCTCAGCGCTGTCCGCGCCATCCTCGTAGACGAAGCCGAGTGAGCCGGTCACCGCGGCGGTCATCGCCGTGGAGACGATCACCTGGCAGTCATCCAGGCTGAATCCCGCGGGCAGCGGCCCCAGGTCCACCACATCGCCCTCGGCCAGGGCGGCGGACGAGTCGGCGCCGATCGCCCCGCCGGCCGCGCCGGTCTTGAGCAGGTAGCGCAAGGTGGTGGTGTTGCCGTAGGGAACCGTGGTGCCGAACTGTCGGGCACGGAATTGATTAAGCGTCACTTGGGCCATGATGGGCTCCTATGTGGGTTCAACAGAGGCGGGCCGGATCACCCGGCCCGGCCCATCAGTTGCGCGCACCGATGATCGGCACGGCGGTGTCGATCACCGTGGCGCCGTAGTCGGTGATCTGCGTGCTGCCGCCGTGGTCGATTTCGAAGCGGATCTTCGAAACGCCACGGATCAGCCCCAGCAGCAGCTCCACCTTGTCGCCGTGGTCGAGTTCCTTCTCGCTCCAGAAGAACGGGATCTGCGTCTTATCGCTGGCCGCCCAGGCCTCGGCGATCGCCTGGCCGCCCAGGAGGATGGCGCGGTCGATGGCGAAGGAGGTTCCGAAGGAATCCGGCACCTTGCAGCTCGATTCGGCCTCGGAGCTGTAGGAGTCGCAGTATTGGATGGTGTCGCCGGCATAGAAGCGGATCGGCTTGGGCATCTTGACGATGAGGATGCCGTTCCACAGACCGGCCTCGCCCAGGAACAGCGGGTGCCCGCCGGCCTGCTGGGCGCGCGCCAGGGAGCTGGCCTGCAGCTGACGGAAGCTCGGATCGGTGGCGAAACCACTGTACTGAGCCGGCGATACCAGCAGCACGCGCAGCGGGCTGTCGGTGGCGGCCTTGTCGCCCTCGAAGATGACCGGCGGCGGCGGCAGAGCGATCTGCTCCATGTAGGTGCGGATGCCGTCCACCGTGTCCATGCGCAGCAGGTCGGTGGTATCCAGCGACACCGCGCCGGCATTGACGGAGAACGGAACGATGCCGTGGGTGCCGTCCGCCATGAAATGGCGGTTCTTCGACGGGGCGCGCACCGGGTTGACCATGATTTCCGCGAATTCCGGGTCGTCGCTGGTGGGCACGACCCATTCGATGTTGTCTTGGAAACCCCGGGCGCCGGCCATGTGGACCAGCAGGGATTGGTCGACGTACTTGTCGGCAAGGCCCTGCGCGACCGGACGGCCCAGGCGGCGGAAGTCGGCCGGGCTGCGGATCGAGGTCATCACGTTGCCCAGGTCGAGCGGGAAGCGCGCCTGGTTGACGCGCAGCTTGTCCTCGGACAGCTTCATGCCGACGCCGCGGCCTTCCGCCCGGTTGCTGCCCATGATCGGCTTGCCGCCGACCGGGTTCAGCAGGTGGAACGTCACCTCATCGCCCCGGCCCTTGGACAGGTCCTGGCATTTGACGATCGGCATGTGCTGGGTGGACTGCTTGCGCAGGGTAGCCTCGGCGCCCGCCGTGCCCTTGGGCATCGGGCCACTGAGGCGGCTCAGGGTGGTGTTGCGCTGGTTGTGCGTGGCGAACAGGCCCACGGCCTGCTGCACCATGGCGACCTTATCGCCATACGCCATGTTGGTAGATCCGCTCATCTACAGCTCCTAATCAGTCGGGAATGGGCTCACAAGCTCCGGTTGAGGAATTCCTCGATCTGAGCCGGGGTCATGTTCGCCATTGCGTCTGCCATGTCCGGGGCGCTCAATTTGGCGAGCGCTTCATCACGCGAGGCCGGCCCGGCCGTGCCGCCCGGGATATCCGAGAGGCTGCCCGGTACCGGCGCGCGCGCCTTGGCCATGGCTTGCTTGGCGGCTTCCTTCGCTGCTGCGTCGTCGGCCGCCGGTTGAGTCTTTCCAGCCGTTCCCTTGAACTGATCGAGCAGCTCGATCACCTCGTCCGCGCTGCCTTTCTGCAGAACGGCCTCGATCCCGGCCTGGGCAAAGCTCGGTTGAGCCTTGATCCAGTTCGCCAGCTCCTGGCTTTCGGCGATGGAGTCGGCGTCCGGGTGCTTCTCGTAGATCGCCCGGAAGTGCGCCTCGGTGGCGGCGGCCTGCTGCCGTTGCAGATCGGCCTCCTGCTGCTGTTGCAGTGGGGCCAGGGCCGCTTTCACCTTCTCGTCCACCAGGGCTTGCACCCGTTGATCCACCAGGGACTGCACCCCCTTGGCGATCGCCTCTTCGGAGAAGTCCCCGAACAGGTCAGGGTCTGCACCCTGGTCGATCGCCTGCTCGGCGATGGCAAGGTTCTGGTCAGCCTGGGTCGGGGCCTGGCCGGCATCGGCGCGCTGCTGGGCCTGGGCCTTCATGGCGTCCAGTTCCTGCAGTGCCGCTTGGGCCTTGTCCCGCCATTGCTTCTCCCCTTCCCGCGCCTCGATGAGCTTTTCGTAGGGAATCGTATGCTTGCCGTCCTTCGCCAGGATCACGGCGCTGGCCGGGTCCGTGGCTGCAGGCGGCTGCCCCGCTGGGTCAGTGGAGGGGTTCTCGGTGGTCGGCGCAGCACCTGGGGTCTGAGCCTCGGGAGCAGGGGTAGCGCTGGGCGCGCTGCCAGTGTCCGGGGTACCGCCTGCGGCGGCTCCGGTATCGCCCAATTCGGTCAGCTCCAAGAGCTGGGCCGCCTGTTCTGGAGTCAGGTTTCCATCCGGTGCGTGCTGCTGGAAAAACTCTGCTGTGGTTGTCATACCTATCCCGCCACATATCGCCGTGGCCGCATGGGGGTTCATGGACGCCCAGCAGGGGCCAGCTGCCAGGCATTCGGCGGGCGCCTTGCCTGCCGATGCGTGGCGAACTTATGTGACTGGCGGGGGTACGCAAGCGCGCCGGGTATGAAAAAGCCCGCACTCGGCGGGCCTTTTCTCACTGCAGGTTGTCAGCGGGGGTTGGTGTCTCGATGCCGTGCATGGGCGAGGCGCCATGCTGCGGAACCGGCGGGAATGCCGGGCTGGTGTTGTGGTGCACGCCCGGCGCTTCCACCGGCTGGGCTCCGGCTGACGCCTCAACCGGCACGCTTCCCGCGGGCTGGGGACCGGCCGGCGTCGGGAAGTTGGGATCGTCGCCCCCCGGGTTCGGCGCCCGGTAGCCGGCCCCCTCCATGACGGCATCGGCGATCGGCGCAATCTGCGGCATCTGCGCCACCTGAACGCCGGCCTGCATGGCGCTGTAGGAGGCCTGCACGCCGGTCTGCACGGTGTTGGCGTCCAGATTGCGGATCTCCGATTCGGCCTTGCGCTCTTTCAGGTCCAGCTCGCGGGCCTTGAGGTCGTTGCCGGCCTTGGCCAGGGCATCCTGCACGGCCTGGTTGATACGCTGCTGGATCTGCTCCGGGCTCTCCTGCTGGGCTGCAGCGCGCACCGCCTCCACCACGTCTTTCTTGAACGGCACGTCCATCAGCGAGACGAGGAACGGCAGGACCGCCGCCTGGTACTGCGGCGGCAACGACTTGACCGCCTCGCTCATGGCGTTGAGCTGCTGGCCACGGTAGCTGGCGGTGCTCGGCACGTCCTCCAGCGCGACCTTCAGGCGGGTGCGCTGCAGGTCGTTGGACAGGTAGGGAATGCTGGTATGCGGGTCCACCTCGGGCCGGTTCAGCACCACGGTGCGATCGGCGCGCACGGCGTCGCCTTCGATCACGATGACGTGCTGCTGCTCGCCCAGCTCGTCGACGATCATCGCCAGCAGCATCTCGCCGACCAGGGAGCGGGCGAAGCGGAAATTGTCCATGATGCGGGCCAGGCTCTGGTTGCTCTGCTCCACCTGAGTCTGCTCCTGCAGACCGCTGCGGGCCGTGCCCTCCTTGCCCATGAAACCGGACGTCACCGCCGACACCCGCTGGATGGACTGCCGGCCGTCCTGAATCAGCTGGAAGTGCTGGGAGTTGAGCTGGAAGTCGCGCTTGACCTCGAACCGGGCGCCCGGCTGCGCCATGTGCGCGGCGTCCAGCACGATATCGGCATCCACCCGGGCGACCTGCCGGCGGAATTGCGCGTCCGACATGGCCACTGCGCCCTTGGTGCGCTCGGTCCTGACCGCTGCCATGCCCCAGCGCAGCTTGCTGATCCCGCTGTTCACGCTGTCCTGCGGGTAGACCATCCCGCGCACATAGCCATAGGGCACGCTGGTGGTGTCCTCGCGGAAGCCCCAGAACGGCACATAGGGGAAATGCTGGTGGGTGTAGGGGCTGGGACCATCATGCAGGCAGATCGGGCCGAGCCAGTAGCTGCGCCGCACCCGGGCGACCACGGCGAGGGAGACCTCGACCTTGCCGCTGAGGACCGCGGCATTGTGGGCCGGATTATTCTCGTCGTACTCCACCACGCGCCCGTCCGGGCTGCGCAGGACCGGCACGTTCACCCAGCGCCGGTACCAGACCTCGGCCAGGCAGATGTCCTTGTTGGTCGGGTTGTACCAGCGGTCCTCCTGCACGGTCCAGTTGCGGGCATCAGCCCAGGCATTGTGCAGGCCAGTGGAGGTGCCGCCGTCCAGCAGCTCGATGCCGCGCTCGGCCCACCAGCTCGGCCCGTGAGTGCCGATCGCCTCGATCACCTCCTTGTGCTCGGGGAACACCAGGGCAATGCGCTCCTTGGGCAGCCAGCGCTGCCGCCGCAGCCAGCGGGCATCGGACAGGTCCGGCTCCTGGGCCTTGAAGTCCCAATGCATCTCGTTGCGATGGATCATCCCGCAGCGATAGGGGTACTTGAAGGGATCGGTTTCCTTACGCACCTCCACCCAGCCGATACCGACGGCGATCTGCGAGCGGAACGCATCGGAGCATGCGCGATCGGCCCGGCTCTCGCGCTCGGCCTCGTTGAGCTTGTAGTTCAGGGCGTCCGCCACATCCTGCCCGCCGATGCCGCCGCTCGGGGTCACGCGCCAGTCGGTACGGATGGTGGCTTCATAGCCCTGGATCGACAGCAGGGCCGGGCCGATCAGATCCTCCACGGCCGGCGGAATGCCGAGCGCCTGCTGCCGCTTCAACAGCTCGGAATCGAGCTGGTTGCCGTCCGCGTACTCCATCTCCTTGTCGGCGGTGTGCCGCCACTTGGGCTGTTCCTCGATCTCCCGCATGAATTCGGCGTATTCATCGACGGTCAAGGCCAGTTCGTCAGCCTGGCCGGTACTGGGTTGCGTGCTAGTCATGGCGTCCATGATGGTCCTCAAACTCGCCAGTCGGGTGGCGGGGCTTCGTCGTAGTCGTAGCTGTAGGCGGAGCTGGACAGCAGGCCTGTCTCTTTGGCCTGTGCATACTGCCGGAAGGAGTCGGCGCCCTCGGTGCAGCCGTTGGATTTGTCGGGCTGGTCGATGAAACGCTGGTCTGCCCGACTGAATTTCTTGCGATAGCCCTCAAGCCGCTGGATACCCAGCTTGCAGTTGGCCTCGTCGATGTAGCAGCCCTTCATGTGCTTGCGGGTGGCATGAATCCCCGTCATCAGTTCAGTGACCAGGGGCACGATGATGAAGCGCTGCCCGGGCATCAGGATCTGGAGCATTTCCATGGTGCTGCGGTTGTAGTCGCCCAGGCGCTTGTGGTTGGCATCGTGTGGAAGGAAGTGGGTACCGAACACATAGCCGCGGGCCTGCAGCTGGGCAACGTAGTGACGCAGATCCTCGCCATGGGCCTCGTAGTAGTCGATGAATCGATCCTCGCCGCGCAGATCCTGATGAAACCAGATGGCGCAACCATCCGAGTTTCCGATGTCCCAAAAGGTGTTGACCGGCAGATCCAGCACGGGGACGCGGGTAATGCCGCCACGTTTGCGCATGGCCGGCATGTCCTTGGCGTAGTAGTTGCCCTCGGTGCTGATCTGGAAGGCCTCGGCCGGCGTGCTCGGGTACTCCTGCCACATGCGCTCTTCCTTGCCGGTGAAGTCGGCATTGCGGGTTGCGATGTACCAGGCGCGCTGCTCGGGACCGATGGTGCACTCCATCACCCCCTCGATCCGGTCGAAGTATTCGTGCTCATCGATGGATATCGGGACGGAACCGGCCGGCAGGCGGTATTTGGGTTCCTCCCACCAGGGGTAGAAGTGAAAGCGGTAGTCCTTCGGCGTGAGCTCCTGCTTGCTCTGGTACTTGGCCTCGGCCTGCTGCACCATTTCGAAGAACTCGCCCTCCCGCCCTTCGGCGGTGCTCTCGATGACGAGAACGCCGTTGGTGGGTACCGCCGGGATTGAGCCGGTCTGGACCTCGGCCGCCTTATCCGGGTACTTGGCACAAATCTTTCCGTATTCGGAGACGTGCAGACGGTGAATCGTGCCCGAGCGCAGGGACGTCGCCACGCGCACGGAGCTGTTGTTGTGGGCGAACAGCAGTTCCCGGGCACTGTCTCGGGCCAGCGGGAAGCGCTCGCGGATCTCATCGGGCAGGTTGTCGTAGGCGAACCGCACCTTGTCGCGGAAGATCGCCTCCACGGCCTCGCGGTCCTGGGCGATGATCCCGCAGCGCTGGTTGGCGTTGAACAGGGCATGATCCAGCCACAGAATGGCGATCAGGGTAGTGAATCCCAGCTGCCGGGCCTTGAGGATCAGGTTGCGATGCCAGAGGCGCTTGATGAATCGCCGCTGCGCCCGGTTGGGCTGGAACGGCATCACCATGGCCTCGGCCTCTTCGTCGTCATCGTCCCCCTTGACCATGATCTTGTAGAGGCAGCCGGAGAACAGCCGCCACTCGGGATCGGCCAGGCACCGCTCAAGCTCCTCGGCGGTGGTGGGCATCGTCTGTAACGGGATATCGCTCGACACACGCAAGGCCATGCTCAGTCCTCGTCGTGGTCCGGGTCTTGCGCTACCGGGGCAAAGCCGTTGCCGTTGCTGCTACAGACGCGCTCCAGCAGGCTGGCGAGCGGGTCGGTCTTCTGCTTGTTGTCCCGCTCGTACAGGCCCAGGTGCTTCGCCGCTTTCTCCAGCGCAGAGCCCTTGTCCCAAAAGCGGTACTTGATCGTCCCGTCCTTCTCGATATCGATGCCGGAGATACAGGCGGCCGTGTCGGCATCCAGCTCGTGCAGCTTCTTGAGGCGGCCATCCTGATGCACCAAGCGACGCGGGTCATTCAGCGCCAGGCGTCGGATTTCCAGCAGCACATCGGCCGCAGAGAGAACGGCGACCTCAGCCGCCGCCCCCTGCAGTTCGCTGATGCGCTCGGCTACGCGCTCATTGCTTAGCAGTCTTGCCGCATTGGTGTGGACGCTCTCGGCCTTCATGCGCGCAGTGCTGTACGCACGCCGGTAGGCTTCCGAGGCGTTCCCCGTCACGACATAGGCCTCGGCGAAGAGCTCTTGCTTCTGCGTCAGGCCACGCTGCGTTGCTGCCGCCATGCTTACTGCAATCCCACGTCCTGCCGGCCTGCCAGCGTGGCCTCATAGATCCGCTGCTTGAGTAGATATCCCTCCAGCGGCCAAATTTTCTCGATAGCCTTCTCTCGGGCATAGGTGCGCCCTTTTTCCGCATTGAAGTTGTCGAGGCTGGCACAGGCCGACTCGCCGATCACGTTGAAGCCGTTGCGCAGCTCCAGGCAGCAGACGGTAACCGTGGTCCCGGGAATGACGTGGTACTGCGCCGAGACAATCAGGTTCTCGATTTGCTCGAGGGTTACAGTTGGACTGGCACTGTCAGTTTGCGGGCCGGGCGAGCATTCGCCAGAGCACAGTTTCGCGCTAGCCTTGATGGCCGGCAGACCTCCTGCCGCGGGCTGTTCACCTGCAGCGCCGCCCAGCAGTTGCTCGGCCCGCTGGATCATCAGGCCGGCCAGGCGCTTAGCACCGCCGTCAGAATCGTTGGCAAGGAAGAGCTCCTTGGCACTAAAGGCCAGTCTGCACGCCTCGTCCATGGCGTTCTGGTCGATGGTATTGGACTTGGCGGCCTGCCCTTTCTGGTAGGGCATCCATTCGGCATAGGAACCGGCACCGGGAGTCGCATCGTCATCCTGCAGCAGGGTGACACTGGTCAGGGAGTAGCCCATGCCGTTCTGGTCGATCACAAACAAATTGACCATCCGATCGCTGTGAACGTAGGCGATCGTTGCAGCCAGCGGCTGCTCGGAATCCGAGTAGGCAAAGTTCGGCGGCAGGGTAATGCCGTTGGGGTGGAACCAGACAATGCGGCCGGGGGTGGGGTGAATCATGGTGGCGCTCCTTGGTTGGGATGCGCCGGAACCTATGTGACTGCCTGGCCTGGTCAAGGCAGTAGACATGAAAAAGCCCGCACGCGGCGGGCTCTTGAACGGTCCTTGTCCCCTACGATGACGGGAACGGGGTCACGGTCACGGCCACGTCCTGGCTGAAGGTGGCGCACTGGCCGCCGCTGATCGCCGCAATGGTGGCGTCCGCGCGCTTGCTCCAGTCGGAGACGTTGTAGCTCAACACGCTCGGCGTCATGTTAGGGTCGGAGAGCGTCAGGACTTTGCCATCCTGGCTGAACGATAGCCTGGAGTATGGATAGGTCGGGAGTGCAGCCGGGCCAGCGAGCTTGTCGCCGGTGAGGTTGTTGTAGATCAGCAGGTACGGCGCCGAGGCCACCGACACCGCCACCAGCTCCCCGTTCGGGCTGTACGCGACCGCCACCGCATTGGACGCTGGCAGCGTAGCGAACGGCATGGACTTGTACACGCCCGAGTTGGGGTCCAGCGCGTAGGTCGACAGGTACGGGGCCCCGCCGTGTGCTACAGAGAACATTTCATCGTGCGGATCGAAGGCGATCGCGTTGGCGTACCCAGGCAGTGCCGTGTCCACCGCCGGCTTGGCCGCCCAGGTAGCCGTGTCATAGATCGCGAGGTACGGGGTTTCAGCGATATCAAGGACGACGGTATTTCCAGCCGGGTTCACGGCAATAGCAGTTGGCGCCGCCGATAGCGCAGGTCCTCCCGTTGCCGCCCAGGACGCGGTATCAAATACCGTTAGGTACGGGCTGGCCGAATGAATGACGTACAGCCGCCCACTGTTCGGGCTGAACGCCACGTCAGTGATCATTTCGTCTCCGTTGCCTGCCCACTCAGCCAGCAGTTTCCACCCCTTCACCCGGAATACGGATAGGACGTGGGTCAGAGGGCCGGATGCGCTCTCGCGGGCCAGCGCAATCATCGTCCGATCAGGGCTCACTGCGATCTTGAGCACCTTCGTGCTCACCAGCGCCGGCAGCACGATCTCGCTCCAGTCGCTCGGGCTGAACGCCCGCAGATACGGGGAAGCGCCGACGCCGACGTACAGGGCGCTCGGCAGGCTGTAATCGGCCAGCCGGCCGGAGAGCGTCCAGATGTTCTCGGCGATGCGCTTGAGCTTGGCCACCCCGTAGCGTTCCGCGATCCGTGGGTCGCAGTCCCCGGGCAGGCGCAGCGTCACGCCACTGCCCGCGGCGAACTTGACCGCGCCCGCACCGGCCTGCTCGATCTCCAGCTCGGCATTAGCAGCCCAGCCGCCCGTCGCCTGGTCAGCGATGGTCAGCACCGCCGGGTCCGCCGTCTCGGATACCAGATAGCTGCTGTCATGGCTGCTGGTCAGGCTCACGGCGGTCGCAGTCGAGGTGGCCACCGCACTGTTTCCCCCGCCGCCGCCACTGCTGCCGCCCTCGGCAATGGCCGCCAGCTTGGTCTTCTCGGCATCGGTGAAGGGATTGGTATCCGCGTTCGCCTCGTACAGCGCCTTGACCTGGGCGGCAGTGAGGCTGGTCGCGCTGGCCTGCGGCTTCCAGGCCGCATCGCTGGCGTCCCATAGGTAGCGCATCACGTCGGCGCCGGCACCAGCATCCACGTCCGCATAGTCGCCTGCGATCGGCGAGGCCACGCCGGCCTGCAGGGATGCCAGGTCAACGAACGTCCCCTTGAAGCGGCTGCTCTCCAGGCCGGCGAGCTTGGTTTTCTCGGCAGTGGTGAAGTCGTTGGTCGACAGGCCCTTGCCGTCTACGGCGTTCACCTTCGTCGCTAGGGCCTGGGTCATGGCCTGGGTGGTGACGAAATCCGCGTGGTTGTAGGTCTGCTCGTGCGCCTTGACGGCCGCCGCTCCGGCGCCGCCCTTCTCCACCAGCACCCAATCGGCGGCGGAGGCGGTCCCCTTCGCCATGTACTGGTCGCCGCTCTCGGTGTCGGTGTAATGGGCGGTGAGGCTGGGGGGCACAGAGGTGGGCGCGCCTGCTCCCTGTACGATGTGCTGGACGGTCATGTTGCTGCTCCAGTGGTTAGAACTTGATTGGTGCCATCGGTGAGAAGGTTGCCGCTGGCATCGGTCAGGGCATTGGCGGGAACAGACGGGGTAGTCCCCTGCTCCAGGGCGGCGACGCGAGACGACAGCGAGGCGATCGAATCGGCCTGGCTGGCGAGCTTGGTGTTCTGCGAGGCGTCGGATTGCTGCAGGGCGGCGAGCTGCTGGGCCTGTGCGGTGAGCGCCTGCTGCAGGGCGGCGATGGCTTGGCCCTGGCTGGCGACAGTCCCGGCCAGCGCCTCAACGAGGCCCGCGGCGGTGCCCGCGGGATCAGCGCCCACGTCGGCGGCCTTGAGCACGACGGCGCCCGTCTGGCCGTTCACCGACTCGACGCCGCCCGACCGGCCACGGAGGCCGCCGCTACCGACGATGACGCCGCCGCTGCGCTGGATGACGATCAGGCCCATACCGTCACCTCCGGGGCGATCACCACCCGGCTCGGGCCGATCACGGCGACCACGGCGCCATCGGGCCGAATGGCCTCCAGATCGTAGGTGCCGCTGCTCCAGGCGATCGCCGCCGTCTGGCCCGCATCCAGGCCGATGACAAAGGCGCTGTTGGCCACGTCCACCTCGATCGTGCCATCCGCCTGGTCGGCCGGGTCGGAGCTGAACGACAGCAGGACAGCGCCGCCGATGCGGTCGCGGATCTGCATGCGGGCCTTCCAGCCCTCCAGATCGGCAGGCCTGGGATAGACCAACACGCCCGGCGGCGCGAAAGCCCTGGCGCCCACCATGTCCAGCTGGTCGAACTCCAAGGTATCGGCGTCAACGACGAGGGGCGTCCAGTATTCGCCCTCGGGCGTGTTGAGCTCGGCCGGCGCGCGTGTGCGCTCGATGCGCACGGCCCAATTGTCCGGCACGCCGTGGCCGGTTACGGTCAGGCGCACCGGGGCCTTGCTCGGCATGGCAGTGATGTCGCGGTAGACCAGCTGCTCGTCGTGGTAGCCGAACGACTGCGCCAGGGTCTTACCCTTGGTAATGGTCAGGTCGAAGGTGGGGGCGGTCATGCTGGCACTCCGGTAGGAATGCCGCGGAACCTATGTGACTGCCTGGTAAGCGCAAGATGGCCATGCAGATCCGGAGGGGATATGACCTTAGTAAAAACTGGGTGCGATTGTATTGGAGTGACGGCTTTACGCTTGGTGTAAAGATGGCAGTTGAAGACTTGTTGCTGAGGAGAAGAGTGGCTGCCTTTCTCGGCACAAATAAAAACGGCGAGGGGTCAGCCTCGCCGTGCCTATCTACGCGGTTGGTCTAATGCTTGCCGCTTCCCTGCCTCAATGCCTTGACCAGCCCGTTATGCAGCGTCCGGCATTCCTCATACTGGCCGGCAAGGGCGATGTCGGCTTTCACCACGTCTCCCATAGGGGCGGTACCGTCCTCAGCGGCCGGGATCGCCTCCATCGGCGGGCACTCCTGCAGCAGCCCCTCGTCCATCTGCTCCGCTCCGCGCTGTGTTGAGCAGCTGCATACCATCAGCAGGCACACGGCAATTGATATAAACCGGATCACGGAGAACCTCCTTCGTGGCCTTCTGGTAGATGGTCCGCTGCTCGATGCGGATATTCCCGATCGCGCTCAGCGTCTTCCGGGTCACGTCGGCGACCAGGGCGCGCTGGTGTTCCTGCTGCTGGACCTTGACGAGCTCCGCGCTGTCGGCCTGCCAGTTGCGGATCTGCCAGCCACAGGCGAAGCCGGCGCCGGCCAGGCCCGCATAGGCCAGCAGGCGCAGTCCATCCACGGGGAAGATCATTGCTGTGCGCTCATGCACTGCTGGTAGACGCGCTGACGGTCAGCCCATAGCCCGGAACAGACCCGGTTTCCAGGCTTGGAGCAGTCGTAGCCATTCGAGAACTTGAACAGCAGGATCGCCTGGCAGGCGCCGCGGTAGTCCTCAGCGTTCAGCCGCTTGACGACGGTCGAGCCGCAGAACGCTCCCGGGCCGATGTTGTGCGCCAGGGCCAGGTAGGCGTCGTACTCGGCCTGATAGAGCGGGACGTGAACGCACTGTTTGACTGCCCCCTCGAACTCCGTCACCTCGCGCAGGCTGCGGTTGATCGCAGCGACCGGCGTGATGGTGTCTCCCATCCGCACGCCGGAGGTCGAGCCAAAGCCGATAGTCGGCAGGGATTCGCCACGGGTCGGGTCCGGGTAGGCCTCGGGGCTGAAGCCCTCGCGGGTCAGGATACCGGCGAAGGCCGCTGCACTGATGGTCAGCGCAGCGATGGCGATTCGACCCTTCATTTCGTGCCGACCTCCTCCTGCTGGTTTATCGCCTCCTGCAAGCGCGAGGCTTTACGGAAGCGAAGTTCGCGGCGCAGTAGGAACGCCAACTGCACCAACACATAGAGCGCGGTCAGGGCGCTAACGATGATGCTGGCCTGGTCCGCCAGGCTCGGCCCGCTGGTAAGCACGACGCCGCTGGCGGCAACGGCCGGCGCGGATTTACCCGCCTCGATCAGGACATTCGTGGTGCTGGTGTTATCGCTCATTGGGTACTTCCTATGCTGGGGTCGATGATCGGCTCCGCATAGGAGCCCATGCAGTGCCACGGCGGACGCTATGTGACTGCATGGGCCAGACAACCCTCTTCGACATATCGGGAAAGCCAGCAGGACGACAGCCCCCTGATCGCCACATCGCTCTTCCGGACCTCACAGACTGCAGGCCTGGCGGTATCCATCCCGGCACCAGCCATCCATCCACCGAACCCTGCGAAGCCCTGGGCGCAGCGCCTCTCGCCAGCTGTTGCCCCTCATTCGGCGCATTTTCACGGTCTGCCACTTGAGTCCACGCAGCATGGCCCACTCCCCGGCGGTGCGAGTCACGCCGTCAATGGTGATCGGCGTACCAATCGCGCATGTCTCTCGAACCCGCGCCACCTCAACGGTCGTCAGGTCCAGCGTCAGTTGCTGCTCGCAGAAATACTGTCTCGTCCGCCACCGCATGCGATGCCCTCCCCGAAGGTTTCACCCCTCAAGTGAGAGGTGATAACATTGCCCTGCAGCGGGCGGCCTTACCTTCGGGGGGGTCGCTTTTTTTATGCCCGTGAATCAGACGGTCCAGCCTCTGCCGTCTTCGGCCTCACTCCAAACAGATCGCGCAGCAAACGATCGGCCACCTTGTTCTTCGCATTACCCTCCTGCAGCCAGGACTTGCCATAGTCGTGAAAGCTGAGACTCGTCCGGCTGGCGTGCCAGCTGGCAACGATGTCCAGCAGGGTGGCCAGGGCCAGCGGGCCGCCGATCGTCACCTTGGCCAGTTCTTCACCCGCGATCTTGAGGAACTGGCGCTCCAGGGCGGTCATGCTCTTGCGCGGCAATGCCGCTGTTACCTTACTCATGCGGTCTTTCTCCCCTTGAACTTGCTGGCGAAGGTGCGGCCCATCTCGACCTCCTCCTGACTGACTTCCCGCGGGCCGGCGAGATTGACGAATCGGTGATAGGCGCCCTGGTGCTGGACGAAGCAGCTCCCCACCGGGCCGTGGCGGTTCTTGTCGACGATCAACTCCGTGACCCCGTTCTGCCCGGCCTCGCTTTCCATGTCGCGATGGACCAAGATCACGATGTCGGCATCCGCCTCGATCTGTCCGGAGTCGCGCAGGTCACTCTTGGTGGGCTTCTTCCCAGGCCGGCTGGTCGATCCCCGGTTGAGCTGCGCCAGCAGCACGATCGGCACCGCCAGCTCCTTGGCGAGCCGCTTGATCCCCCTGCTGATCTCCGTCACGTCCTGATAGCGGCTGCCCGACTTCTGGTCTGCCTCGATCAGGCCGATGTAGTCGATCACCACCACATCCAGGCCATACTCGCGCTTCACCGATCGCGCGATGCGCCGGATACCGCGGAGCGTCAGCGAGGCGTCGTCGCAGATGATCAGCGGGGCGTCCTTGAGCCGGGAGACGGCCGAGGTGATGCCGGTCCAGTCCCCGTCCTCGAGTGAATGCCCCTCGTTGATCCGCTTGAGCGGAACGGTGCCCGCCGCGGCGATGGAGCGGTTCACCAACTCCACGTCCGTCATCTCCAGGCTGAACACCAGCGCCGGACGTTGGTGCTGGACCGCAATGCGCTCGGCAAACCCCAGGCCCAAGGTGGTTTTACCGAGGCCCGGGAGGCCGCCAACCACCACCAGGTGCCCCGGGCAAAGCCCCGGCACCAGCCCATCCAGATCGGTCAGTCCGGTGTCGTGTCCGAGAATCACCTGCCGGTTGAAGCGGGCATCGATTCCGTCGACGGCCGCCGGGAGGATCTCGCCGATGAAGCGGTACTCCTTGCGGGCGGTCGTCCCCTCGGCCTCGAGCTCCACCCAAGCCTGCTGCCCGAAGGCGAGCACCTCGTCCAGCGACAGGCCCTCCTCCATGCGCTGCTTGATCTGGTCGGCGGCCGCCACCACCTTCCGAGCGACGGAGCGCTGCTTGACGATCTTGGCGTAGGTTTCCCAATTCGCCGTGCTCGGGGTATTGCTCGCGATGGTGCCTGCCACGAAGAGCGTGCGCTCGCCGCAGGCCAGCATCGGCTTCTGCTCGGACAGGGTCACCACGTCGACCGGCAGGCTCTGCTCGTGACAGGCCCGGATCAGCTGGAACAGCTCCTGGCAGACCGGATCGTAGAAGTCGCCCACCACCAGGCGCTCAGTCACCGCCTCGATCAGTTCGGCCTGCAGCAGCATGGCGCCGATGACGCCGTACTCCGACTCTTCGCTGTAAAGATCCACCCTCATGCACGCCTCCGGAGCGATTCCCAGGTGAATCCCGCCCTCAGGCCGCCGCCCTGGCGCAGGCGATCGAGGGCGCGATCGCCGATGTACTTGGCCAGATCCGCGGCGCACAGGTTGGAGATCAGGATGGTCGGCAGCACCGACTGGTAGCGCCGGTCGATCACCTCATGCAGCAGGCCTCGCTCGTACTCCGTGCCCGCCTGGGCGCCGACCTCGTCCAGCACCAGCAGGTCGAAACCGGCCAGCTCGTTCAACACGTCGCGCTCGGTGTAACCGGCCTTGCGGTCCATCGCTTCCTTGGCGACGCGGATCACCTCGCCGGCCGTGGTGATCACCGCCGCCGCCAGATGCTGCCGAATCAGCGCCTGAGCCATGGCACTGGCCAGGTGGGTTTTCCCGGTACCGACATTCCCCAGCAGCAGCAGGCAACGGCCGGCAGCGTAGTGCTCTTCGAACCGCTCGACGTACTGCCGGCAGGTTTCTAGCGCCGTGACCATGGCCGCGTTACCACCGTCCGTGCGGTAGTTCTCCAGCGTGCACTCGCGGAACCGCGGACTGATCCCCGAGCCGACCAGCAGCGCATTGACGCGCTCAGCGCGTTTCATGGCTGCCGCCTGGGCACGGGCATCGCTCCCGATCGGAGCAAGATTCAGGGCCTCCCAGAGGCATTTCGGACACCCTTGCCGCCGGTAGGAGCCGTCGAACTGCTCGACCTCGGCGGCCATGTAGCCACCGTGCCCCGGTACCGGGCAGATGGTCAGCAGCACGTCGCGCTCCACCACTTCCGGACGACGGGTGAAGTTAAAATTGCGGGCCATCGGAGCCTCCCTGGTACATCTCGGGGGTGTGCTGGGGCAGGTTGGTGTAGGCCGACGGTTGTCCCGCGGCAGCCCCCGGCTTGAGATCGTCTTCCCAGCGCTCGCCGTTGAGCCAGGAGCTGGCCAGCGGGATGTACTGGCCGCCGTGCTTGATCCAGTCCTGCGAGGCACAGTGCCTCCCCAGGGCAGCGATCAGGGTCTGCTGGAGCTCGGTGCTCGGCTTGAGTTTCGTCCAGGCCTTGAGCGCGTCCTTGCGCTTGACCTTCTTCGGGTACAGCGTCCAGAACCGGTCGAAGTCGGACAAAGACGGTTCATTGACGGGTAAAGGACGGTTCAAGGACGGATTGGGTGCAGCTCCTGCACCCCGTTCTGTCTTCGTTTGCACCCCGTCCTGTCGTGAGCTGCACCCCGGTGCGTCTTCATTTGCACCCCGCTCGTTACGGCATGCAGCTCCTGCACCCCGCGCCATGACGATGTCGTACACCACCGGGCGACGGTCATGGCGGTCGATGTGGGCGGCAGCGATCGCCTGGTTACCCCTGACGATCACGCCCGCCTCCTCGAGCGAGTCGAGCTTGTAGCGGACGGTCCGCTCGGAGAGCCCGGTGTCGTCGCTCAGGCTCTTCACCGAAGGGAACGCCGCCTTGCCGTCCTTGTCGGCGTAGTTGGCCAGGCACAACAGCACGTGGCGCGCCGTGGCATCGCTGACGACCTTCTGTTCCAGGGCCCAGGTCATGGCTTGTACGCTCATTGCCGGCCTCCCAGGGCGAACTTGGCATGGGTGAATTTCCCGTCCCAATCCGCCTTCATGGGCAGCGCCTCCTGCAGGTACAGCTCGTGCAGACGGGCCGCACCCTTCTGGAGCAGCACCAGCGTGTACTTCACGAAGGGACTGCCGCCCTCCTTCTCGATGCTGATCACGCCCTCGGTCAGGTACTTGTCCCTAGCCCTACTAGACACCCGGTACTTGGCCGACCGCTCCGGGTCGCGCTCCGCGTCGTAGATCCAGCCGATGGCCAGAAGCGCGCCATTCACCTGCTGGGTATTCACGCCGTTGAGGCGCTTGCAGAACTGCGTCGGCGTCATGCCGGCCTGGAAGACCGACTCCAGGCTCTCGATCCGCAGGGCCTTCTGCTGGTTCTCCAGCATCAGCTGGGCGTTCTGTTCCTCGAGATCGGCCGCCAGGCGCAGGGCCTCGGCCCGGGTCTGCGGGACGGTGAAGACGGCCGCCAACTGCTGCTCCAGGGCGGTCATGTGATCGAATACCGCCGCCTGCAGCTCGTAGCTGTAGGACATGGCCATCAGGCAGGACTCGCGCTTGGGGAAGCGGTAGCCCTTGCGAGGACGCCCATAGCGGTCGGGGAGATCGGCTGAAAACTTAGCCGATGTCTCTGCGCCTAAAACTTCTGGAACCTTCGCCAGAAAATTCTTATGCAGCAGTGTCGGATGTTGCGTTGACGGAAACTCAGCCCCAGCCAGCTCGGCCTGCTGCCTGCGGTGGCCGTTGATGAAGTCGACCAGTTCCAGGCTGGTCATGGTGACGGCGCCTCCGCCGATGGCGGTCAGATCACTCACAGCGAATCCTCCCCAGCGGCTTTCAGGTCGTTCTCAGGCCACGCCCGCTCGACCTCGAACGGGTTGTGCCAGTTGTCCGCGTTGTAGGTGATCGCCCCAAACGAACCAGCGTGGCTGCTCAGCCAACGCTTCTGCTGCCTCTCGCTCTTCTGGCTCATACCGGAACCCCCAGCTTGTTCAGCAGGGTGGCGAGGTCGTTTCCAGCGACCTGTGCGATGGTGATGATCGAGAAGTGGATGGCATCCACCTCGGTCGTACTCATGCGCGGTCCAGCGTCAGAGCCCTCGAAAGCGAGATCCTCGTGAACCGCCTTGGCCAGGCCGATGATGGCGGTGATGCAGTTCTCGACCTGGTCGGCCAGTTGCTGGATGTCGGTGCGCTCAGTCATTGGCCACCTCCTCGCCCTCGAAGGCGGCGCGCACCAGGGCGGTTGCGCTCTCCAGGGCATGAAGCACCAGCACCACCTGGCGAGAGACGTTTTCCTCATCGACGATGTTCAGCAGGCCACCGCGTGCCGCGTCCAGCAGATCGAGCGCGCCGTCCAGCGCCAGATCGGCATCGATGTTCTGAACCGTGCAGAGCACATCGGTGTTGCCCTTCTTCGCCAGATCAGCCGGCGGGGTGGCACGGAACGTGATTCCGAGGGTAGTCCTGCTCATGGCTTAACCCTCTTGTTCAGTTGGGTGTTGGCGGAGTCGAGCAGCGCCCTTGCTCCCTCCAGCAGGAAGGACAGGCAATAGGCGGACTGCTTCGCATCTTCCGGAGTGCCATCGACAATCAAGCGCGTCAGGTGCTCACAGCCGGCGAGCAGGTTGCTACTGCCGTCCAGACAGTTCTCTACGGTGAGCCCTGCCACTGGCGCGAACTGGGTTTCGCAGCAAATTAGGGGGGTAAACTGCTGGATAGAGGCAGCGGAGACCTTAGCCTCCAGCGCTGAGCTGGTAGCGACTGTCATGCCTCACCTCCTTGAAGCTCAAGGGTCCTCGCCCCTGCTTCGAGCGCGCGCCGGCGATCACTTGCCGCCGTGCCCATGTTTTCCAGTTCAAGGAGGGTGTCGCCGAGTTCTTCCAGCAGCCAGCCGAGGCCATACGCCTCGCTATGGCTCAACTCTTCTTCGCCGGCCAGTTTGGCCATGATGGAGCCAATGGCCGAAATACCGGCAGCCAGGTTATGGCGAGCTATGGAAACGGACGTCATCCTTGACTTAACCCAATCAAGCTCGGCGGTGGAGGTTGGCGTAACGGTCTGAATCAGAGAGGAAAGCGCACTCATTTAATCTTCCTCGCATTCAGATCCAGCTGAGCATTTGCAGATTTACTCTGTTGCGTCACAACATCTGTGGTGTTACTTTTCAACTGCGACATTTTTCGCTCCGTTTAAAGCGATGAAGTACAAGCCGCTCTTTGCAGAGAGCGGAGTTGATGAACCCGGCTTGCAGGCCGGGTTTTTTGTGCCTGGAAGATAAAGGGCTATCCCCTTGATCTAAGGTGGTTGATGAGTACGTGTGCGCATATCCGAACTGGCGAAAAAGCGATTGGATTTAACATGCTGTTCGGACGTTTTTATGGTTATGCACTGCCCTGTTTTTCCGCGCATGCGTTTAGATCCCTCTCTGGTGCTGGAGGCCAGCAGTACTGGATAGATCATCAGCATTACTGACCACCTACCGAGGAGCCGACCTGAGTACTATCGTTCGCTTCAAGGTCGGCGGAGCTCATATCGGCATCCGCCCAGGGGAACGATGGGCAAAGATCTCTCCGGCTTACCTCTCCCTCGGTCAAGCGCTCAATTTCAACTGCTCTTGCGGCAGGAATGGGCCTAGTACCAGAGCACCATTGGCTGACAGTTGGCTTTTTCACAGAAAGGCGTCGCGCAAGCTCTGCCTTGCTGCCAAGCAGTTCCGCCGCCTTGCGCGCGGACACTGAAGGGGTCATGAGATTTCTCCGGTGAAAGCTCATGACAAAATAAGGCATTGGCTAACTAATGACAAGCCATTGCCTAATCAGCGGAATGTAAGGGCATATTAGGCAATGCTTACTGGACCAGAACTCGGAGCTGCTATTGATGCGGCTCGAAAAAAAAAGAACATCACCAAGAAGGCCCTTGCGGAAGCCTTCCAGGTTGCCGCGCCGTCTGTTCAGGGCTGGGTGACCACCGGAAGAATCGACAAGTCAAAGCTGATTGAGGTCATTAGGTTCTTCTCGGACGTTGTTGGACCGGAGCACTGGGGCTTGAGCAAAAATGACAATGACCTCCTGCTCATCTCAGTCGAGCAGCCTGCCGATGAGATAAAAGCTGCGGAAACCTCTGCAGATTTAGTACTCAAGATGCTTGAAAAGCACGGGAAGAGCCTGTCAGGCGATGCGCGGAAGAGGATCATGGCCGCTGTCGAGGAGGCTCCTGTCGAGGTGAAGGCAAAGACAGGAAACGTCATCACTGCGGACTTCTCTCGCCCAGGGCTTGTTGGCGACGAAATCAGCCTGGCACACTACGACGTGCGCGGCGCCATGGGCGGCGGCCAGCTGCCGGCCGACTACGCCGAGATGCTCTGCGACGTGAAGGTCAGTCAGCAGCGCCTGCGCGAACTGGGCGTCACGTTTAGCGACCCGAACTACCTGAAGGTGGTCACCGGGTGGGGGCAGTCCATGGAGCCCACCATCAGGCATCGCGACCCGCTGATTGTCGACGTCAGCATCAGAGAATTTACTGGCGACGGGATCTATCTCTTCACCTGGCAAGGACATCTCTACATCAAGCGGCTACAGGTGCAGGACGAAGACCACTTCGAGATGATCTCGGACAACGCCATGCACCGCACCCGACTCATCCGCATAGACGAGACCTACATCCACGCCCGGGTGTTACTGGTCTGGAATGCACACCTGCTGTAAGCCTCACGCATCAACAACACTCTGCAAGGAAGCATTATGCGATCGCTGTACGCATTTCCTCTGCTGCTCGCTTTCCTCTCCCCGTTTGCCGGCGCTTTCCAGGCTACCGAGGCGCCCCGCACGTTTGCCGAAGCCAAGAAGATCGCCTGGAAGATCTATGCCGAGCGGCCGGTCGACTTTTACTGCGGCTGCAAGTACCAGGGCAACCGCATTGACCTCGCGAGCTGCGGCTACGTGCCTCGCAAGAATGCCAACCGGGCCGAGCGCGTCGAGTGGGAACACATCGTTCCGGCCTGGGTGATCGGCCATCAGCGCCAGTGCTGGCAGAACGGCGGCCGCAAGAACTGCACGGCCAACGACCCGGTGTTCTCCGCAGCCGAGGCCGATCTGCATAACCTGGTGCCGGCGGTGGGCGAGGTGAACGGCGACCGCAACAACTTCGCCTACGGGATGCTGGCCGAGAAACCGACCCAGTACGGCGCCTGCCCCATGGTGGTCGACTTCAAAGCGAAAACGGCGATGCCGCCGGAAACCGTCCGCGGCGCGGCTGCCAGGGTCACCCTCTACATGGCCGACCGCTACAAGCTGCGTCTCTCCAGCCAAGATCGCCGGACCTACGAGGCATGGAATCGGCAGTACCCGGTCAGCGAATGGGAGCGGTGGCGTAACCAGGCTGTTGGCTGCGTCATGGGCTGGGGGAATCCCTACGTGGGGAATGTCGATCTGTCCAATTGCTCGAGCAAGCAAAGTCATGCAGCCCTTGCGGCGCCTACCGAGGCCCCTTCGCTAATCAGGGCGAATTACACGACCTCGCCGGCCGAAGCCGACGGCTTCAGCTGCGCTGCACGGAAAACGTGCGGGCAGATGACGAACTGTGCCGAGGCCCGGTTTCAGCTGGAGCAGTGCGGGAATCGGAGGCTGGATCGGGATGGGGATGGGGTGCCGTGTGAAAGTATTTGCCGCTAGAAGGAGTTAGATTTGGCTATTCCTCCATTGGACCATAGAGGACTGCTCCCTCGAGGAGAGCATCCTTGTAGATTTGTGGAAATTGAGCAGATTTTCCTGCACAGCGCATATCGTATAGAGCTATATACCCATGTCAGATCATTCATTGATGGGCCCTTGCGCCAAGCTGCGACGGGCTTACGATTATTCTTGGGTGGAAGTTTTTTTTCCGACAAACCGTATCCTGCTGACATTGAAGCAACGGTATGCTTGCCAGCTTTGCCCCAGGCTAGGTTCCTAGCAGTCATGGGGGTATTTTCCTTACACGAGCACTACAAACAGCAAAACAAAGTAGACTTCTATCCATCTATTCAGATGCCTGGGCAGAGCGATTTCGTAAAGTTTTTCCAGTACGTAGGACCAAAAACGGCCTCATTAAAAGGTCTCGACGAAAAAGCAGGACGCGGAGTCGTGGAGGTGATCGAATGGGAACTTGGGTAGAGCAAGTACACGGTAGAGCAGCTGTCTTTCTTGATCAACTAATGGCTTGGAAGCAAGCAGAAGCCGAGGCAAAAGTTGATATATCTACCGCCATCGAACAACTAAGGAAAATGGTTGAGAGCATTTATGCAGAAGAAATGCCGTTAGCCAGAATTCTTGACTCATCTGACTTGGTATTACATGCCGAGGGCCCATCCACATCTACAAACTCACCAGGGCTACATGCATTTAATTGGCTTTGTACTTCCGCAGAAAAACAAATACGAACTCTAGCGAAGTCAATATTCGAAATTTCTGATTTCGATTCTAAAGTACTATATAGAAAGCTCGACATACGCTTCTCAGGATTTGCCCCAGGAAGCATTTATGCTGGATTTTCCATATCTGAAATAGAGTCAATCTTGGGAAGCAATGAACCAGAAACGGTATACAACACAATTAAGTCTGCAGTAAGACAACTGCCGGTAATCCCTGAGTATATTGGCGATGAAAAGATAAGCCACGGCATCTCTGAAATCATGCCAGACCCTGCTTTGAGAGACGCAAGCTTAGAGGCCGTATTTAATCTTTCTCCATCTGGACGCGCCGGCATACATACGATTGATATATCGTCGCCAGACACCAGAAAAAATGCATTAACGACAAAGGAGAGAGTTGTACTAAGAGAGGCCTTATTAAAGCCTATTTCACGGCAAAAGCGATTCGGTCGTTTTGTGGGAGAGGTCCGTGTAATTGACTTAGATGCTGGCCGCTTCCAGCTCAGAAATATATCAGGAGTTGGAAACCTACGCTGCGTGATGCCGGAGGTATCTGGAGAGCTTGGCAAAAAGATACTAGGATGTCATGTCTGCGTTGAGGGTGAATATGAAAGCGATCCATCCGGAAAGCCAAGACTAATGTTCGCCTCCCGCATTATTCCAGCTGCAATCCCCGAGCAGACCTCACTCTAAAGTAGAGCCCCGCCCAGCGCGGGGCGGGGCTTCTCATTTTCCTAACGCCAACATGACGAAACGTTCACACCGCAGCCCCTAATCTACAAGGGTCGTGATGTTCCAGTTAGCCCCGCTCCCCCAGCGGGGCTTTTTGTTTCTGCCTTTCCCCCAGGAGCTCCTCTGCGATAGCATTTTGTCTCCAGCAGTAAGGAGCGCCCGATGACAAGGCGCCGCATCGCCCATTCTTTCCTTTACCTGTTCCTAGCGGCCGGCCTAGCCCTTTTCATTGGGTTCATCGCCGCCCCGGCAATCACCCGCTCACTCGCAATCGTACATGAAGGTGTTCTGACCAAGATCCATGCAGTCCAGGCACGTGGTCAAGCCATATGGCGGGAGATTCAAGCCCGGCAGGCGATCCGGCAATACGAGCTCCAACAGCGCCAGCCAATGCCGAGAAATCAAGTTCAGCAGACGGCTGAGCAGCAGCTATTAAAGGATACAGCCTGGAAACGGTTCTATATCCCACCAGAAGCCTGCAAGCATCCTGATGTTGAAGACCGCTTTGAGATCTGTGTGCTTCGAGAAGCTCAATTCAGAAAGGAATTCGATCGGCGCTGGGCTGCTGGAAGGTTTGCTCAACCAAAGTCCTAGTTTCGATGTGAGCCTTCTCCCTCTCCAGCAGCGGCTTCCTCAGCCCCTATCAGGCTATCGATCGCTCAAAATTGGTGGATAAGGCGCATTCCGACCTCGGGACGCGCTGACTCGCCGCGGCTTTTGTTGACTCCGAGACCGAATTGGATATTCGCCAGCCGAGTGAGTCGTTGATGGATCTGGGGCATCAACAGGACATGGCTATCATGGCCGGTCAGATAATTGACCTCCAGCCCCAGAACGGTGCTGTCGGTCGCATCGTAGAAGGTCGAATGGTTGAGGATCAGATCATTGCGCTGGCTGGAGCGAGACCAGCTGATATCAGCAAGTCCGATCATGCTCATGGTGCTCCAGCGGCTGCTGAATCGGTTGCCCAGCATATAGACCAAGCTGTTGAGATAGGTGTGACGCTCGCGATCGTAAATGCCCAGATACTGGGCGCCATGGACGGAGCGCCCATGATTGAAGGTGCCGAACGTGCCTTGCAGTCCCAGCTTGTATTCGGTCAGTCGGTCATCCTGAAAGGGAAATTCGAACTCGATGGCCATGCCATCGGCGAAAGCCAATTCCGCCTCCGGCGCCCAGTGGGTCACCCGATCGGATCCGGACAATGGGGAGGTGGCCAGCGCATTGGTCTCGAACTCGCCCTGGTGCGCACCGAGCGGGCGAATCATGTCAAAGACCATTGGCTCCGGGATATGAGGGTAGGCGCTGGCTTTCCCCTTGCTGGACGACGCTTGCGCGGTCGATGCGACCGTGAACAGGAACGATCCCACGAGCAACCACTCGCATACGACAACGAGCCAATGATGTACCAAGACTGCAATCTCCGATAAGTGACAAAGAAGCGGGCAGGAGGATACCCCGAACCGCCGCCTCCTGCTGCAAATCGCATACCCAAACCAAGTCTATTCGGTAAATTAGCTTAGAGCGCTCCCTCCAGCGGGGCTTTTGTTTCTGCTTTCCACCAGCTGCTCCCCTGCGATAGCATCCTGCCTCTATCTGCAAGGAGCCCTGCATGGCACGACGCCGCAATCCCGACTCCCTCTCCCACATTCTCCTACGCATCACCCTGGCGGCCGGCTTCGGTCTCTTCATGTGGTTTGTAGTCGCAAAGGTCATTACCCGCACGTTCACGACCATGCAGGAAGACATGCTGGCCAGAAACAGAGCGGCCCAAACGCAAGTCCAGGCGAAGATGAAGGAGGCTCAAGCTCAGAAGCCGGCTCAGCCACACACGATCCAGCAGAGCCAAACAATGTCTCCATATGAAGCTCAGAGGGCTGCTGAGATTGAAGCGCAAAGAACTGCTGACTTACAGCGGCAGATCGAACAGCAGCGACTCAAGGATGCAGCGTGGGAGCGGTTCTACATCCCACCAGAGGCCTGCAAACACCCCGAGTCGCCAACGCGCTTTGACGTGTGTTCAAGCCGGGAGGCAAGGTTCAGGAAAGACTTCGAGCGTCGCTGGGCAGACGGAGAGTTTGCTCAGCCGAACGCCTAATTTCGATGTGAGCCCTCGCCTTCTGGAACTGCTCCTTCCCGATAGCTCTTGTGGTTGCATATTCAAGTTTTTCAATTGATTGCCGTTAATCAGTTGAGCTACTTGGAGAAGCAGATGACTAAGAAACAGTTCTTTTTTTGCCTTGCCCCGTTGGCCATCCTGCAAAGCTGCACGTCTACGCCGGCCGAAACTGACCCCGTGAATATCGCACTCAAGAGTTGTGGTATGGGCCTGAGTACGCAAACCACATATATATTCAAAACGGCCTTTGCCGTAGCAAATAAAAAGGGAGGCGTAGAGTTCAGCAACACAATGAATAACAGCGTAGACATGCAGGAATCCGCATTGCTAAAGCAGCTTAGCGACAAGTCTGCCGAAAGCACTAAAGCGATCCTCGCGGAAATTAAAGATGTCCGCGAGTGTGTGATTATGCAAAGTGCGCAGCTCCGTCCAGCGTCTCGAACGGAGTTGCTAGAACGCTGCCGTGAGGACTTGCAGCAAAGGATCTCCCCGCGCGGCAATATAAGCTATGGCACACTCAGACTTTGGACCCAACAAAGAGACGACCCGAGGTACAAGAAAGATATGCCGGTCATGGCCGGACACTTTGATAATGGTGGCGCAGGTTTCGCTGTGAAGGCGCAATGCGACATACGTGGAGGAACGCTGCAAGAGGTTATTGATCTCAATCCATACGAGTAATCATAACCAGCGACTGGGTCGCAAGTAGCTGGATTTGATGCCGTTAATATCTTATGGACTCAGTTTTTTAACTACGTAACGGCAGTGGGCGCATCATGCACACTGCCCCCTTGAGAACAGATGCTTCTTACTCTTCTATCGAGCAAGCCGACCAAATTTGAGGAAGCTCCAAGCAAGCGGCAGCAAATTTCCCCGCCTAATGACCATCTCTAACCATTCTCAGACTTAGCGCTCGATAAATGTAAATGCTCTCTTCTCTCTCTCGTCCCGAGAGAGTGAGCCCCACAAAAGAAAAAGCCCCTACCAATCCGGCGCCTTTCTCAGTGACAATCTTGGTTTTCTCGTCCTGTTTTGTTTCTGCCCTCAGCCGTGCTGCAACACCCGCAAGGCCGCCTCGGCCAGGAATCCTGATCGGCTCTTCTGTTCCGGGTGGCTCTTCACGTAGGCGTCGATCCGCGCCAGCAGATGCTCCGGCAAGGTGGCGTTGAAGCGCACAGCCTTACCCAGGTAGGGCGTCACATCGAAGTCGACCAGCGCCCATACGCCGCCCGCGTAGTCAGGGTTCGCAGCGTGCACATCGACTTCCTGCGGCTGAGGGAGCGGTTCTCCGTCCGCCACCAGCCCCTCAAAATGCAGCTCCAGCGCCTCGCGGACATTCTCCAGTGCCTCAGCCATCGTCTCGCCGGCGGAGAAGCAGCCGGGCACATCCGGCACCGTCACGCCGTAGTCGCTGCCAGGCTCTTTGTGGATGACGACGGGATATTTCATGGTGTGCCCCTCTTGGGTGGTATAGCCGGCCTCACTTGAGGCCGGCTTGCTTCAGGATGCTCTGGTAGGTGCCTTTCGGCAGGTCCGACTTCGGGTGCGGAACCGTCACCCTGCCCGGCTTGGTCGGATGTCTGAACTGGTGGTGGCTGCCTTTCACGGCCACTTCGTACCAGCCATCCGCCTCCAGCAGCTCGATCACCTCCCGACTTCGCATTGCCGTCTCCTCGCGCTGCCTGCCGAAATTATACACATAATACACACCAAAGCGATTAGCTTGATCCTCCTGTCGCAAGGCCTCCTTTCCTCCCACTTGATTCGGACCTCCATGTCATCAGAATGCGGCTTCGTCTTCGGCGACAGACTCAAGCTCCGCATCATGCATCTGAGCATCATCGCCCTCCGGCCGATCCCACCTGAGAGTTATCGTGCCGTCCGTGTTGCGGGTCATTTTCAGGCCATCCGTCTCGGCTAGCAGCTCAAGCATCCCTTCCCACGCCTCGTCCGGATCGGTGTCCAGCCGGTGAATAGTCACCTGACGCTCAAGCTGCGCCTTCGGCGCGTTAATCATCGACGAGACACGTAGCCCCAATTTCTCGAACGGTGAGAGCTCTTGAGGCTGCTGCTTGGTTTTCTGCTTGGCCATGTGCCACTCCTTTTACTGTATGAACATACAGTAAATGCTCTGAATGAGAATTTCAAACCAATCGCCAGCAATAATTAGGCAATGCCTATTTACACGGATTAGGCAAAGGCTTATATTCTGGCTATCGAGAAACTTAACCCAAGAGCAAAGAGGTAATCATGGACACCATCATTGCAGGCAACTGGAAGGGCCGCTTGGGCATGGGGCTCGCTCCACGCGAGCTGGTGGCAACGCTGCTGGCTGCCGGCGACCTGAGCGCAAAGGAGATTGCCCGCGAGATGGGTATTGCTCCTGGAACGGCGCAAAAGCGACTTGATGATGCTCGGTTCAAGCTTGGGGCCAAAACCGTTCGCGGTCTGGTGCTTGAGGCCTTCCGCCGCCAGATCATCACCCCAGCATGCGTGCTGATGCTGAACGGCGTGACCGCCCTCCACCCAACCCTCGACAGCGCCCCAACACGCCGCGACTTCCGCCAGCCGGAGCGCAAGACGGAACAGCACCAGCCCGGTCGGTGCTGCGGAGAGACAGGCTTGATAGCCGCGTGATCAGCGGCGTGCGCCCATAGCCAGGGCGCAGCCAGGCAACAACCTAATCAACCATCAATTCGGCAAAGCCATGAACGTCGGCAGGCCTTTGGCTTGCCCAGAAAAAAGGAGATTCACATGCTGATTTTGACCAGAAGGGTCGGCGAGAAACTGATTATCGGGGACGACATCGAGGTCGTTGTGCTCGGCCACCAAGGCGACCAAGTCCGCCTCGGCATCAAGGTGCCCAAAGACGTCGAGGTACACCGCGAGGAGATCTACCAGCGCATCCATGGCTCGGAGCGGAGCCGCCAACCGGCAGCCGCGAGGACCTGACCATGGAAAAGATCACCGTGGTACTGAAGCCCGGCCTAGGCCTGAACTTCGAGGCCATGCGTCCTGCTCTGCAACTCGGCGCGGCGGTGGCCATCGGCCGAGGCGGAGCCGTGATCGCCGGCCTGGCTGAGGGCGATGCTCCTGCCGGACTGCTGCAACTGGTCGCCGAGTACCAGCACGGCGCAAACAGCCTGGAGTTCGTCATCGAGCAGGCCGGGGAAGCATTTCGCACGATTGAAGAACTGGCACAAGCGGGCCAGGCCGGATCGCCGGTACGCGCGGCGGAAACGCTGGGCAAGATCGAGGAGCTGGCGGGCATCTGGCGCACTGCGATGCAACCCGGTGAGCTGCGCCACGATTCCGAACACTCTGAAATCGTGGCGCAGCAAGGCAAGTCCAGCACTCGCTCGATCTTTGACGTGATTACGGGAACCGCCAGCCTGGCAGGCGAGAGGCCAGCCACTCAACTCCCCGATGAAGCCGAGCACTTGGCGCAGATCGAGCGAGTGGCCGCCAGTCTGCGTGAGCATGTCCCCGATCCGGTAGCGCTCAAGCCCTGCAGCTTCTGCGGTGGCTCGCCTGTTGATGGAGAAGGCGAAGCGATGACGCCAGGAGGTGAAGGGTGAGCAGCCGACAGCACTGGTTCTGCCACTGGCTCCTGGGTATCGCCGCCGTGGCGAGCTTCTCCATCGCACAGGTGGCGTTTTACCAACGCGATGAAGCCAAGCGCCTGGCGAAGCCTGTAATCGAAATGAGCGGCAACACCTGGGTGGTCACGTGCCCAAAGCAGAAGACACCGATAGCCACCGGCCAGCCGCTCCCACACCCGAGGTTCATCCTATGACCACGACCGCATACGCTCCGGCGCACCGCTCTCCCGCGCCGGCCAGCGCCAGCCCCTTCGCCGCCCTGGGTGATCGCCTGGTACAGCTGGGGCTCGCTCTGCAGAACGGGGAAAGCACCATCGAGCAGTTGGTGCCGCTGGCCAAGGCCTGCGGCCTGGATCTGCGCATCAAGGTGGTGGAGGACGGCTTCCGTGCTGATAAAGCCTGAGTACTTCCGGAAGATGGTCAGGATCTGGCGCCAACCTGAGCTTTCGCCCCGAGCCAAGCTCCTGATATCGCGCAGGCTAGCCCGCCAGTACGACCTTATTGATGAGATCGATGGGCTGCTGCTATCGCGCCTCATACGTGACCTCAAGAAGGGGCTGCCATTCACGAAGTCAAAGATCGACAAGCTGGAGCAGGACTACAGAAATCAGTGCGCATTGCGCCAGCAGGCGCGTTTAGTCATCGGTGAGTGGCTGATGAGCACCAGCACCGACATCGAGAAAAAAATCGGCGTCAGCGGGATCTGCGATGCTCTGGCCGTCAACCCAGTGCACCGAAGAGGGCTCACGGAGGCTAAAAAAGGCCGCGCGCTCGACTACATCGCGTTTGTCGCTGGGCTAGAGGACAGCGCCACCCACAAGAACGCAAAGCGCCAATCGCCCGTGAAGGAGGGGCCGCTTTTCCACTGCGTGCTCGAGCTGATGGTTTCTTTCTCGCTAGAGCACCCAGAGCTCATGCCAGATCCATTCGCGCCGAACGGCCCACTCTACGGGAAGCCGATCAGGATGGTGGACGGCAACGGCCAGGTCTTCACCACGCGGCCAGCGCAGACACTGCACGACGAGACTATCGTCGACAACCTGCTAGATCACCCTGGGAAGGAGCAGCCAAATGGCTAAGTCAGCTCTCCGGGTTCGCCAAGGCGACGTCGCGTTCTATCTCAACGAGGCCAGCGACGGCAGCCGCGGAGGCCGTCGCTACTACCTTTACCGGACAAGTCAGCATGGCAAGGTTAAGGACGGCAGGGTGCAGATCGGCTCAACCACCGGACAGGCCTTAATGGGTATCGGCGACGAGGTCGAGCTGTTCCAGGCGTGCCAGGAGCATTTCGACGGAAAGCGCCAGCGGGCTTACCAGCCTCAAGCAGAAATCAGAGGGCCAGCAGGTCGCTGGGAAGGAAAGGCCTTCCCAGCACGCAAGTCTCACACGAACACCCGCAAAGCCCGGCTATCGCCTGTTTGCAATCCAGACCAAGACCGGAACGGGGAGATATTGCCAATGAGCTCGATTTCCGTGGTGCAGGCCGCCGAGCAGCTCTCCCAATCAATGCCTCTCGCACCACTGCCAAGCATGAGCGGTGAGGAGGACTACTGTTCATGAAAAGGGAACTCATCAAGATCAGCGAGTTTCAGCGCCGCTGCTGGGGTGAGAACGGGACGCCCATGTGCGCCCAGGCGATCCGTCAGCAGCTGCGGAACGACAAACTGCCAGGTCAGCAGATCGGCAAGCTCTGGTATGTGGACTGGGCGGCCTATTCACGCCACACCGGTAACGACCTAGTGGATGCCGTGCTGCGAGGAGCACGTTAATGTCACCGCGCCCTCGGATGTCGAAATACAAGGGGCTGCCACCAAACCTCTACGAGGACACCCGGCGCGGCTCCTTTCGCTATCGCCGACCCGACACCGGTACCTGGCACCCGATGGGTACGGATCGGCAGAAGGCCATCCAGGCGGCCAAGCAGCTCAATAGTATGCTGATGCAGGGAGCTGATCTGGTGGCCAGTGTGCTCGGATCAACAGACACGCTCGATGCCTTTCTCGACTACTACGAGCGCGAGGTATTGCCGCCCCGCGAGTTGGCTAAGGCAACCATGGATCTGTTCCAGGTTCGCGCGAAACAGGCTCGCGCAGCGCTCGGAGCCAAGCCGATCGATCAGATCACCATACGCATGGTTGCAGAGTTTCTCGACGGTCTCACGCCACGGGCATCGAATCAGGCCCGCGCCATGCTGGTCGACGTGTTCACCCATGCAGCAGCGAAAGGCCTATGCCCGGACAACCCAGCCGCCAGCACCATTCCGAAGATCGAGAAGAAGCAACGCAAGCGCCATACGGTCGAAGGTCTGAAGGCAATCCGGGCCAGGGCCCCTCGCTGGCTACAGAATGCCATCGACCTGGCCCTTATCACCGCCCAGCGCCGCGGTGACATCATCAACATGAAGTTCGAGGACGTGCGCGACGGCTATCTGTACGTGGTACAGAGCAAGACCGAGCGGGCAAGCGATGCCGGGTGGCTGAAGTTCGAAGTGACGCCCCAGCTCGCCGCTGTGCTGGCTCGCTGTCGGGATGAGGTGCTATCGCCCTACCTGATCCACCGCAAGCCGGAACGGTTGAAGCAGAAGCAAGCCCAGGGCAAAGACCACTGGACGAAGATCGAGGAGCGCTTCCTCACCCGCGCATTCAAGGCGGCCAGAGATGAGGCAAACCCATACAAGGGGCTGAAGGACGAGGAGATGCCGGGCTTTCATGAGATTCGCGCCCTATCCCTACACCTGTACAAGCGGGCCGGTAAAGACGGTCAGAGAATTGCCGGCCATGCCAGCGAGGAGATGACGAAGAACTACCAGCGTGACCATGCCGAAGTGGTCTGGTCAGAGGCGGTTCCCGATCTGGATATCAGCGAAATTTCTGGATGAGTTTTGCGCCGTTTTTGCGCCCATATTGCGCAACGTGCGGGCATAAAAAAATCCAAACACCCGTAAGTGCTTGGATTTTCTGGAGAATTTTGGTCGGGACGGAGTGATTCGAACACTCGACCCCTTGCACCCCATGCAAGTGCGCTACCAGGCTGCGCTACGCCCCGACTATTTCGCCCCGTGTCACCGGAAGCGAGATGAACTATATACTAACTTGCTGAAAATTGGAAGCTTTTTTTACCAGCCGGCTATTTGCGCAATACCAGCAAAACATCCTCAAGCTCAGCAATCATCTGACGGATCAATTGCTTGTATTGAGTACTGTCATCCTTGGCTTCGTCACTGGTGAGGCGCAAACGGGCGCCACCAATGGTAAAGCCCTGCTCATACAGGAGCGCTCGGATCTGCCGAATCATCAGAACATCCTGACGCTGGTAGTAGCGCCGGTTGCCCCGGCGCTTTATGGGGTTCAGCTGTGGGAATTCCTGCTCCCAGTAGCGTAGGACATGGGGCTTCACAGCGCAGAGATCGCTCACTTCTCCAATGGTGAAGTAGCGCTTACCTGGGATCGGCGGCAACTCGTCGTTATGACTTGGTTCCAGCATAGGCTTCAACCCTGGCTTTCAGTTTCTGCCCTGGACGAAAGGTGACCACGCGACGAGCCGTAATCGGGATCTCCTCTCCTGTCTTGGGATTGCGGCCGGGGCGCTGGCGCTTGTTACGCAGATCGAAATTGCCGAAACCGGACAACTTGACCTGCTCGTTATGCTCCAGAGCCTGCCGGATCTCCTCGAAGAACAACTCGACCAATTCCTTGGCTTCCCGCTTATTCAGGCCAAGCTCATCATAGAGACGCTCAGCCATCTCAGCTTTCGTCAGAGCCCCCATACGCTATTTCCTTAACGTGGCATTGAACCTTTCTTCCAGCGAGGCGAGGATATTCTGGGTTGTGGCATTCACCTCTTCATCATTAAGAGTGCGCGATGGGTGTTGCCAGGTCAAGCCAACCGCAAGACTTTTTCGTTGCGGATCAATGCCTTTACCACAGTAGACATCGAAGAGCGTGACATCGGTCAGGTATTCACCGGCAGTCTCCCGGATCGCCTGCAGAATCATCTCTGCCGGGGTATCGCGTTCGACTATCAGCGCCAGATCGCGACGCACCTCCGGGAAACGGGAGAGCTCCTGGAATTTCGGCAGACACCCTTCGACGACCTCTGTGAGTAGTAGTTCGAACAAATAGATCGGCTGCTCCAGACCCAGCGTCTTGCCCAGCTCAGGATGCAGAGCCCCAAGGAAGCCTACTAGCCTTCCAGCCCGCTCGATACGCGCGGTCTGCCCCGGATGCAACGCCGGGTGCTCACCGGCAACGAAGGAAAACTCGTCTGGCGCACCGGAAGCACCGAGCAAGGCCTCCACATCGGCCTTGATATCGTAGAAATCGACCGTTTCGCGACCTTGGTTCCAACCCTCTGGCAGACGACTACCAGTGGCGACACCCGCCAGCATCGACTCTTGCTTGAGATCGCCCAGTTGACCGACGAAGCGCAGGCCGCTTTCGAAGAGCCGCACGCGGCTCTGCTGCCGATTCAGGTTGTACTGCAGCGCCTTAACCAACCCAGGCCAGAGCGAAGGACGCATCGCCGCCATATCCATCGAGATCGGATTAGCCAAGGTCAGGGGCTGCATGCCTGGGGCGAACAGCTCGAACCACTTGGGATCGATGAAGCTGTAGGTGATCGCTTCCTGATAACCACGAGCGACCAGCAAGCGACGTAGTGCCGGCAATTCGGCTCGGGCCTCGGTATTAGCCTGCGGCGCCAGGCGTGCCTGCGGGTAACGTACGGGCAGGTTGTTATAGCCGTGCAGACGAGCAAGCTCTTCAATCAGGTCGACTTCAAGACTGATATCGAAGCGATGGCTGGGTACTTCGACCTGCCATTGACCGACCATGGTCTTGGTGGCTTTCAGTCCCAGCGCCGGAAGCAGGCGCTCGACCTGCTCCGATTCCATCTGCAGACCGAGCATCTGGCTGATGCGCTCGGCACGCAGAACAATCGGCGCCGTCTGCGGGAGGCTTGCCGGATCGACCACCTCGACTATCGGCCCCGGCTCACCGCCGACGATCTCCAGCAACAATGCGGTAGCGCGCTCCATGGCCTGGCGAGCCAGCTGCCAATCGACGCCACGTTCGTAGCGGTGCGAGGCATCGGTATGCAGTCCATAAGAACGCGCTTTACCGGCAATAGCGATAGTGTCGAAGAAAGCACTCTCCAAGAACAAGTCTCGGGTCTTGCCACCCACTCCGCTGTGCCCCCCCCCCATCACGCCGGCGATAGCCAGCACGCGCTGATGATCGGCGATCACCAGGGTATCGGCGCGCAGGCTGACCTCCTGGCCGTCGAGCAGAACCAGTTCCTCTCCTTCCTCAGCCATGCGCACCCGAATTCCGCCATTGATCTCGGCGAGATCGAAGGCGTGCATCGGCTGACCCAGCTCAAGCATCACGTAATTGGTGACATCGACTGCCGGATCGATAGAGCGAATGTCGGAGCGGCGCAGGCGCTCGACCATCCACAGCGGAGTCGGCCGGGACAAGTCGACGTTGCGCAACACACGCCCAAGGTAGCGCGGACAGGCCTTCGGCGCCAGCACTTCGACCGGGCGCACGTCATCGTGCACGACAGCCACAGCCTCGATGCTCGGACGCGTCACTTCCGCCCCGTAAAGAGCACCGACTTCACGGGCTAGTCCGGCGATAGAAAGACAATCACCACGATTCGGCGTCAGGTCGACTTCGATACTGGCATCATCCAGGCCCAGGTAGACACGAATGTCCTGCCCTACCGGCGCATCTGCCGCCAGCTCCATCAGCCCGCTGTTGTCATCGCTGATCTGCAGCTCGGAGGCCGAGCAGAGCATACCGAAGGACTCCACACCGCGCAGCTTGGCCTTCTTGATCTTGAAGTCTTCGCCCAGTACGGCCCCGATCATGGCAAACGGAATTCTGATCCCCGGGCGAGCATTCGGCGCGCCGCAAACCACCTGAAAGGTTTCGCTACCGTTGCTGACTTGGCAAACGCGCAGTTTGTCCGCATCCGGGTGCTGCTCGGCGGAAAGGATCTCGCCGACCACCACACCGCTGAAAGCACCGGCTGCAGGCGTGACACTATCCACCTCAAGACCGGCCATGGACAGACGAGCGACCAACTCGTCGCGGGTTACCTGCGGGCTTACCCAGCTCCGCAGCCATTGTTCACTAAATTTCATCCTGTTCTCTCCTGAAAATTCGATTACGGCTAGCGAAATTGCGCGAGAAAGCGCAGGTCGTTTTCGAAGAACAGGCGCAAATCGTTGACTCCGTAACGCAGCATGGCCAGACGCTCGACGCCCATGCCGAAGGCGAAGCCCTGGTATTTCTCCGGATCGATGCCCGACATGCGCAACACGTTCGGATGCACCATGCCGCAACCCATTACCTCCAGCCAGCCGGTGTGCTTGCACACGCGGCAACCATGCCCGCCGCACATCACGCATTGCATGTCGACTTCAGCGGATGGCTCAGTGAAGGGGAAGAAGGACGGACGGAAGCGAACGCCCAGCGGCTTCTCGAAGAACACCCGAAGAAACTCCTCGATGGTGCCCTTGAGGTCGGCGAAGCTGATGCCTTCATCGATCAGCAAGCCCTCTACCTGATGGAACATGGGCGAGTGGGTGATATCCGAGTCGCAGCGGTATACGCGTCCAGGACAGACAATGCGGATCGGCGGCTGCTGCGTCTCCATGGTGCGAACCTGGACGGGCGAGGTATGGGTACGCAGCAGCATGTTGGCGTTGAAATAGAAGGTATCGTGCATCGCCCGTGCCGGATGGTGGCCGGGGATATTGAGCGCTTCGAAGTTGTGATAGTCGTCCTCGACTTCCGGACCTTCGGCGACGCTGTAACCGATATGGGTAAAAAACTGCTCGACCCGTTCCAGGGTGCGGGTTACCGGGTGCAGTCCGCCGGAAACCTGGCCACGCCCCGGCAGGGTCACGTCGATTCGCTCAGCTGCGAGCCTTGCAGCCAGCGCAGCGCTCTCGAGCTCTGCCTTGCGTGCATTGAGGGCATCCTGCACGCTGGACTTGGCAGCATTGATCAGGGCGCCGGCCTTGGGACGCTCCTCAGCGGACAGCTTGCCGAGAGTCTGCATCAGTTGGGTAAGCTCACCCTTCTTACCGAGGTAGTGGACCCGGAGCTGCTCCAGGGCATTGACGTCTTCGCTATGTTGCACGGCCTCTAGCGCTTGCGAGACCAATGCATCCAGGTTTTCCATGTACAACCTCCAGAGGGTCTTGCAGAACTGTCCTGGCGTCCGATTCGACTTCATCGCACTCGGCAGAGCGGTTTGCCTGCAACGCTAGGCTCGGTTTTGCAAAAGCCCCTTCTCAGATACGAAATAGGGGAAGAGCACAAGGCCCTTCCCCTATCGGTGACGTTCAGCACCGGGCAAGCCCGGGACTATCGGGAAATCAAGCCAGAACGGACTTGGCTTTCTCGACAATCGCAGCGAACGCCGCTTTTTCGTTCACAGCCAGATCGGCCAGAACCTTGCGATCGATCTCGACGGCCGCCTTCTTCAAACCGGCGATCAGACGGCTGTAGGACAGACCGTTCTGACGAGCACCGGCGTTGATACGGGCGATCCACAGAGCGCGGAACTGACGCTTGCGCTGACGGCGGTCACGGTAGGCGTATTGGCCTGCCTTGATCACCGCCTGCTTGGCAACGCGGAACACGCGAGAGCGTGCACCGTAGTAGCCTTTGGCGAGTTTCAGGATCTTCTTGTGACGGCGACGAGCGATGACGCCACGCTTAACACGAGCCATGGGTAATTACCTCTAGAATCTTGACCAGGATTAACGAACGCGCAGCATGCGCTCTACTTTGGCGACGTCAGACGGATGCATCAGCGAGGTGCCGCGCAGTTGACGCTTACGCTTGGTAGTCATCTTGGTCAGGATGTGGCTCTTGAAAGCGTGCTTGTGCTTGAAGCCGTTAGCAGTCGGCTTGAAGCGTTTCTTTGCACCACTCTTAGTTTTCATCTTTGGCATGTTCGGATACTCCGCATTCAGTCAATACACATAACCACAAGGCCTGCCAGTGCCCTGGAGGTTATTTTCGCTTTTTGGGGGCGATGACCATCATCAGCTGGCGTCCTTCCATCTTGGGATGCTGTTCGACGGTACCGTATTCGGCGAGATCGGCTTCGACCCGCTTCAACAGTTCCATGCCCAGATCCTGGTGAGCCATCTCACGACCACGGAATCGCAGGGATACCTTGGCCTTGTCCCCTTCACTAAGGAAACGTACCAGGTTGCGTAGTTTTACCTGGTAATCCCCTTCTTCCGTCCCTGGACGAAACTTGATTTCTTTGATCTGAACCTGTTTCTGGTTCTTCTTGGCCGCCGCAACCTGCTTCTTCTTTTCGAAGAGGTGCTTGCCGTAATCCATGATCCGGCACACCGGCGGCACTGCATCAGCGGATATCTCCACCAGATCCAGTTTGGCTTCTTCCGCTACGCGAAGCGCTTCATCGATAGAGACGATGCCAATTTGCTCGCCGTCCACTCCAATTAACCGAACCTCGCGTGCCGAGATATTCTCGTTGATCGGGGCTTTCGGTTGAGCTCGTCTATCTTGTCTCATTTCACGCTTAATAATGATTACTCCATCTCTTGGCGACCACGCCGGGAAACCGCCTGTGCCAACATCTCGCGGAATTGCTCGATCGGCATCGAACCCAGATCGGCCCCTTCGCGGGTACGCACAGCAACGGATCGTGTCTCAACTTCCCGGTCTCCAATGACTAAGAGATAGGGAACCTTGAGCAAAGTATGTTCGCGGATTTTAAAACCGATCTTTTCGTTTCTCAAGTCAGACTTGGCACGGAATCCGCTTTGATTGAGCATCTTTTCGACTTCTAGGGCAAACCCGCCCTGTTTGTCGGTGATGTTCATGATCACCGCCTGAGTCGGCGCCAGCCACGCCGGGAAAGCGCCCTCGTAATGCTCGATCAGGATACCGATGAAGCGCTCGAATGAGCCGAGGACAGCCCGGTGCAACATGACCGGATGCTGCCGATCGTTGTTCTCGCTGACATACTCGGCGCCGAGGCGGATCGGCAGATTGAAGTCCAGCTGCAAGGTACCGCATTGCCAGACACGCCCCAGGCAGTCCTTCAGGGAGAACTCGATCTTCGGGCCGTAGAAGGCGCCCTCGCCCGGCTGCAACTCCCAAGGCAGACCGGCATTGTCCAGCGCGGACTGCAGGGCGGCCTCGGCGCGATCCCACAGCTCGTCGGAGCCGACACGCTTCTCCGGACGGGTCGACAGCTTGAGCTGGATGTCCTTGAAGCCGAAGTCGGCGTAGACGTCGAGGGTCAGCTTGATGAAGGCCGCCGCCTCGTCCTGCATCTGCTCCTCAGTACAGAAGATGTGTGCGTCGTCTTGGGTGAAGCCACGCACACGCATGATGCCATGCAGCGAACCGGACGGTTCGTTGCGGTGACAGGCGCCGAACTCGGCCAGACGCATGGGTAGCTCGCGGTAGCTCTTCAGCCCCTGATTGAACACCTGCACGTGGCACGGGCAGTTCATCGGTTTGATCGCATAGTCGCGGCTTTCTGACTCAGTGGTGAACATCAGGTCGCTGTAGTTGGCCCAGTGGCCGGACTTCTCCCACAGTACACGATCGACCACCTGCGGAGTCTTGATCTCCAGGTAACCGTTCTGCCGCTGCACGTTACGCATGTACTGCTCGAGCACTTGGTAGAGGGTCCAGCCGTTGGGGTGCCAGAACACCATACCGGGCGCTTCTTCCTGAGTGTGAAACAGATCGAGTCGCTTGCCGATCTTGCGGTGATCGCGCTTCTCCGCCTCTTCCAGGCGGTGCAGGTAGTCCTTGAGATCCTGTTTGCTGCCCCAGCAGGTGCCGTAGATGCGCTGCAGCATCTTGTTCTTGGCGTCGCCACGCCAGTAGGCACCAGCCACCTTCATCAGCTTGAACGCCTGCAGCTTGCCGGTGGACGGCACGTGCGGGCCGCGACACAGGTCGATGAACTCGCCCTGCTGGTAGAACGATAGCGGTTCGTTGCTGGGAATCGAGCCGATGATCTCGACCTTGTACTTCTCGCCGAGCCTGTCGAAGAAGGCCACCGCCTCGTCGCGCGACATCAGCGAACGGGTAACCGGATAGTCGGCCTTAGCCAACTCGTACATCTTCGCCTCGATCTTCTCGAGATCTTCACTGGTAAAGGGACGCTCGCAGTCGAAGTCGTAGTAGAAGCCGTTGTCCACCACCGGACCGATAGTGACCTGAGTACCCGGGAACAGTTGCTGTACGGCCATGGCCATCAGGTGGGCGCAGGAATGGCGCAGCACCTCGACCCCCTCAGCTTCCCGAGCAGTGACGATCGACAATGCGACATCGCCTTCGATGACGCAGGAAGTATCCACCAGTTGGCCATCGACCTTGCCGGCCAGAGCGGCCTTGGCCAGGCCGGCACCGATGGATTGGGCGACCTCGGCAACCGAAACCGGATGATCGAACGAACGCTGACTGCCGTCTGGAAGAGTAATGATGGGCATGGCGCCTCCTCTCCTAGTGGTGACCCCTACCAAAGGCCACATGGGTTGGGATGAGCCAGTAAGCGATCCGCCGAAGATGCCTGCCTCACCGTGGCAGGAGCCCGAAGGCCGCCTCGAACGAACCGGAGTCACTGGAAGATTAAAGATGGCGGATGCTTTCAGAAAGCCGCGACGTTGACAAGCGATCTCGCCAATCGCGCCCGGCCCCTCCATGCCTCGAGCCAAAAGAGGAAGCGATTCGGACGACCGGCAAACAGGTCGGGCTCACGCCATCTGAGATGTCAGCATGCTAGCACAAAAATCGATCAACCAGGGCGGCACAGCAACTCGCAGCCCGCCGAGCTGCCCCCACCATCCTCCAATTGGCACCGAAGAGCGGCCCCACCAAGCTCCATCGTCAGGTAGAATCTTATGAAAATCAGTCAGATAAGGAGCAGAATGTGAAGCACCTCATCGGACCGCCCCTTGGCGTCTTACTTGCGGTTATCACCATTACGCTCTTTCTTCTGCTCGCCCAGAAGCTCGGCATCTGACGAAGCCGCCCCCACAGCGACATCACTCGAAACCACGCCGAGCATTTCCGCTTCCAATACAGAGCAGCCGCCACGCAAGCCGGACATCCGCAATCACCAGAACCGAGAGAGCACACACATGAGCGAAAGGTTCGAGCAGATACGTCAGGACTTCGAAGCCTGGGCGAAAAGCCGTAGCGATTACTCAGGCTCTGCCATCGAACTGCCGGAATACGACCTGAGCCTCGAGCGAAGCAACGGAATAGACGAATGCCGAGAAGCCATCGAGGCGGCAGGCATCCACACCCGATAATCCCCACCGAAGTCGGCAGCCCCCCTCTCCATACCCCCAGCACACACCCTCGGAAATAGCAGGACAGCGGACGCCCCCACCAGCAGCAAGAATCCCCTACGTGAACTTCGCGACCGAGCAAAGTCCTATATAGGTAAGTTCCTCAGGACGAGGTCGGGGGCGAGGATGTCTGCCTGCCAGAACAGCGCAAAGCCGGAAAGGCCGCTACAGAGGCTTTCGCAGCAGACCGGAAGCGATGATGGCGACCACTGCAGCGCAACCCAGCCGAACGACGCCCAAGACCCAGCACGGTCTTGCATCATGTGAGTTCGCAGCCGGAGAAGCATTGCGGAGCGCCCCACTTGAGACCAAGCCATGACCATCGTCGACTTGGTAGTCACCTATTTTATAGGCGCAGTAATTACATCGTTCGGCGTGACCAAGCCGACGCACTTTCACAGGTGCGTTCTGCTATGGCCGCTGTACTGGCTATATATCATCATCCTGGGGATTCGGATGGCCCTGGACGATACCCAGCACTGACCCCCGCATGCTGCCAGTATGGGGTGGCGGGTATTTTTCATGCCCGAATACCGACGCCCCCCTTTAAGGGGCATCAACCGCGAACTCAGGCAAATCTGACGCCATGAGAAGGCAGGCATTTCCCCAAAACCCCCAAAACAAAAAGGGCGACCCTTTCGGATCGCCCTCTAAGCCCCGCCAGCTGCGGGTTTTGTTTGGTAGGCACAATTGGACTCGAACCAACGACCCCCACCATGTCAAGGTGGTGCTCTAACCAACTGAGCTATGTGCCTGCTGATGGCCGCGCATTCTACGGAACTGATCCGGGGTGTCAACACCTATTTTCGCTAAATAACTGAAAAGAAGGATTTTTCCTTCGGGAGCTGACTGGCGGCCCCTGTTGTGGGGCTCTCCGGATAACCACCGACCACGGCGAAAGAGCAGGCGCGGCGCTCCCCGCCTGCACGATCAGATCGCGGTGTAGCCGCCATCGGTATTGATGCAGGCGCCGGTGATGATCGAAGACCTGTCGCTGGCCAGGAAGGCGACCACCTGGGCGATCTCTTCCGGGCGAGCGAGGCGACCTATCGGCTGCCTGTTCAGCATGGCGTCCCTGGTCTCCTTCGGCAGCTGTGCCAGCAGCGGCGTGTCCACGTAGCCCGGGGAAACGCTGTTGGCCCGGATGCCCCGCCGCGCATAGGTCAGGGCGACCGAGCGGGTGAAGTTGACCACCGCCGCCTTGGCCGCCGAGTAGGCGGTGCTGTTCGCCTGACCGACATGGCCGAGAATCGAGGCCATGTTGACGATGGAGCCCGAGCCGTTTTCCAGCATCCGCGCGGCCGCGTACTTGTTGCACAGGGCGACGCCGGTCAGGTCGATATCCAGCACGCGCTGCCAGGCGGCCAGATCCAGTTCGTGAACCGGCCCCTTCTGTTCCGGAACGCCAGCATTGGCGACCAGGATGTCCAGCTTGCCGAAGGTCGCCACTGCCGCCTGCATCAGGGCCGCGACGCTCGCCTCGGCAGTCACGTCGACCAGCACGAAGATCGCCTCGCCGCCCTGGACGACGATATCGGCGGCGACATCGCCCACCACCACTTTCGCTCCCTCCGCGCCGAACAGCCGGGCCACGGCCTCGCCGATTCCCGAACCGGCGCCGGTGATCACCGCCACCTTACCCTCGAGCATGTTTGCCTCCTCACTCATTCGAACATGGACAGTCATCTCCCGGCCCCGAATGGGCCGGGCAGAGCACTCGCCCGGGTCAGAACAGCCCCAGCGGATACTCGACGATCAGGCGCACCTCGTCATGATCGGGATAGCGGTAACCGATGCTGGCCCGATGGGTCGACTGACGTACCCGCAGCAGCAGATCCTTGGCCGGCCCGGACTGCAGCACATAGGCCAGCTCGACGTTGCGCTCCCAGTGGCTGTAGTCCTTGCCCCGCTGATAAACGCTGGCGCCATGGCGGGTGTAGAACGGATTGTCGCTATCGGCGTTGTCCATGTGATCGCCGCGGGTGTAGCGGGTCATGAAGGTCAGCCCGGGAATCCCGTAGGGCGCCAGGTCCAGGTCGTAGCGCAGCTGCCAGGAGCGCTCATTGGCCTCGCTGAAGGTCACCACCTGCGACACGTTGCCCATGAACAGCATGCCGCCCTGGGTGCCGTCGAAACCGACCCAGTCCAGGGGCTCGTCGCCGTCGATGCGCTGATGGCCGAGGGTGAGCGTATGGCCACCGATCCGGTAGGCGGCGCTCAGCGACCAGGAGGTGTTGTCGATGTTCCCGCCCTTCGACTTGCCGTGATCGTGGGTGTCGTACAGATGGAAGACGAAGGTCAAGGCCTGGTTGTGCGGCAGCGCCAGCCGGTAGCGGGCATTGGCGTAATACTGCCGCCAGATGTCCTCCAGCTCGCTGCCGTACAGGGTGAGGCTCAGATCCTCGCCGAACTTGTAGGTGCCGCCCAGGTAGTCGATGCTGCGCGCCGGCGGCAGCACCGCGTAGTCGGTGGTGATCTCGCCATGGTTGTCGCTGGAATCCACCCCGCTCACCGCGGTGAAATGCCCCGCCTGCAGATTGAGGCCGCCGATCTCGTCCACGGTCAGACTGAAGCCGGTGGCCGTGCTCGGCAGCAGGCGCGTCTGGTTCATGGAGAACACCGGCACGTTGGGCAACTGCTGGCCGTACTTCAGCACGCTGCTGGAGAACCTCAGCTTGAGCGCGCCGCCCAGCTCGGAATATTCGCTCTCCGGATTGCCGTCGCCGTCCCAGGGCAGCAGGCTGGTACCGGTGCGCCCGGCGCCGCTGTCCAGGCGGATGCCGACCAAGGCGTGGGCGTCGAGGCCGAAGCCGACGATTCCCCGGGTGAATCCCGAGCGGTAGAAGGCCATCAGGCCATGGGCCCACTCCTCGCGATAGCCGTTGCGCTCGGCCGGCGGCTTGTGGGCGTTGCCGCCGAGGTTGTTGCGGGCGCCGTTGCGGAAATCGCGATTGAAATAGTAGTTGCGGTTCAACAGGTCGAAGTGGCTGTCTTCGAAAAATCCCCTGGACTGCGCCTGCCCGGCGAGGGCCGCGCCAGTCACCGACAGTCCGGCACAGCAGGCCAGGACGCCGATTTTCACGTTGAGAATATGCATATCCCTAGCTGCTCTTGTTCTTGTTGTATCGAGACGGCCCGTCCCGTGTCGCCGGCGATCCGGACCGGGTCTCGCAGCGAGAAAGGGGACCGCGCCCGGCGGTGGGCGCGGCCGGTGGTCAGGAATGGGCGGGATTGGCCTGCAGCACGCCGGCGTCGGCCAGCCGGCGCCGGTCGCCCAGGCCCTTGGCCGCCATGGCCAGCCCGGAGAGCACGCCCGGAATCGCCAGCAGGGCGAACACCTGTTCGAGGGGCAAGCCCATGGCGATCATCTGCCCGCCGGCGAAGGCACTGAGAATGGCGCCGAAGCGACCGATCCCGCTCATCCAGCTGGCTCCGGTGGCGCGCGCCTCGGTCGGGTAGAAGCAGGTGGCCAGCGCGTTCATGCCGACGCTGCCGCCGTTCAGACAGAAGCCCACCGCCCAGGCGATGGCGCCGAGCAGGAACAGCTCGTCGTCGACCTGGCCGATGGCATAGGTGGCGATGGCCGCCGCCAGCATGGTCAGCAGCAGCACCCCGTGCGGCTTGAAGCGATCCATCGCCCAGCCGACGACCAGCGAGCCGACCGGTCCGCCGACCTGGAACATGGAGGTGACGATGGCGGCGTCGGCGACGCTGTAGCCGCCGTCCTTGACCAGGGTCGGCAACCAGCTGCTGAACAGGTAGACCAGGAACAGCGCGGTGAAGTAGCCGCACCAGAGCATCAGGGTGCCGAAGAGATACTTCCCGGAGAGCACCAGCCGCGCGCCGCTCTTGCGCTGCGCCGGGGTCGGCAGGACGAATTCGCAGCGGCCGTCGCTGGCGCCCGGGGCGATCCTCTCGAGGATGCGCTGGATCTTCGCCGGCGCAGCCTTCCTCGTCACCAGGAAACTCACCGACTCGGGCATCTTCCAGTACAGCAGCGGCGCCACCAGCAGCGGCAGCGCGCCGCCCAGGATCAGCACGCTGTGCCAGCCCAGGTGCGGGATCATCCAGGCGGAGAGGAAGCCGCCGCCGGCGGCGCCGAAGGAGAAGCCGCAGAAGGCCACGGTGACCAGGAAGGAACGCTTGCGGTCGGGGGCGAACTCGGACGTCAGGGTCGCCGCGTTGGGCATGGCGGCGCCGAGGCCCAGGCCGGAGAGAAAGCGGAAGACCACCAGTTGGGTGACATCGGCGGAACAGGCCGTGACCAGGGTCCAGAAGCCGAAGAACGCCACGCTGCAGACCAGCACGATCTTGCGCCCGTAGCGATCGGCCAGGGGACCGGCGACCAGCGCACCGATGGCCAGGCCGATCAGCGCGGCGCTCAGCACCGGCCCCAGCGCCTGGGGCGACACGCCCCACTCCTCGCGCAGCTGGGGCGCGATCAGCCCCATGACCGCCACGTCGAAGCCGTCCAGGGCGATGATGAGGAAGCAGAAGAACACCACCAGCTTCTGGAAGGCGCCGAAGGGTCGGCCATTGATCAGTTCACGCACATCTATTGTTCTTGTTGCGTTCACTTGGGTTCACCTCGTTTTTATCGAGCGCCCCGTGGGGGCTCGTTCTTATTGTTGAAGCGACACTCGATGGGGCGGGGCCGACTGACAGATTCCCGAGCCGGACGCAGCGGCAAGGCGATCGCCGCGTCCGGCCCGCCGCCGGCTCCTCAGAGCAGGCTCTTGAACTGCACCGGCCTGATGATCCGGGTCTCCTGGGCGATCACCAGATGCGCCGAGGCCTGCAGGTACTCGGGGAAATCCGGGTCGCGGTCGCGGGCCAGGCCGCGCCGCTCGAAATCGTCCAGGCTGTCGTAGCCCCAGAGGTGCACCACCTGGTTCAGCGGACCGATGCAGCTGGTGTAGAAGGCCAGCGGCGGCCCCAGGTGGCGCAGCAGCACCGGCATCGCCAGGCGGTCGAAGACCTCCAGGAATTCGGCCATGCCGCGCGGCTTGATGGTGTAGATGCGGTGATCGACGACGGGCTTGTGGTTCATCAGACGGCCTCCAGGTAGCGCTTGGTGTTCTTCTCGTCGCCGGCCCGCGCCAGATGGCGGCCGGTGATGTAGCCGAAGGTCATGATCGGGCCGAGGGTGATGCCGGCGCCCGGGTAGTTGCCGCCCATCACGCTGGCGCGGTCGTTGCCCACCGCGTACAGGCCGGGGATGGCGGCGCCCTGCCCGTCCAGCACCTCGCCGGCCACGCTGGTGCGGATGCCGTCGAAGGTGCCGAGATCGCCCATGATCACCTTGAGCGCGTAGAACGGCCCCCTCTCGATCGGCGCCACGCAGGGATTGGGCTTGTGCTCCGGGTCCGCCAGGTAACGGTTGAACGAAGTGCTGCCGCGACCGAACTCGGGGTCCTCGCCGTAGCGGGCGCCGGCGTTGTGGGCCCGCACGGTCTCCGCCAGCCCGTGCGGATCGATGCCAACCTTGGCCGCCAGCTCGGCGAGCGTCCCGGCCTTCTGCAGGTAGCCGCTGCGCAGCAGCGGCGCCAGCGGCATCGGCGCCGGCTTGGCGTAGCCCAGGCCGTACTTGGCGATGGCCGTGCGGTCGCAGATCAGCCACATGGCCGTTTCGCCCAGGCCCTCGCAGGCGCGGATCAGCGCGGCGCCGACGTCGTGGTAGGAGTTCGACTCGTTGGTGAAGCGCCGGCCGTCGCGCAGCACGCCGATGATGCCCGGCTTGTAGCGGTCGAGCAGGTGCGGGAAGACCCCGTAGCGGCCCTTGCCCAGCGGCACCCGCGACACCGGCATCCAGGCGGCGGGCTGCGGATAGCGGATCTCCACCCGGCCGCCGGCGGCCTCGGCCATGCGTGCGCCGTCGCCGGTGTTGCCCGCCGGCACCGGCGAGAGGTGCTCGCCGCCGCGCCGCAGGTGCGGATAGGCCTGACGGATGCGCTCGAGGTCGTGGGAGAAGCCGCCGCAGGCCAGCACCACGCCGCGGCGGGCGGCGATCCGCAGCTCGCCCTGCGGCCCCTGCACCCGGGCGCCGACCACCCGGCCGTTCTCCAGCAGCAGCTCGCGGGCGGCGGTGCCGGTGTGGATCGGGATGTTCAGGTCCAGCGCCGACCTGGCCAGCCGCGCGGCCAGGGCGTTGCCGCTGGTGGCGTTGATGCCGCGCCGGTACAGGGCCAGCTCCTTCATATGGGTGGCCAGGCGCTTGGCCACGTAGACGAAGGAGGTCAGCGACCTGGTGGCGTTGAAGAAGTGCTTCAGGTCGGCGTTGGACGAGTTGAACATCATGCCGATGAAGGTGATGGTCTTCAGCGGCGGGCGCAGGCGCGCCATGTCGTCGCCGAGCTGGCGGATGTCGTAGGGCGCGGCGAGGATCGAGCGGCCGATGTCCACCCCGCCGCCGACGTCCGGATGGTAGTCCGGGTACAGGGTCGGGACGAACTTGACGGTCGTCTCGCGCTCGAAGAACTCCACCATTTCCGGGCCGTGCTCGAGGAAGGCGTCGACCGCCTCGGCGTCGAAGAAGGCGCCGGTCTCGTGCTGCAGGTAGGTGCGCGCGGCGTCGCGGCTGTCCTGCACGCCGTTGGCCTTGGCGTGACGGTTGCCGGGGATCCACAGCACCCCGCCGGAAAAGGCCGTGGTGCCGCCGAAATATTCCTCCTTCTCGATCACGACCACGTCCAGGCCGTTCTTCTTCGCGGTGATGGCGGTGGATAGTCCGCCGGCGCCGGAACCGACGACCAGGACGTCGCACTCGAGGGCGGGACGAGGGGGTTGCTGACTCATGGGCAGTCTCCTTGCCGGATGGGCACGGGCGCGCCCGCGCGCGGACGCGGCGCACGCCGATGGGGGTTAGCGGAAGGGGGAATCAGCCGCGACGGGCGGCTACCGGGGACTCGAAGCCGGGACGCGGGATCAGCGCCATGGGCATGCATTCCAGGCCGCCGTCGACGGTCAGCTCGGCGCCGTTGACGTAGTCCGCCCGCGGGCTGGCGAGGAACAGCACGGCCTGGGCGATGTCCGCCGGCTCGCCGATGCGCCGGTTGGCGGTCATGGCGCAGCGCTGACGCTCGATCTCGGGGTCGGCGTAGAAGGCGGCGGACAGGGGCGTGCGGATCAGCCCCGGGCAGACCACGTTGCTGCGCACGCCGCGCGCGCCCCACTCGCTGGCGATCTGCCGGGAGAGCATGCCGACGCCGGCCTTGGCCGCGCTGTAGGCGCCGCTCCAGGACTGCGGGAAGTGGGCGGCGATCGAGGCGATGTGCACGATGCGCCCGGACTGGCGGGCCAGCATCAGCCGGCCGAAGGCCTGGGAACAGAGCAGGTAGCCGTTGAGATTGACCGACAGCACCCGGTTCCACTGCTCCAGGGCGATGTCCTCGATGCCGCCGGGCTGCAACACGCTGGCGTTGTTGACCAGCACGTCGCAGCGGCCGAAGCGGCTTTCCACCTGCGCCGCCGCCCGCTGCACGCTGGCCGGGTCGGCGATGTCGCAGGCGATGGCCAGCGGCGGCTCGGCGCTCATGGGCGAGAGTCGCTCGGCGAGCTGCCGGCAGCGGCCCTCGTCGAGATCCAGCAGCACCACCCGGGCGCCCTGCCCGACCAGCGCCGTGGCGATTTCGCTGCCGATGCCGCCGGCGGCACCGCTGACCACGCAGACGGCCGCATCCAGCTTCAGCCAGTTGTCGTTCTTGTCGTTATCCATGATGTCTCCGCTGTTTCGCGCGGTGCCGAGCACGCCGATTCCGCGCGGTTCTTATTGTTGTTGGAGCGTCGAGCTGCAAGGCTCTGCACGTGGGGCAATGGTAGGGTCGCCCCCGGGGCCCCTGAATGGACGAAATCGACAAGCGCCCCGACTTTTTGCACAAATGGGCGGGCGGCCGTCGCCTCTGCCGTCGCCGCGCGTGCGCTCGAACCCAGGGCAAGGAGCCCCAGGACATGAACAAGATCCCGAACTACGCCCTCTACGGCGAGGTCTCCCAGCCGATCTGGCACGAGTCCCTGCACGTGGAGTCCATCTCCACGCGCTCCGGCGCCTACGCCTGGGAGATCGCCCCCCACCGCCACGACACCCTGCTGCAGCTCCTCTACCTGCAGAAAGGCGGCGGCACCGTGCTCTGCGACAGCCTCAGCCTGATCGCGCGGGCGCCCTGCGTCATCTACGTGCCGGCGCAGAGCGTGCACGGCTTCCGCTGGGACGGCGCGGTGGAAGGCAAGGTGATCACCGCCCTGCAGCACCCGCTGGAGTCGATCGCCGGCCCCCTCTGCCCCGGCCTGCTGCCGCAGCTGCAGGAGCGCCAGCTGATCGAGCTGCCCTACTGGCTGCCGGAGGAGGACCCGCTGCTGCCGCTGTTCGCCGCCCTGGAGGAGGAATACCTCGGCCGCGGACGCGAGCACGTCGCCTGCAGCACGGCCCTGCTGCTGGCGCTGCTGATCAACGTATTCCGCTTCGGCGGCCCCGTCCGCCCGAGCCCGGCGCACAGCCGGCGCGCCCAGCAGGTCAAGCAGTTCCGCGAACGGGTGGAGATCCACTTCCGCGCGCACCGCACGGTCAGCGACTACGCCGAGGAGCTGGGCATGACCCTGGCCACCCTCGGGCGCCTCTGCCAGGAACAGCTGGGGATGACCCCGCTGGCGGTGATCAACGCCCGCCTGGTGCTCGAGGCCAAGCGCGAGCTGGCCTACTCCGGCCGCAGCATCAAGGAGATCGCCCTCGATCTGGGGTTTTCCGACGAGGGCTACTTCAGCCGTTTCATCCGCAAGCACACCGGGCTCACGCCCAGCGAATTCCGCCTGCAGGCTCGCCCCGATGGCCAGCCGACCGGGGATTTGCGATAAAAGTGCAAGCCTTTGTGCAACCCGTGCCTTCAACCGGGCGAGCTCCGGCGGGACACTGCCGCGCTTCACCGGCCGACGCGAGACGCGCCGGCTCCGCTCCCTCGACCAACCGCCTGCCGCCCGAGATATTCGCCGTGGATGCCCCCTCTTCGTCGCCCGCCCTGCATACCGGACTGGCGACACCCCGCACCTTCCTCGCCCTGGCCCTGGTCAGCGCCCTGCTCGGCAGCACCACGCCGTCGCCGCTGTACGGGCTCTACCAGTCGCTCTGGGGCTTCCCGTCGGTCACCCTGAGCGCCCTCTACGCCCTCTACGCCTTCGGCGTGCTGATCGCCCTCGCCTGCTGCGGCCGGCTCTCCGACCGCCTGCCGGACCGCCGCCTGATCATCCTGCCGGCCCTGGGCATGGTCGCCCTCGGCGCCCTGCTGTTCGCCTTCGCCGACGACCTGTCGCAGCTGTTCCTCGGCCGCCTGCTGGCCGGACTCGGCACCGGCGCGCTGACCGGCAGCGCCAACGCGGCGCTGATGGATTTCGACGCCCTGGACCTGCGCAAGCGCGCCGCCAGCATCGCCACCCTCGCCTTCACCGGCGGCGCGGCGCTGGGGCCGGTGCTCAGCTCGACGGCCCTGTACCTGGAGTTCTGGCCGCGCAGCTCGCCCTTCCTGTTCAACGTGGCGCTGGCGCTGCTCACCGGCCTGGGCCTGCTGCTCGGCCGCTGGCCGAGGCAGCCGGCCATGCCCGCCCTGCAGCGGGCCGCCTCCGGCCGGGAGAGCCCGCTGCGGGCCCTGCGGCCGATCCGCCAGCCGTTCGCCATGCTCTGCGCCGCGCTGGTGCTGGCCTGGTCGGTGGGCTCGCTGTTCGTCGCTCTCGGCCCGACACTGCTGGCCTCGACCCTGCCCTCCGGCAGTCTGGCCGCCGGCGGTCTGGTGGTCGCCGGCTTCCAGCTCTCCGCCGGCGCCAGCCAGTTCCTCTGCCGGCAGCTGCAGGCGCGCCCGGCGATCCGCCTGGGCAGCATCCTGCTGGCGGTCAGCTGGTGCGGTTGCGTGGCCAGCCTGGTCTACGGCCGGGGCTGGTCGTTCTGCCTGTTCACCCTGCTCGCCGGCACCGGCTACGGCGCCTCGTTCGTCGGCGCGGTCGGCCGCCTGGGCGCGATCGCCCCGGCGGAGCACCGCGGCGCCCTCAATTCGCTGCTCTACGTGGCGGGCTATCTGGGCAGCGCCCTGTGCATCCTCGGCATCGGCGCGGTGGTCGACGCCATCGGCATGCTGCCGGCGATGACGGTCCTGGCCGGCGCCGTGGTGCTGGCCGCCGTCGCGCTGGTGCGCAGCAGCCGCTTCGACTGACGGCTCAGGCGATCACGTCGTCGAGGGTCAGGCTGTCGACGCCGAGCAGCTCGATGGCGAAGTCGGCCGCGCTGTCGCCGTTCACGTTGCCGTAGAGCACGCCGTTGTCGAACTTGAGCTGGCCGGGCTGGCTGAACTCCGCGCCGGGGTCGATGAAGGCGGTGAAGGCTTCGTTGTCCAGGGTGGCCGTGTCGGCGTCCAGCCCGGACAGGTCGACCTGGTCCTCGCCGCGACCGAAGCCGGAGATGACGTCCCAGCTGGCGCTGTCGAGGCCGGTGTCCTCGAGGGCGTGGTAGACGAAGCGGTCGTGGCCGGAGGGATCGTTCAGCCGGTCCTTGCCCGGGCCGCCGTAGAGCACGTCGTCGCCGGCGCCGGCATTGAGCCAGTCGTTGCCCGCGCCGCCCTCGAGCCAGTCGACTCCGTCGATGCCGTAGAGGGTGTCGTCGCCCTCGCCGCCGTAGAGCCGGTCGTTGCCCAGGTCGGGGCTCAGCACGTCGTCGCCGTAGAGCCAGTCGTCGCCGGCGCCGCCGTAGAGGATGTCGCTGCCGTAGTTGCCGTTGAGCACGTCGTTGCCGGCGCCGGCATCCAGCAGGTTGTCGGCGTGGTTTCCGGTCAGTTCGTTGCCCAGGTCGTTGCCGATGCCGTCGATGGTCTGGTCGCCGATGAGCACCAGCCACTCCTGGAAGTCGCCCAGGGTATGGCTGACGCTGGAGTAGACGGTCTCCAGATCGCCGTAGGTGTCGGTCTCGACGATCCGGTCGCCGGGATCGTCGATCACGTAGGTATCGCTGCCGGTCCCGCCGCTGAGCAGGTCGGCGCCGGAGCCGCCGTCGAGCAGGTCGTCCCCAGCGGTGCCGTAGAGCCGGTCGTCGCCGCGGCCGCCGTAGAGGCCGTCGTTGCCGCTGTTGCCGTTCAGGGCGTCGTTGCCGTCGCCGCCGTCCAGCCGGTCGTTGCCCTTGCCGCCGCTGAGGCTGTCGTCGCCGGCGCGGCCGTTGAGGACATCGTCGCCCTCCAGGGCGGTGATGGCGTCGGCGCCGCTGGTGCCGTTGAGAATGTCGTTGCCGTTGGTGCCGACGATGGGGTTCCGGGTCATGTCCACTCCTCCTGCGCAAGCTGCGGATCAGACGATCACGTCCGCCAGGGTCAGACTGCCGACGCCGGTGATGGCAATGGCGAAATCGGCCGTGGCGTCCGCGTTGACGTTGCCGTAGAGCACCCCGCCGGCGTACTTCAGCTGCCCGGCGGAGCTGAACTCCTCCTGGCTGCCGAGCAGGGCGGTGAACCCATCGTCGCCGGGCTTGTCGAGGTCGGCGTCCAGCGCTGCCAGATCGATCTTGTCGCTGCCCTGGGTAAAGCCGTTGACGACATCCCAGCTGCCGCTGTCGAGGCCGGTGTCAGAGAGGGCCCGGTAGACGAACCAGTCGTTGCCGTCGCCGCCTTCCAGCCAGTCGTTCTGGCTGCCGCCGTAGAGCATATCGTTGCCGCCGCCGCCCTCCAGGCGGTCGTTGCCGTTGCCGCCATCGAGCCAGTCGTCGCCGTCCTCGCCGTAGAGCCAGTCGTTGTCGTCCTCGCCGAACAGCCGGTCGCTGTCGTAGCCGCCGTACAGCTGGTCGTTGCCGAAGCCGGCATAGATCAGGTCTTCGCCGTTGCCGCCGTCGTTGAGGAAGTCGTTGCCGGCGCCGCCGTAGAGTTCGTCGTTGCCGTAGCCGCCGTCGAACCAGTCGTTGCCGTTGCCGCCGTCGAGCCGGTCGTTGCCGTCGCTGCCCTCGAGGCGGTCGTGACCGTCGCCGCCGTAGAGCTGGTCGTCGCCGTACTCGCCGTTGAGCCAGTCGTTCTCGTCCTCGCCGTAGAGCAGGTCGTTGCCGAAGCCGGCGTAGATCAGGTCGTCGCTGGTGCCGCCGTAGAACTGATCGTCGCTGACTCCGGTGTCGTACAGCTCGTCGTTGCCGGCGCCGCCGTAGAGCCGGTCGTTGCCGGCGCCGCCATCGAACCAGTCGTGGCCGTCCTCGCCCTGCAGCAGGTCGTCGCCGTCGCCCCCATCGAGACGGTCGTGACCGTAGCCGCCGTTGAGGCGGTCGTTGCCGGCCTCGCCGAACAGCCAGTCGTCGTTGTCGTCGCCGAACAGCTGGTCGTTGCCCAGGCCGGCGTAGAGCTGGTCGTTACCCAGACCGCCCATGAGCCGGTCGCTGCCGCGGCCGCCGTCGAGCCGGTCATAGCCGGCGCCGCCGTACAGCCAGTCCTGGCCGTCCTCGCCGAACAGCCAGTCGCGGCCCGGGTTGCCGTGAAGACGGTCGTTGCCGGCGCGGCCGTAGAGACGGTCGTCGCCGTTGCCGCCGTTGAGGGTGTCGTCGCCGCTGGTGCCGTAATAGTCAGCCATGTTCCGCTCTCCTCACTGGCTCGCTCCGAGGCGGTTCGCACGGTCCGCCATGTCGAGAAATGCCGCGCCCCGCCATCGCCGCGAAAGCCCCGGCGCCGGGAAAGGCGGCCGGGGCTTCGCGAAGCGCCGGGCATCCGTTCAGGCGATCACGTCGGTCATATCCAGGTTGTTGACGCCGGTGACCTGGATGGCGAACTCGGCGGCGGCGTCGGCATCCACGTTGCCGTAGAGCACCCCGGCGTCGAACTTCAGCTGTCCGGCCGCGGTGAAGGGGTCCATGGGATTGACGAACGCCGAGAAGGCCTCGTTGTCGTTGGGCGTGGCGGTGTTGGCATCGATGGTCGACAGCTCGATCTTGTCGCTGCCCCGGGCGAAGCCGTTGATGACGTCCCAGGTGGTGCCGGTGAGTCCGGAATCGGCGACCGAGGTGTAGACGAAGTGGTCGCTGCCCAGCCCGCCGTTCAGCACATCCTTGCCCGCACCGCCGGCCAGATGGTCGTTGCCGAAGCCGCCGTCGAGCCGGTCGTCGCCGTTGCCGCCGCTCAGAGTGTCGCTGCCGAAGCCGCCATCCAGATCGTCGTCGCCGTCCTCGCCGCGGAGGAAGTCGTCGCCGGCCTCGCCGTTCAGCTCGTCGTTGCCCAGGCCGCCCTTCAGGCGGTCGTTGCCGATACCGCCGTAGAGCCAGTCGTCGTCGGCGCCGCCGTCCAGGCTGTCGGCGCCGATGCCGCCGAGCAGGGTGTCGTAGCCGGCACCGCCGGCGAGCTCGTCGTCGCCGGCCTGGCCGCTGAGGGTGTCGTTGCCGGCCTCGCCGTGCAGTTCGTCGTCGCCCAGGCCGCCGGCGAGCCGGTCGTGGCCGTTGCCGCCGTAGAGCCAGTCGGCCTCTTCCGCGCCATCCATGATGTCGTTGCCGTCCTCGCCCCAGAGATGGTCGACGCCGTTGCCGCCGTTGAGCCGGTCGGCGCCGATTCCGCCGTGGAGCTCGTCGTGGCCGCTGCCGCCGTTGAGCGTGTCGTTGCCGATACCGCCGTCGAGGAAGTCGTCGTGGTTGTCGCCGTTGAGGACGTCGTTGCCGGCCTGGCCGCTGATCCGGTCTTCGCCGTCGCCGCCGCTGACACGGTCGTCCCCGGCGCCGCCGTTGATCACGTCCGCGCCGCTGCCGCCGCTGACCAGGTCGTTGCCGAAGCCGGCATTGATGACGTCGTCGTCGCCGAGGATGTGGTCGAGTTCGTTGTCGAGATGGGTCAGGGGATTGGCGGTGCTGCCGTTGATAACGTCGTTGCCGCCCAGGCCGTTGAGGGTGTCGTTGCCGCTGTGGCCGTTGATGGTGTCGTTGAGGGGAGTGCCGTTGAGGGTATCGTCGAAGGCGGTACCGTTGATGATCGCCATACTTCCATTCCTCCCACTTGATCGGGTGTCGTATCACCGGCGGTTCATCGGCCCGCGCCGCTCGGGGCAGCCGTACGAATCTGCCGGCAGTTGCCTGCCGCGCGGCGGCAGGAAGCCAGAACACACGGACACGGATGACGTCCGCGCCCCGTAGCCGGGAAAGCCTGATGCGTCGCTAGCGATCCGGGAGCGGAACAGCCGCCCCCGGACCGTTCGCGGCGAACGCTGCCGGTCAGGCGATCACGTCGCCGAGGGTCAGGTTCGGAACGCCGGTGACCTGGATGGCGAAGTCGGGGGCGACGTCCGCATTCACGTTGCCGGAGAGCACCCCGCCTTCGAACTTGAGTTGTCCGGCGGCGGTGAAGTCGTCGACGAACACGGTGAAGGCGTCGTCGCCGGCGGTGGCCGTGTTGGCGTCCAGCGCCGACAGGTCGACCTTGTCGGCCCCGTGGGCGAAGCCGTTGATGACGTCCTGGTTGACCAGGTTGAGGCCGCTGTCGGTCAGCGCGCTGTAGACGAAGGTGTCGTTGCCCAGACCGCCGTTCAGGGTGTCGTGGCCCTGACCGCCGGTCAGGACGTCGTTGCCCAGCCCGCCCTCCAGCCAGTCGGCACCGTTGCCGCCGTCCAGGCGGTCGTCGCCGGCCATGCCGCGCAGCAGGTCGGCGCCGTTGCCGCCGAGGAGCTGGTCGTTGCCCAGGCCGCCGTCGAGCCAGTCGTTGCCGAGGCCGCCGTCCAGCAGATCGTTGCCCGGACCGCCGTTCAGCTGGTCGTTGCCGAGCTCGCCGTAGAGCCGGTCGTTGCCGGCCTCGCCGTTGAGGGTGTCGTTGCCCAGACCGCCGTAGAGCTGGTCGTCGCCGATGCCGCCCCACAGCTGGTCGAGGCCGTTGCTGCCGTAGAGGGTGTCGTTGCCGGCACCGCCGTAGAGGGTGTCGTCGCCGTTGTTGCCGTCGAACCAGTCGTTGCCGTTGCCGCCGTCGATGAAGTCGTTGCCCTCGCCGCCGAAGCCGCGGTCGTTGCCGTCGCCGGCGATCAGCCGGTCGTCGCCGACGCCACCGTCCAGACGGTCGTTGCCTTCCTCGGCGAAGAGCTGGTCGTTGCCTTCGTCGCCGTACAGCCAGTCGTCGGCGATGCCGCCGTGCAGCTCGTCGTTGCCCAGCCCGGCATGCAGCCGGTCGTTGCCGGCGCCGCCCCAGAGCTGGTCGTCGCCGGCACGGGAGTAGAGCTCGTCGTTGCCCTCGCCGGCGTCGAGCCAGTCGTTGCCGTCGCCGCCGTCGAGGTAGTCGTGGTCGGCTCCGCCGAACAGACGGTCGTTGCCCTCCTGGCCATAGAGCCGGTCGAGACCGAGGCCGCCGTTGAGGACGTCGTTGCCCAGACCGCCGTTGAGGGTGTCGTTGCCGGCATCGCCGTTGAGGGTATCGTTGCCGCCCAGACCGTCGATGGTGTCGTTGCCGCCCAGGCCGCTGAGCACGTTGTCGGCGTTGTTGCCGGTCAGATGGTTGTCCAGTGCGTTGCCGGTGCCGTTGATGGCCGCGAGACCGCTCAGGACGAGATTCTCCTGATTGGCGCCGAGGATGCGGGTGACGCTGGAGTTGACGGTGTCGACGCCGCCGTTGACCGGCTCGTTGATCACGTCCCCGGGATTGTCGACGAAGTAGGTGTCGTTGCCCTGCCCGCCGGCCATGTTGTCGGCCCCGGCGCCGCCGTCGAGCTGGTCGTTGCCCGGGCCGCCGACCAGCCAGTCGTTGCCGAAGCCGCCATTGAGTTGATCGTTGCCGGGACCGCCGTTGAGCTGGTCGTTGCCCAGGTTGCCGTTGAGGGTGTCGTTGCCGGGACCGCCGACGATCCAGTCGCCGCCGGCCAGACCGTTGAGGGTGTCGTTGCCGGCGAGGCCGTCGATGTAATCGGGGGCGAGGGTGCCGTTGATGATGTCGGGGCCGGGTGTTCCGATGCGGATAGCCATACTTCCAGTCTCCCTACTCAATAAATCAGGGGGTCGTTGAATCGCTGGCAAGTTCGCTCAATGGACCTGGAGAATTAATCGGTAGCCGCTGAATCGACTCGCCAGCAATGGGATGCTGCATTTCAGCAAGTTGGAAGAATAGTCAGATAATCCCGGGATGCCGTCGAAAATATTGATTCGCGGGATTCAATCGATAACCGGTCGCCAATGGCCGAATATACTTACGCTCGTTCGACATGAACCGGAAACATGCCGAGCGCAACTTCACCGGATAATTATTCCGCTCGCCCCTATTCTTCGTTTCGTTCAAGCAGAACGATTCACTGCTTAGTTGTCTTCGCCTCTTTTCAATAATGAAGAATCGATACGGAAAAGTTGCCGAAGCCGAAGAGAAAAGAGTCGGAGCGATTCCGCCCGGCACGACAAGGCCCCGGCGAGCGCCGGGGCCGATCATGCCGGCCCGCCTCAGGCGACCACGTCAGACATGTGCAGGTCGGTGACGCCGGTGAGCTGGATGGCGAAATCCGCCGCGTTGTCGGCGTTCACGTTGCCGTAGAGCACGCCGTTGTCGAACATCAGCTGGCCGGACGCGGTGAACGGGCTCCCGCTGTCGACGAAGCCGGTGAAGGCGTCGTTGGCGGGCGTGGCGGCGTTGGCGTCCAGCATCGACAGGTCGAGGATGTCGCCATGGCCGAAGTCGCTGATGACGTCTCGGCTGCCGCTGTCCGGGCCGCTGTCGGTGAGGTTGACGTAGGTGAAACGGTCGAAGCCGGCACCGCCGCTCAGCTGGTCCGCGCCGCCTTCGCCGACGATGGTGTCGGAGCCGCCGGCGCCCTGGAGGATGTCCGCGCCGTCGCCGCCGACCAGGCAGTCGTCGCCGTTGTCGCCCATCAGCCGGTCGACGCCCGCGCCGCCGAATAGCCAGTCGCCGCCCCCGCCGCCGTTGAGCTGGTCGTTGCCGTCGCTGCCGAACAGCCGGTCGCCGCCGAGGCCACCGTCGAGCTGATCGTTGCCATTGCCGCCGATCAGGGTGTCGCCGCCGAGGCCGCCGATCAGCCGGTCGTTGCCGGCGCCGCCGTCCAGCTCGTCCTCGCCCTGCCCGCCGTCCAGCAGGTCGTTGCCGGAGCCGGCGTCGAGGTGGTCGTTGCCGACGCCGCCGACGAGGGAGTCGTTACCGTCGCCGCCGTTGAGGAAATCGTCGCCGGCCGCCCCGGCGAGGGTGTCGTTGCCCTCGCTGCCGATCACGTGATCGTCGCCGAGGCCGCCGTCGATCGTATCGTTGCCGTTACCGCCGACCAGGTGGTCCTTGTCGGCGCCGCCCCAGAGGCGGTCGTCGCCGTTCTCGCCGTAGAGGGTGTCCTCGCCAGCACCGCCGTAGAGCTGGTCGTTGCCGTCCTCGCCGTAGAGCCAGTCGTTGCCGTTGCCGCCGTCGAGCCGGTCGTCTCCGTGACCGCCGCTCAGGGTGTCGTCGCCGTCGAGGCCGCTGATGGTGTCCGGCTCGTTACCGCCGTGAAGGCTGTCGTTGTTGCCAGTGCCTACGATAACCATGTTTCACGCTCCCTACTCTTTACCCCAGGGGTTGTGATTGCCGGCCAGTGTGAGCTGCGAACTTTTCTTTCATCCATACGAAAGCCGCCGACCCAACTTGCCAGCGATTCGATAATGCGATTCCGCACAGGCAAGCATAGACAGTTAATGACTGGCTGCCGCCGGGAAAGAATGCGGCCCGTTTTATCCGATCAGCGGCCCATGAAATACCGGACAAAGAGTCGATATTGTTTCGGCCCACCCGAATAATATCGCGGCATTTATCCAAGTCATCCGGAAAAGTCCGCGAGAAAGTTTCAGCCGTCAATAAACCAACGTCGAACTCGTGTCGTTCCGATCAATCCGGAAAGTTCAAGTCCACGATATTATCGGTTGGCATTGAGGGTTTTCCCGCAATGCGCGGAAGTTACGAAGTTCGCAGGTACTTCGCTTCACTCGCCGGCCCGGCGCGGCGCCGGGACCGGCGGCTGGCCGCCCTGCAACTCGGCCATCACCCGCTCGCGCGGGCCGTACAGCGCGGCCATCCCTTCGCGCAGCACCAGCAGCTTGTCGACGCCGCACAGCACGCTCGGCCGGTGGCTGATGACGAACAGGGTGGCGCCGGCGGCCTTGAGCTGCTGCAGCGCGAGGATCAGGGCCCGCTCGCCCTGGTCGTCCAGGTTGGAGTTGGGCTCGTCGAGCACGATCAGCCGGGGCTGGCCGTACACCGCCCGGGCCAGGCCTATGCGCTGGCGCTGGCCGCCGGAGAGCCCGCCGCCGGTGGCGCCGATCAGGGTGTCGTAGCCCTCCGGCAGGCGCAGGATCAGCTCGTGCACCCCGGCCAGGCGGGCGGCCTCGACCACCGCCGCCGGATCGACCTTGCCGAAACGGGCGATGTTCTCGCTGATGGTGCCCTCGAACAGCTCGATGTCCTGCGGCAGATAGCCGAGGTAGGGCCCCAGCTCGTCGCGCTGCCAGCAGGCGATGTCGGCGCCGTCCAGGCGCACCTTGCCCTGCTGCGCCGCCCAGATGCCGAGCAGGGCGCGCGCCAGGGTCGACTTGCCGGCGCCGCTGGGGCCGACCACGCCCACCGCCTCGCCCGCCGCCACCCGCAGGTTGAGCCCGCGCAGGGTCGGCTGGCGCCCCCCGGGCGGCGCCACCACCAGGCCCTCGACGCTCAGCTCGCCCCGCGGCGCCGGCAGCGGCATGCGCTCGGGCGCCGGGGGGAACTTGCGCAGCAGCTCGCTGAGCCGGGCGTACTGGCTGCGGGCAGTGGAGAAGCCCTTCCAGACGCCGATCATCAGGTCGATGGGCGCCAGCGCCCGGCCGAGCAGGATCGAGCCGGCGATCATCAGCCCGGGGCTGATCTCCTGCTCCAGCACCAGGTAGGAACCCAGCGCCAGGATCAGCGACTGCACCAAGAGGCGCAGGGTCCGCGACAGGGCGGTGAGCGCGCCGGCGCGGTCGCTGGCCAGCGACTGCAGGATCAGCGCCCGGTGGTTGATGCCCTCCCAGCGCTGGCGCAGCTGCGGCAGCATGCCCATGGAGGCCACTACCTCGGCGTTGCGCAGGCTCTTGCTGGTGAAGTTGGTGGCCGCCAGGTTCTCCTGGTTGGCCAGCTGCAGCGGCTGGTGGGTCAGCCGCTCGTTGGCGTAGGCCAGGACCACCAGCAGCAGCGCGCTGAAGGTGCCGAACCAGCCGTACCAGGGGTGGAAGAGGAACATCACCGCCAGGTAGATCGGCAGCCAGGGTGCGTCGAAGAAGGCGAACAGGCCGTTGCCGGTGAGGAACTGGCGCAGCCCGGTCAGATCGCTGAGGGCCTGGGCCGAGCCGAGCATGCCGCCGCTCAGCAGCGCCTGCTGGAAGCTGGCGTCGTACAGGCGCGGGCCGAGCAGGCTGTCGATGCGCGTGCTGACCCGCACCATGATCCGCGAGCGCACCCACTCCAGGCAGCCCATGGTGCCCAGCAGCAGCAGCAGGATCAGGCAGAGCATCACCAGCGTCGCTTCGCTGCCGGAGGCCAGTACCCGGTCGTAGACCTGCAGCATGAAGAAGGACGGCACCAGCATGAGGAAGTTGACGAACAGGCTGAACAGGCCCACCGCAAGAAAACTGCCCTTGCAGGCCGTCAGGACGACTTGGAGGTCGGATCGGGGGGAAGCTGTCATGGTTCAGGAGTCTCTTTCCTGCCGACAGGACGAGCATAGAAAATCCCCGGGCGGACGCATGGCGAGCCTGCCCTCCCCACGCGTCTATCGGACGGCCGGCGACGCAGGGGCCGCTACTCCTCGATCAGCGCGCGGGCGACGGCGTTGCTGGCCGGCTGCAGCAGGTACTCCAGCATGGTGCGCTTGCCGGTGTTGATGTAGACCTCGGCCGGCATCCCCGGCTGCAGCCTGAGCCCGCTCAGGCGCCGGGAGCCTTCCTCGGTGAGGCCGACGCGGGCCAGGTAGTAGGGAATCCCGGTCTTCTCGTCGACCAGGCGGTCGGCCGAGACCTGGATCACCCGGCCCTCGATGATCGGCGTGGTGCGGCTGTTGAAGTTGCTGAAGCGGATGTCGGCGAGCTTGCCCACCTCGACCCGGTCGATGTCCACCGGTGCGACCCGCGCCTCGATGATCAGGTCGGACACCGAGGGCACGATGTCCATCAGCGGCGTGCCCGGGTTGATCACCCCGCCGACGGTGTGCACCGTCATGCCGAGGATCATGCCGTCCTCGGGGGCGCGGATCACCACCCGACCCAGGCGGTCCTCCAGGGCATTCATCTTCTCCTGCAGGTCGAAGACCTTGGTCTGCACGTCCGCCAGTTGGCCGACCACATCGGCGTTGAAGTCCTTGTTGAGCTGGACGATCTGCAATTCGGTCTCGTTGATCCGCAGGCGGGTCTTGGTGATCTCCGAGCGGTGGTCGGCCACCTCGGCGTGGATCTTGTCCAGGTTGCGCTCCTGCTCCAGCAGCCGCTGCTTGTCGACGAAGCCCTCGGAGAGCAGTTCCCTGAGCTCGGCGATCTCCTTGCGGAAGGAGTCCTCCAGGCCGTTCTTGGTGCGGATCATCTCCTGCAGGCCATTGATCTGCTCGTGCAACTGGCCGATGCGCTTTTCCAGCACCGCGATCTCGCCCAGGCGCGAGTTGCGCCGGGCCTGGAACACCTGGCTCTCGCCGTCGCGGGCCTCCCGGGCGCGCGGGCTGTCCTGTTCGACCATGTGGGAAAAGTCGATGGCCGGGAGGTCGTCGCGCTCGGCGCGCAAGCGCGCCTCCATGGCCTGGGCGGCGATCAGCTGGCTGCGGGTGACCTCGTAGTCGGCGCGGATCTGCGTGTCGTCGAGGACGATCAGCGGGTCGCCGGCCTTGACCATGTCGCCGTCGCGGGCGTGCAGTTCCTTGACGATGCCGCCTTCCAAATGCTGGATGGTCTTACGGAAGCTCTGCACGGTCACCACCCCCTGGGCCAGGGCCGCGCTGTCCAGCGGCGCGAGGGTGGCCCAGGTGCCGAACAGGCCGAAGGTGACGAAGACGATCAGGTAGCCGATATGGCGTACCCGACTGTCGGAGGTGGGCAGGCCCTTGGCGATGGCAGTGGTCATGGCTTCCCCGTTGCGGCTGGCTTGGCCGGTCCGCGCCGACTGCGGCCTGACAGGCTCCGGCGGGCTGGGGAAAGAGACTAGATCAGGTTCGCCGGGAAGCGAGGCGAATCCGCCGGCCCCGGCCGACGAGCTGATGCGGTGGCGGGCGGATCGGTGCCGGACAAGGCCCCGTTCGCCGAACGAACTCAATGGCCTCCCGCCGGTGAGGCAAACGAGCCTGCCGCTGGGTACAATCGAAGCCAGCCGCTTCACCAAGCACCGCCAAAACAAGGATGTCCGCCGTGCTGCAGATTCTCTCCATCACCACCCCCATCTTCATCCTGATCGGGCTGGGCTTCCTGTCCGCCAGGGGCGGATTGATCAGCCGCGAACAGGTCCGCGGCATGGGCGCCGTCGTCATCAACTTCGCCCTGCCGGCGCTGGTGCTGAAGGCGGTGTCGGAGAACCCGATCGGCGAGGTGTTCAACTGGCAGTACCTGACGGCCTACGGCCTCGGCTCGCTGACGGTGTTCTGCCTCGGCCTGCTGGCCAGCCGCACGCTGCGCCGGGAACCGCTGGACAGCAGCGCCATCGCCGCCCTGGGCATGGCCAACTCCAACAGCGGCTTCGTCGGCTACCCCATCGTCGCCATGACCCTGGGCGCCACCGCGGCCATCGGCCTGGCGCTGAACATGGTGGTGGAGAACCTGCTGATCATCCCGCTGGCCCTGGCACTGGCCGAAGCCGGCCGACAGGAGGGCTCGGCCCTGAGCGTGGCGCGGGAAACCCTCAAGCGCCTGGCGAGAAGCCCGCTGATCATCGCCATGGCCATCGGCCTGCCGCTGGCCCTGCTGGAGCTGCGCCTGCCGGCGGTGCCGGCCAGGGTGGTGGAGATGCTGGCCACCGCTTCGGCGCCGCTGGCGCTGTTCGTCATCGGCGGCTCCCTCTACGGCCTGCGGCTCAGCGGCATGCAGGGCGAGATCGGCATGATCGCCTTCGGCAAGCTGATCCTGCATCCGCTGGCCGTGCTGCTGATCTTCTCGCTGCTGCCCGACGTGGACCCGGCGCTGATGGCCGCCGGCGTGCTCTTCGCCAGCGCGCCCATGCTGAGCATCTACCCCATCCTCGGCCAGCGCTTCGGCGTCGACGGCCGCTGCGCCGCCGCCCTGCTGCTGACCACGGTGGCTTCCTTCGTCACCATCAGCACCCTGCTCGGCTTCGTCGCGCCGTCCCCGTGACGGCCGTTTCCGCCTCCGGCGCGCCAGAGCCTCCCGGCGCCGGCAGGTCCGGCCGGGTTTGACTACAGTCAAAAGGCTTCCATCTGGAGAGCGCCAGAATCGCAGCGTCCGCTTCGGACTCGAACTAGGGAGGAATTGGATATGGCTGATACCGAAAAGCAAGTTCCAGTGAACGGCGAGAGCGGCAAGTCCCCGGAGAGCCCGCATCCCCTGGAGCGTCTGCGCCGACAGATCGATCATCTCTTCTCCGACTTCAACCGCAAGGCACTGCGCTCCCCCTTCGGCCGCAACCTGTTCGAGGGCGAGCCGCTCTGGTCCCGCGAGCTGTTCAGCCAGGGCATCCCCGCCGTCGACATCAGCGACAAGGGGGATTTCTACGAGCTTTCCGCCGAACTGCCCGGCATGGACGAGAAGGACGTCCAGGTCAGACTGGCCAACCGCGTCCTGACCATCAAGGGCGAGAAGAAAGAGGAGAAGGAGGACAGGAAGAAGGACTCCTATTTCTCCGAGCGCTACTACGGCTCCTTCCAGCGCAGCTTCAACCTGCCCGAGGTGGTCGACACCGACCGCATCGAGGCCACCTTCAAGAAGGGCGTGCTGACCCTGAACCTGCCGAAGAAGCCCGAAGCCGTGGCCGCCGAGAAGACCATCGAGATCAAGCCGAGCTGATCGCCGCCTAGTCCCTGCCCTCCGGGCAGGGACCGCCCGCCTCGAGCCGGATCCGGCTCTCGAAGCTCCGCTCCGCCCCGCTCAGGGGATCGACGAATCTCAGGCTCCGCGCCAGCAGCTTGAGCGGCCGACGGTAATCGTCCGTCTCCCGCTGCGAACGCTTGAGCAGCTCCGGATACAGCGGATCGTTGCAGATCCCCGCCCCCAGCGCGGCCATGTGCACGCGCAGCTGATGGGTCTTTCCCGTCACCGGGTACAGCGCGTAGCGCCAGTGCTCGCCGAGCCGCTCGCGGACCTCGACGCGGGTTTCGCTGTTGGCCTGCCCCTCGGCCTCGCGCATGCGGAAGAAGGGCTCGCCCTTGACCAGACGGCTGCGCCGCCACAGCGGAAACTCCAGGCCGGGCAGCGCCGGGGCGATGGCCTCGTAGACCTTGTCCATGCTCCGCTCGCGGAACAGCGCCTGATAACGCCCGCGGCTGGCGGGATTGCAGGAGAACAGCACCAGGCCCGCGGTCAGCCGGTCGATGCGGTGCAGCGGCACCAGATCCGGATTACCGAGGCGGCGCACCAGCCGCGCCAGCAGGGTCTGCTCGACGTACTCCCCGACCGGGGCGACCGGCAGGAAGTGCGGCTTGTCGGCCACCACCAGATGCTCGTCCACGTGCAGCACGCTCTCCTCGAAGGGGATCGGCGTCTCCGCCGTCACTTCGCGGAAATAGTGGATGCGCAGCGCCTCCCGATAGGGGTGCTGCGGGCCTATCGGCCGCTGCTCGCCGTCCAGCACCCGCCCGCGGGCCATGCGGTCGAGCCAGACCTCGCGGGCGATCGCCGGGAAGTGCGCGCACAGGCAGTCCAGCACCGTGTCCCAGTCGCCTTGGGGCAGGTGCAGGACGCTGGGACGCAGACCGACGGAGGTGCTGATGGAAGACATGGCTGACCGGTTCGTGCAGAGAGGAGTGGCCGGCCATTATGACACTGCCGGCGCCCGGGACGGTCCCCGTCGCGCCGAACCGAACCGTCGACGGCGTCCGGGAGCGGCCGACCGGTTATCGCCCCCTTCCCGCCCCTAGCCGATTTCCCGACTTGACCCGGCGGGGAAGAAAGGCCGATTCTCGGACCGACGAGAAGAAAAGACGACGCATTAAGGAGCACTCTATGACCATCGCCTCCCAGCACGAATTGAGGCAGCAGTTCCGGTCGCTGTTGGAGTCCAGCCAGTGTTACGACGCCGCCTCCGTGTTCGACCCGATGTCCGCCCGCATCGCCGGCGATCTGGGCTTCGAGATCGGCATCCTCGGCGGTTCGGTCGCCTCGCTGCAGGTCCTGGCCGCCCCTGACTTCGCCCTGATCACCCTGAGCGAATTCGTCGAGCAGGCCACCCGCATCGGCCGGGTGGCGCGCCTGCCGATCATCTGCGACGCCGACCACGGCTATGGCAACGCGATCAACGCCATGCGCACGGTGCGGGAGCTGGAGCGCGCCGGCATCGCCGCGCTGACCCTGGAGGACACCCAGCTGCCGCCCAAGTACGGGCACAAGATCAGCGATCTGATCCCGCTGGACGAAGCCGTCGGCAAGATTCGGGCGGCCCTGGAGGCGCGGATCGATCCGTCCCTGAGCATCATCGCCCGGACCAATGCCGGCCAGCTCGGCATTCCGGAAACCATCGAACGGGTGAGCGCCTACCAGGCGGCCGGAGCCGACGGCATCTGCCTGTTCGGCATCCGGGATTTCGAGCATCTGGAAGCCATCGCCGAGCACGTGAAGATCCCGCTGATGCTGATCACCTATGGCAATCCCAAGCTGCGCGACCTGCGCCGGCTGGCCGACGCCGGCGTGCGCGTGACGGTCAATGGGCACGCCGCCTACTACGCGGCGATCAAGGCCACCTACGACTGCCTGCGCGAGCAGCGCCAGCTCGCCGCCCAGGACATGAGCGCTCCCGAGCTCTGCGCCCGCTACTCGACCCTGGAGGAATACCGCATCTGGGCGCGCGAGTTCATGGACGCCAAGGACTAGTCCGCCGGCGCCGAGCCGCGGCTAGCGGGCCCGGACGCCCGCCTCCATTCCCGCCCCGGTCGCGGCCCTGCCTTGCGGCAGGCCGGCCACGCTGATCTCCGGCAGGCTGCCGCCGACGAACTCGACGCTGCGCGTGGGAAAGGCGAACTGCACGTCCAGATCGCGCAGCCCCTGCAGCAGCCCGAGATTGATCTCCTGCTGGATGTCCATGTACTGGTTGTAGTCCGAGCTGAGCACGAGGTAGACCACCTCGAAGGTCAGCTGGCTGTCGTCGAAGGCCAGGAAATGGGCCCGGTCGAAGCGCGTGTCGCCGATGCCCTCGATGATCCGCCGCACCAGCGCGGCGACCTCGCGCACCTTGCTCGCCGGCGTGTCGTAGGTGACGCCGAACTTGAAGACGATGCGCCGGGTATCCATGCGCTTGTAGTTGTGCACCGTCTTCTTCAGCAGCTCGGCGTTGGCGCAGACCACCTGCTCCCCGCCCAGGCTGCGGATGCGGGTAGTCTTCAGACCGATGTGCTCGATGGTGCCGGCGACATCGTCGAAGACCACGAAGTCCCCCACCTCGAACGGCTTGTCCATGCCGATCGACAGCGAAGCCAGCACATCGCCCAGCACCGTCTGCACCGCCAGGGCGATGGCGATACCGCCGATGCCCAGACTGGCGACCATCGCGGTGATGTCCACGCCCAGATTGGCCAGGATCGACAGCAGCATCATGGTCCAGATCAGCACCCGGAACATGACGCCGACGATGGCCGTGGTCACCGGATTGCGGACATGGCCGTCCAGGGTCAGGCTCTCCATCCAGAGGCGAACGGCGGTATCCAGCCAGAGCGCCACCTGGAACGCCAAGGCCACGAACCAGCCATGGGCGAGCACGGATTCCCAGCGCGAGGACAGCGCCACCCATTTCAGTCCGATCAGCAGCGAGAAGGCGAAGATCAGCAGGCGACTGGTCTGCCCGAGCATCTGTGCGGCGAACGCATACAGCCGCCCCCGCCCGCTCAGCGCCTCCAGCCGCTTGGTCGCGATACGCACCACGCTGCGCAGGAGCCAGTAACTGGCGAAGGTCACCGCCAGCAGGATGCCGAGCCTGATCCATAGCGTTTCGTCCAGCAGCGCTTCCCATTTCATCGAACGAGTTCCTCTACGCGACGCGACCGAACACGGACGCAAGTTCCAGCCCCTTGTTTTCGGTGGAAATCGCCGCGATAAGTTCCTGTGGGCGGGTTCGCGGAAAGCAGCCAGCCGAGCCCACCCCGGGCAGGCCATGATCACTCGAAGATTGCAGAAATATTTCAGCAAAGGTCTTTTACGGATCAGGCAGCAAATCCTGAAAGACCAGCGAAGGCGCGCCTTTGGCTAGAGATTGAAGGCTGCCGAAAAAGACTGTTTCGTGACGCTCACAAGAGAAATCCGTTCAAAATCCATGGCTTGATGGCATATGGGCATTATGCCCGGCTCGGAAAGAAGACCATGGGAGAATGAATGGCTACCGTCACCAAACACGATCTGCAATTCAAATACAAATGGACCAGCGAAAGTCCGAGATTCAACGGAGTGCCGGACAGCTACTTCGTCGACCGCAACGAAGGACACGAAGTCCTGTACTACCTGAACGCCCTGAGCAGGGACAAACGCTCCATAGAAACGGCGCTCAAGGCCGAGCGCCTGATCAAGCAGCACATGCCGGGCTCGATCCAGACTGCCAAGAACATCACGAAATGGCTCAAGGACAATTGGGACAAGTACTGACCCCTACGCAGGCCCCGCTCGTTCGGGGCCGCCCAAGGCAGAACAACCATTCCTGTCCACCTGCAGGACTGGGAAGCCCGCTGCCGTCCGTCTTCTGCTCATGGCGAGGGGGAGAAGCTTGATTACGCTGTAAGCGGTAGTACCGATGTCCCGCCCCAAATCGCTACCCTCATCATGGAGTGAGATTGAAAATGGACGACATCATCAGCGTTCTCGGTAATCTTGCCGCTTTACCCGATATTCCTGACAACATCCCCCTGGGTAACAGCCACGATGCGGTCAGCGTCGTGATCGATATGCCCGACCTGCCCTTGCTCGAGCCACTGGGGCTGCCTCCGGAAATCACGATCGGCTGAGTCGTCAGGCTATCCAAATTGGCGTCCCGGCCCTTCTTAATTCCGCAGACGAGAAGAACGCCCGAACGGCTGCAGTCCTCGTCCCGCGACTGAATTACTCGTCCTCCAAAAGCCTCTGCCACGCTGGCAGGGGCTCTTCCCGGCCCCCGAGCCCCTCGATACGGCTGATCGGCTCTTCTTCGAGCCAAAAGCGTCAAGGCCGTCTCCCGAGAACGTCCTGGGTTGTCAAATCAGCCTTTAGTATCAGGAGGCAGCAATACGCCATTAGTGAGCTACTATCGGAACAGAGCCAAAGAAGAACAATAAGAAAACGACAAGGAGGGCTACTCATGTCTCTGTTCGACCGCCTCATGGATCTCTCGGAAGCCGATCACGGGCAACATACTGAGACCAGCAAGGCAGGTAAGCCAAAGCCAATCCCCCTCGAAGGGCACAGCGTCGAGCCCGCTGCGTCATCGCGTCCCGAAAACCGCGGCACCTCTCCGGCTGTGCGCAAGAGACTGTTCGGCAATCTCATCTATGCCGTGGTCGGAGAAACGGATCTGAACGAGGACGGCCGCAGCCGCCAGGACATCATCCGGGAAGACGTCTACCGGGGCGATCCGGTCGAGCTCAGATGGCAGGCCGGCAGCCACTCGATGGCCGTCTTCGTGCATGGAGAACAGATCGGCTATCTCAAGCCGAAGGCCGCCGAACGTCTCTCGGCTCTGATCGACCTCCCCAGTTACAGCCTGGAGTCCAAGGTGGACTGGGTCTATGACAAACCAGGCGACAGAACGGCACTCGGTGTCATTCTGGATATTGCCATCTACACCATCGACCGCCCTGCCCCCGCTCCCCTGGCCATCCTGGAAAGAGAACACGCCTAGCCCGCCTCCCCTAGCGGCCGACCTGCTGTACCGCACAGTGCTCGAACCGTGGGTCGGTCGGGCCCGGCGCTTTCGTTACGCAATTGCCATACTGAATAGGAACCTAAGATAAGGAATCGCCACAACAGGACGACCCTATTCAATAACGAGGCCCATCATGAGCCGCTCAGCCTCACCACAACTCGACAATCTCGGGCTTCCTGAAGAACTGAAAATCAAGCTGATGGAGGCCGCCACAAGGAACAATCGCTCGGCGGCCGAGGAAGTCATCACCCGTCTGGAGGAAACCTTTTCCCGCGAGGATATTGCCGAAGCCAAGGCTGCCCGAGACGCTCTACTGGTCGAACTTGGCGACGTACTCCAGACTGGCCTGGCAGCTGCTGACGACCTGAATGAGGTACAGGCCTCTCTTCAGAAGGCCCAGAAGATCCTGGATGCAAAGCGCGCTGCATCCCACCCATCGAAGGAAAACCCAAATGCCGAACGCGATAAGGTGGTCAACGGCATCGATGGATATGGCATCCCCGACTTGGGCGAGTAGCCGGAATACGCAGGCTCGCCCGCACGGCCGCTAAATCGCAGACACAAAAAAGAGCCCCTGCCGAGAACAGGGGCTCCGGGCTTTGGCTTGGGACAACGCATGACCCGAAGAATTATCCCCGGACTATTTCTTGGCCGATAAGGGCTGGTCCGGGATTTCGGTGATGGTCTCGGTTTCGGTGACGATTCCATCCTCGGCACCTTTCAGTGCCAGGTTGGCCTCGTAGTATTTTCCGTCCTTCAGCAGTTTCCGGGCACTCTGAACGGACTGAAGCGTATGTTTCAGCGGCATCAGGAATTGAGTTTCCGATACGCCGACACCGGCCAGGCGAAGTTCTTCGACAGCGCCTTTATGATCGCCTTTGCCGAACTTCTCGTTGGCCTTGCTAATCGCTTTCTGCTTTTCCGGAGTTGCAACGTAATCTTCCGCCACGGCTATAGCGGCATCGATCACAATGTAATCGTTATCGCCATGGGGAGTCTTCTTGTCGGCCTTGAGGAAAGCCTTCCACTCGTCCTGATCGGCGGACAGCAGATCGGCAGCGCTATCGACGAGCAGCTTGGCCTCGTTCGGATGGCCGCTGAACAGCGCCAGTCGGGCGCGCTGGACACTATCCATGGCATCGAAGCCTTGACGCGAGATCTGGAACAGTTGCTCTTCCTGCTTGGCGGACAGAGCCAGGGTCTTGGCCGCATTATCGGCAGACCAGGCATAGGAAGACAGAATGGCAAGAGAAAGTGTCGCTACTTTAAACACGCGCTTCATAGTACTACCTTGACGCAGTTCAGAGACATCAGCCTTCGGAGGCTCTAAAGACTGGCAATCACAAAAACAAAATGCCAATTTTCTGTCAATCCAACTTGGGCGCAATTCTGAGTTGCATATATCGAGTCAATAACGAAAAGACGATCTTGCTCCGTGAAAACTAACCGATTACAAGCTCCCCACCCTGGCCATCAGGCTGACCGGTAGATGCGTCACCAAGCCGGATGAACTATCAAAACAATGTTTCCCATGCGGCACTTGCCTTCATTCTGATGGAAAGCGGAAGAAATGCTTGATTACGCTGTAAGCGGTAATACCGGTGTCATGACGGAAATCGCTGTCACCATCAGGGATGAAAGATTGAAACATGGACGCCACCGTCAGCATCCTCGGCGGTGTCGCCAGCAGCTTCGACGATGACACCCTCAGCGATACACCGGTGCGTCGAGCACCATCGCTATAACATCCCGAATAGCCTGCCCACCCCCGAAGCCCAGGGGCTCCCGCCGGGTTTATCGATCAGATGGCAGTGGCTGCCCCACCAAAGAGGGGGCTTCGTCACGCCTCATCTTTGGCCTGATCAGGTTAACTCTCCTCTTCGCTCCTGCAGTCAGCTATGGCTATCATCAATCTGCAATGTTCTATGGAAGGAGTGCAGGCATGACAGATTGCGAACTATTGGAACTGGCAGCCAAAGCAGCTGGCATTCAGGGAGAGTGGGTGATCGACCATTGCGGCGACTGCCACCCACGAGGGAGCGCATGCGGCCTGCTGCTCCCGGTCGAAGAGGCCAACGGGCACAATGCAGTCTGGAACCCCTTGAAAAATGACAAGGACGCTCTGCGGCTGGCGCTGAAACTGCGGCTGAACGTTACCTTCACCGGGAAGAACGGTCACGAGATTTCAGCGGGACGACGACACGGGCCGCTCGCTACGGAGCGGGAAGGACTCGATCTGCTCGCCGCTACACGACGCGCCGTCGTTCGTGCCGCTGCGGAAATTGGCAAAACCCTTCCCCAGTGATTGAGCTACATCTGTAGCCTCCCAGCTTAGCGGCCTACGCGCACAACACATCTAACACGGGAGTTCCAGTACACTCGGAGTTCCTGCCACAATGGCGTAGGCACCTCTCTCGGGCAGGGCCTACCAAGCAAAAGCGGATTAGGAGCCGTTATGGATATTTCCGTGAACAACGTCGTCGCCGATTCTGTGGTGCTGCAACAGGCGAAAGTCGGTCAGGAAGCACAGATGACGCTACTGAAGAAGGCCCTGGACCTCCAATCCTCCGCCACCCTGCAATTGATTCAGTCGGCAATGCCGACGCCGCAGCTGGCCACCGAAGGAACCCTGGGCACGCAGGTCAATACCTACGCCTGAAGGGGCTGAGACAGGCAACGAGTCAAGGGATGCCGACCCGCTGCTTGCGGAAGACGGCATCGGCCATCCTTGAGTTGCATCGGTATTTCGCTTCGGATGTTGGCCATCCGAGACGCCAGACATCGATGGTACAGCCAGCAACAGCCCCTCCCCTGCGAGAAGCTGACATATACAAGCTGACTCAGGTTATGGCCATTAGGCGCCAAGCCGAGAAAATTTATGGATCTGCGGAAACTAACCGCGAACCCAGGAGTCTTAGAGGGCCATCTGCGACAATTGCATCGCGAGAAGAATAAATACCTCATGCATCCCTCGCACTTTAAATTGCCCTAACCAGCCCCATATCATGAACAGTGGCTTGGGGCCACGCGATTGTCTGTTGCAATGCCGACCTTGCAAAAATAGCGGAACCTACAGACGGTCAGTATTCCCGCTTTTTCCCATGGATACTCTCAAGGAGTAGAAGATGCAAAAAACGCTGACTTACGCCATGCTGCTCGCAGCCACTCTCGGTCTGGCCGCCTGCGGCGAAAAGTCAGACCACAAGGTAGAGCCGGCAAACACTGCTGCTCCCCAGGCCACCCAGTCTACTGGCGATGCCGCCGCCGTGGAGCAGAAAGCAGCCGAAGCAACTGAAAACACTACCGCCGCCCCCCAGGAAGCTGCCGCTGCCACCGAACAGAAGGCTGCCGAAGCAACCGAGGGTGCTGCTGAAGAGAAGAAGTAAGCAGAAACCCAAAGCGCCTTGTCTGCTTATGGCAAGGCGTTTTCCATAAACGTCCCCAAGAAAACTAGGAAATACTGCCCTACACCTCCCCAGCCTCAACAGGCGCCCAAACGGTTCTCTCCTTCCTCTCCTTATACGTGCTCCCTCCTTCGCTGGCGCATATAACGCCGCAGCCCCATGATCAGAAATACTGGCCACTGTTATTTCCAGGCCGTTTCGAATATTCCGCTGATATCCATAATCCATCGATTATGGAAACGGAGAACCTCCTCCAGCATCCTCGGGCGAACGAAGTCGAGCAGGATCGGAGTTATAAGGGAAGATCTCGGCACAGACAGGCTCGCAGCAGAACCGCCTCAGACTCGTAACCACGCGGCCTGAGCCGTCCCGCCGCTTCTGCGTTGCGCCGATGATGGATCGTCCCGACTAAGCTCAGAGCCCACATGGATAAAGGGCTGTAGAGAGCAGGCAATCGTTCCGTACCACTTTTTTACCACCAAGCTCCGAATTTCCTAGACAGCGCCTACGAAATACATCGCCATATCTGGCCTCTCTACCGCCCCTTCGCCTTCTCGTAGACCGCGCGTTGTCTACCCTACGCGCTCCGGGGGTTATGCTCAGGCGCGCGGAGTCGGTTTGATGAGGCTTTCCGCCGGGATTCCGAACAAGCTGTGTAGCTTCCAGATCATCGGTAAAAAGTCAGAGAGCGGGTGCCGTTCAGCACCTCATAGACCCGGTTGGTGCGGCCGATTGCCGGACTCAGATCGCTGGCGGTCAGCCCCGATTGCTCCATGCGAAACTTGATGGCATCGATAGGGTTGGGAAGATCCACCGGGAAGTGTTTGGCTTCGTAGGCTTCTACCAGAGTCAGCATGACTTCGAAGCGGTCACCTTCTGGGGTGCCCAGCTCGGGCTCATTGTCGAAAAGCGGCGAGAGTGCCTTGAGAGCCGCGCGGTAGTCTTGATCGTTGCGAATCGGACGAATGTTCATGGCGTTCACTCCATTTCAACGGTATCGGCATCAACGGCATCGTATTGTCGGTGCGTGCCGATGAACTTGATATAAATGGCTCCGAAGCGATAAGCCACGGCGACGACCAGACGGTAGTCGTTACCCTTGATGTTGAAGACCACGCGACGGCTCTTGAGAATGCTCGCGCTATCCTACTCGCTGGAGAAGTCGCCTGTAGGCGGTGTTAAGGACGTGCAAAGGCTGAAAGCGAAAGGCCTAATTGGAGCGGACCGTGATAGCCTCCCTCAAAAGCGATTCCCTCGCAGAAGCGTGGGAACCATTAAAGGATCGAAGGAGAACTAAAAAGTGAGCATATCGAGAATATCGAACAACAGCATCACCAATGCACTACAAGGCCAAGTCAAACCCTTGTCCGACTTGCCCTCGAAAAAGATACCGACGACGGACATAGAAAAGCTCAACAACATCGTTAAAGCCAGCGAGGCCGGGGCAAACTACCAGAAGGCCGACAACAGCCGGGATAATCTATATGCCCAAGTCAAAGTTTCCGGCAAAGTAGTGGCGAACATCTGGAAGTCTGGCCTTGTCGAACTGCCAAACGCCTATGCCCACCTTTCCTCTGAAATAACCGCCACAAGCTCCGCCAGTGATCGCGCCGAACAAATAGCCAAGGCGCTTGGGGGAGAAATAAGCTACGCCAGTAACGGCACAGAAACGCCCTCTTACTCCTTTTCCGAGTCTCTGAAAAAGATTCTGGATGGTCGTTGAATGGCCGGGTGATCACCAGCGATCCGGATAGTCGCGGAGCAATTGCCCATCGTCAGTATCGGTAGACAAGGCAGCGCTGTTGTCTACCTTACTTGCTCTCAATCAAGTCAAATCAAAATTCAAATCTTACGGCATGCTGTTCTACAGTCGTAAAAACCCCAGCCTCCTTGTATTCAGTAAGTGCTTCTTTTAGATCACCCAAAATTTCTTCTCTTCTCTCTGACAACTTACTCGGAATATCAATCAATCTTGGCCTCCAAATACTCAACCCGCTACCACCCCGCTTAGCATACCCATCACCAAAAAGCTGAACCTCAAATAGCTCCCCTCCCCAAAAGAAGGTGAAAGTATGTAAGTTAGAAAGATCTTCCCGCCCCGACATCATATAGCGAAGATATATATTTCTCTCGCGATCTATAGTCCAACTGTTGCGCGAGTTCATTTTTAAATATTTCTTATTTATTTCACGAATACCATACTTTTCCATATCATCCTGAGAAATAAACTCATTAACAAAGACCATAAAAACCCCGAAAAGTATTAGCCAACAAGATAACGCGAGCTATATCTCCCGTATGCGCTAACTGGCATATTGCTGCAACGGACACTTCGAAAAGCCAGCTTGGTAGGTGATTGCGCTGGCATGATCCATTCGTTTGATCCTAACACTTAGGTTAAGTTAAGTAGCGCTACGTTAACACTGTCCCTGTGAACAGAGTAAGCGATTTAAACTACCTACTAGAGCGGAGGCAAAGAAAACACCAAAACCCATGAAGGATATGCCTCGATAGACAAGGCTACGCCGTTGTCTACTCTACTTGCTTAAGCTCTTTGTTAAGCAATTGCGTCAATACGCGCTAAAAAGCCTGAAATATTATTATCACTGAAACCCAAGAACTCTTTTAAATCCGCTTTAGGCACATGAAATAATACTTTAACTACAACTGGCACAAATCTATTCTCATACTCTTCACCAGTAAAAAAACAAACATCCCTCCCCGCTCCAGTAGATGCCTCAATAGTTACAGTTAATCCACCACGCTTGTACACTCCAGAAATAGATAATTTACACACACTATAAATATCATATTCACCATCGCCCGGATGGCCTTTTGGCCCATTGAGATAGCGACCAAGGGAATTACCTTCCATAGTTATTTTATAGCCCTGTTCTACAGCACTACCCAAAAACATTCTTTTGTTAAACGGACTAATTATTAACTTCTTCCCTCTAAACATGCATTCGACATGCTTATGAACTCTCAACTCATATTCAGAATCAAAAACATCAAGATCACCCTGAAATATAGAACTTCCGTTCTCGAACATTTCGCCTTGATAGATCATTGTACGACTCATACTAAAAGTGCCTAACGCTTGTGTTATCGGCGAGCAAAAGCGCAGCTTTTGCGAGTCCAGCGAATGAAGTGAGCGAGGTTGGGCTCATAGTTATACTGCCCTCCGACCAGCTAACCCATCCATGTGCAAACATGGCTACCCCGAATAGCAGCAGAAAAAAAATAACTGCGAATACTCGGAATAAGGATCTGGGGCTGTTGTTCAATTGGGCTCTCCCTGCCTACGCCGAGGGTTCCACGGCCGTGCCGACTGCTTTGCGCCGTTATTCACAACGCGGCCGATTGAGGTAGTTCCTGGGCAAGACGGCTGCCCTATGCGGCCAAGATACGCTACCGAACGACCTCCGGTGGCGACCCACATCGCAGAAGTGCGCGATCTGCGAACAGTGTTTCTACCGATAGACAAGGCTGCGCCGTTGTCTACCCTACTTGCTGAATAGCAGCGAGTTTTTTGACGTTTTGATGCATCGGCTACTCCTAACGATTAAGCTAACAGGCGAGCAAAAGCATGGATTTTACGAGTCCAGTGAGCGAAGCGAATGGTGTTGCGCGCATAGTTAGTCTACAGGCAAGCCGAAAAACTGCCGTGCGGAATTTGCGATAGTTGGCAACTGGCCAAGCTCTGTGCAGATATTCCCTTCAAACCTCCATGGTTCCTCGTTTCCAAAATCAGAAATGCAGACCTTGAAATTTACTATGCCGCGAGAACTACAGGTTGCATTCAACGAGAACTCGCCTTCTATTGACTCCCACTTCTCAGAAGTCAGCCAAGGAAATTCATGACTTGCAAGGTATTCGAAAAGGTTTGCCAGGCTATGTGCGTCGGTATATGCCCAAACTCCACGCTTAACACTTAGCGCAGAAGAGCTAAAGCAGACAGAAAAATAATCGCCTTGCACCTTATCAAAGGTGAGTATGCTGCCAGATTCTGTAGAGTGGATAGAAAACATCTATTTCCTCTGTAGGCTAACTATAATTAGACACCAAATGGTGTATAACTCCCTGAACAAGACTGATGGATAATAGTCCTTATCGCTTCAGCTCTCCCTATCTATAGCGCGGATTTCACGACCAATCTGACCGCTTTGCGACGTTATACACCATGTACTACCTGCAATGGCAGTCCGCTATCAATGGAATAACCTACCAGTTGACTCTCTCGCATAACTCCCGCTAAGGTTCCCCCGTCGCTGTAAATCCAGCGACCTGGGCTTGGCGGCCCTGCACTCCGAGGCGGTCACGAAACCGCTGCTTACAAGCGGTTTTTTTGTGCCCGCGGCATGGCTACACCCGTTATGGGCGGGCCGTGTGTGGGGAGCCTTCGGGCTCCGCCGGCCCTCGGACCGGTCCGCCAACCCGCACGGTTCCGCTCACCCATCTTGGCGGATGGGCGCGGTTACAGCTCAGCATCCGAGAATCCATGCCATGTCGAATACCAGCCCCGTACTTGCCTCTGTCGATTTCCACGGCCAATCCCTGACCGTCCTCACCTCTGCCTCCGGCGAACATCTTGTAGCTATGAAGCCCATCTGCGAGGCCATCGGTCTCCAGTGGGAAGCGCAGCTCAAGCGCATCAAGCGCCATCCTGTTCTGTCTATCTGCATGTCCGTCATGGACATTCAGATGCCCGGTGATGATCAGCACCGCGAACTCGTCTGCCTCCCCCTCGACTACCTCAACGGCTGGCTGTTCGGCGTGGATGCCTCTCGCGTGCGCTCGGAGATCCGCGAGCGGCTGATCCAGTATCAGCGCGAGTGCTTCGCCGCCCTCGCCGTCTACTGGCAACAGGGCGAGGCGCTGAGCCCGCGCGCGATGGCCACCGCCCCGGCCGGGCCGCCGATCCGCCTGACCTACAACGACCGCGCCTTCCGCATCGTGCCCGAGGGCGAGGAGCTGTGGTTCGTGGCGGCCGACGTGGCCAACGCCCTGAGCCTGCGCGACGCCTACTGCGTCACCCGCCACCTGCGCCCCGAGCACCGGTCGCAGCGGCAAGTCGGCCGGCAGATGCTCAACGTGATCGACCGCCGCGGCCTGGACCTCGCCCTGCTCCACGCCCGCCCGGAGCGCGCCGAACCATTGCGCCTGTGGCTCGATGCCGCCCTGGAGCAGTTCGTGCCCAGCCCAGCGCCACGCGCCCTCCCCAACGGCCTGTCCGGCGAGCAGCAGAGCGCGATCAAGATCCTGGTCGCAGCGCGCATCGAGGCCCTGCCCGAAGCCCGGCGCGGCAAGGCCGCCACCGCCTGCTGGTCGGCGCTCAAGAGCAAGTTCGGCTGCAGCTACAAGGAAATCGCCCCGGAGCAGTTCACCGAGGCGGTGAGCCTGGTGGCGCGCATCGAGCTGGAGGGCGAGTGGCTGGAGCCGGAAGCGCCGAAGGTACTCGGCCGCCTGCCGATCGACTTCCCCATCGAGGACTGGAAGGCGAAGAACCCGCAGCAGTTTCGCCATGACAACCCAAACAGCACGGAGCTGACAGTGACCACGGGCGATCTGCTGATGAGCGAGTACTCGCCCGGCGAAACACTGCTTGGCCAACTGGCCGAGGCCGGCTACCGGGTGGACGGGCCACTGTACGAACTGCGCGCCCTGCGCTCACTGGCCCGCCGCCTGGACATGACCATGCGCTTTATGGCCGGGCATGTGCGGCAGGCGATCGACAGCTTCGACCACGACCACCGCCGGGTGCAGCACTTCGATGGGGCGAAGGTGTTGAAGGGGTAAGGAGCAGGCATAAAAAAGCCCCGATTAACGGGGCTTTTTTTAGAGCGGGATACTTAAACGATCCGCACCTGATCCGCCTGCAGACCTTTCTGGCCTTTGACGGTGACGAAAGTAACTGCCTGGCCTTCTTTCAGGCTTTTGAAGCCGTTGCTTTCGATCGAACGGAAGTGGACGAAAAGGTCGGCGCCATTCTCAGGGGTAATGAAACCGAAACCCTTTTCATCGTTGAACCATTTGACGGTGCCATTTTCACGGTTAGACATGTTTTATCTCCAAGGTGTAATAAGACTACGGCGGCGTAAAGAAAGCCAAGCCGAGACTGAGGTGCGAAAAGCAAAACGAGCCAAGGAGATGAAAGCAGAAAACATCAAACCGAGTATCGATGTAGCAATTGCAAAGCAGTGGCCGAAATATACACCTTTTATTTGTGATGTATAGCTTTTTCGGGATGCATCGATAATCGGTACACCGAATATATCCGCACATGGGCAGATCTCGGAGCAACGAAGGCAGTCAGCTTCGCTCTCCTGGGACTTGCCCGCGAACGTGGGGCTCAGGACGATTGAGTCCCCAGCACAGGAGCATGCCCCTGTGCCTGTGCCACTAAACTGGCAATACGAAAGCACAAATAAGGCTCATACCTGTAGCCGTGTAAGTCCTCAATTTCCAAGGAAAATCTCAAATCCGTCACTTCCGAGACTCCAGGCGGCAATACATCCTTTCTCCCGGAAGCCATCCTCCAGAACCGATAGCCCCCTTGGAATGTCTGAATAGCTCCATGCTCCATACGTGCGTCAGGAGCCATCATGCCAGCTAAACTCACAAGCGCCATCTTGGTCGCGGCCAGTCTTGCACTGGCCGGCTGCTCCCATAACCCGTATCAGCCTCAGAGCACTGCTCAATATGAGCAGCATGCCCATTACGGAGTACATCATCGCAAGGGGCATAGTGCGCGTCATCACTCGCTCAGCCCGAGCAACAGCTCGCTGTACATCTACTGAGCCATAGGCGCCGGTGGCGACTCGAGATCGACAAACCACAGGCTGCGACGGCGCTCGAGGCTTGGTATCGACTGATCAAGGCCAGCAGCCCGGAGGACTTCGCCGAACTGAAACGGCTGTTCCCTGCCACAGACAAGGTTGGGCCGCAGCATGTGTTCGATATCGGTGGCAACAAACTGCGCCTGATCGCCATCGTCCAATACCGGGCGCAGAAGGTGCTTATCCAGCATGTGCTGGATCACGCCGAATACGATAAAGGCAAGTGGAGGGAATAACCTTGTCCACACTGATCAAGCAGGCCTGCGAGCATTGGCGCTATGTCGCCCCTCTGCTCAGCAAGCCGACCAACGAAGAAGACTACGACGCGCTGGTCGAGGCTCTGGACGAGCTGCTGGTCATCGTCGGTGACGACGAAGATCACCCGCTGGCCAGTCTTGTCTCGCACATGGGCGACCTGATCGAAGCCTACGACGAGGCACACCGGCCTCTGCCCAGGGCAAGCGGCGTGGAGGTGCTGCGGTATCTGATGCAGGAGCATGGCTTAAGCCAGGGCGACCTGCCTGAGGTTGGCACGCAGTCCGTTATTTCCGAGATTCTGGGCGGCAAGCGTCAACTCAACGTCCGGCATATCCGGGCGCTCTCGGAGCGTTTTGGCGTACCCGCCGACGTGTTTCTCTGACGTAAAAAAGCCCCTGCCGGTACGGCAGGGGCTTGCGCTTCCTTCAGAATGCGAGGCGTGTTCTACCCCGCACCGCCCTCAGGATCAGAAGGTTTCCCACTCACTCACGGCGGACGCCGAGGCGAGCTTTGCCTTGCCAGGCAGACTGCGCGGAGCGGAGACCGGAGCCACCAGGCGACCGGCCTTCGGCGCCGGTGCGGCGGAGGTGCTAGTCGCCTCATTGGCAGCCTGACCGGCGATCTTGAACACCGCCACCGCGGCACGCAGGCTTTCAGCCTGATCGACCAGCGACTGGGCGGCGGCCGAGGCCTGCTCGACGAGCGCGGCGTTCTGCTGGGTCATCTGCTCCATCTGGCTGACGGCGGTGTTCACCTGCTCGATGCCGGTGCTCTGCTCCTTCGAGGCGGTGGCGATCTCGTCCATCATGTCGGTCACACGCTTCACCGACTGCACGATCTCGGTCATCGTGCTGCCGGCTTCGTTCACCAGCCGGGAGCCGGCATTCACGCGGCTTACCGAGTCGCTGATCAGCGTCTGGATTTCCTTGGCTGCCGTCGAGCTGCGCTGGGCAAGCGCGCGGATCTCGCTGGCCACCACCGAGAAGCCGCGTCCCTGCTCGCCGGCACGGGCCGCCTCGACTGCGGCGTTGAGCGCCAGGATGTTGGTCTGGAAGGCGATGCCTTCGATGACGCTGATGATCTCGGCGACCTTGTCGGAACTCTGCGAGATGCCCTGCATGGTCTCGACCACCCGTTCGACCACGTCGCCGCCGCGCTGGGCGATATTTGAGGCGCTGGTGGTCACTTCGGTTGCCTGGCGGGCGTTTTCGGCGTTGTTGTGGACGGTGCCGGTCAGCTGTTCCATGCTCGCCGCGGTTTCCTCCAGCGCGGCGGCCTGCTCCTCGGTGCGCTGCGCCAGATCGGTGTTGCCCAGAGAGATCTCGCCCGTGGCCGAGGCCAGCGCTTCGGCATTCTGACGCACGTGGGAAACCACCTTGACCAGGCTGTTCTGCATGTTCTTGAGGGCGCGCAGCAACTGGGCGGTCTCGCTGTTGCCTTCGGCGTCGAACTCCATGCTCAGGTCGCCATCAGCCACCGCCTGCGCAATGTCCACCGCCTGACCGAGCGGTCGGGTGATGGCGCGGATGAGCCAGATGGACAACAGCACCGCGGCCACGATCGCCACGGCGCCGAACGCTCCGGTGAAGATCTCCATGCCGGAGATGTCGCTGGCGGTCTGCCGAGCGTCTTCGTCCATCAAGCCCTTTTGGAACTCGACGAACTGATCGACCCCGGCGAAATAAGCCTGCTGGACTGGACGCAGATCCCCCAGCAACGCAGTGGCCGCTGCTTCCCTCTTGCCCTCGGCAATCAGCCCAACCACGCGCTGGTGAACGGCCACATATTTGCGGCGCAGCTCCTCGGCGTTCGCCAGCAGCTCCTTGCCCTTGTCGCTTTTGATGGTCTTATGCAGCCATTCCCAGTGTTCCACTATCCCCTTGCGGACCGACTCCACCTCGTCGAGCTGAGCCTTGATGTCGTCTGGGTTGGTCATGATGACGGCATTGCGCAACTGCCCCGACATCTGGTGCATGCCTTCCTTGATGCTGTTGAGCGTGGCGATCTTCGCGTAGCGGTCATTGACGACCTGATCGAAGGCTTCGCCCAGATGATTGGTTTTGACCACTGAGATTCCGCCCATCAGAGCGATCAACAGAGTCAAAAGACCGAAGCCGAAGATGAGGCGGCTGGAGATTTTCATATTCTTGTAATTCATAGAACCCCCCTGGGTTTGAAGAGACCACAGCGGGGTGATCGCTGTCGCGACCGCCCCATTTCACCATCCATGGGGTCGTAAAAAACCATCCTTTCTTACTGGACATTATCGGAACGCCGGGCGGCGATCTTTATGCCTCAACGGATTATGCTTATACCGATTACGAATAAAAAATCCACACAATTTGCAAACTACATCACGCTTCCAGCCGCCACATCCCGACAGAGCCGCTGCACGCACAGATAAGCACCTCATCACTCCCGCGCCACCTGCTGTCGCTCGATGCACTCCAGCACCTGCCCGGCGCAGCTCAGCAACTCCCCTTCCAGCGCATCGACAGCGGCGCGCCAGTCGTCATTAGTGTGCAGCGCTGGCCGCGCCGGCAGCCGGCACGGGGTCAGCGGGCAGTCGATCCGGGCCGTGGTAGGCGGCGGGGTCGGCGGTCTCGGGCCGCTCGTACAGCCCGCCAAGAGCAGCAGGCACAGCAGCAGCGAGATAGTCGGCGACGGCTTGGTCATGACGTTTCAGCTCCTCGAGGGCGCGGCTCTGCGCCTGGGCATTACGAGTGATGGTTTGTTCGAGCGCACGCATGCGCTGGTCCAGGGCGGTGACCTGGGCGATCTGTTTCTGCTGCTCGGCCAGCACGTTGGCCTGTCGCTCGACCAACTGCTGCGAGTCGGCGAGCGCCTGTTCGGCGCGATCGGCCCGGGCGGACTGCAGGCCGATGCGCGGCGACAGCCCCCACCAGACGAGGCCGGCCCCGGCCAGCAGCAGGACCAGGGCGATGCCGCCGGCGGCCAGCAAGCGGTATTGCACGGGGATCAGGTCGGTGAGGCTCATGCCAGCACCTCCGTGGCCCGCGACCACAGGGCCAACCGCTCCTTCTGCCCGTTCAGCCCGCCGTTGATCCGGCGGGTGATGTCCGCGAACCGGCCTTGGTCGGCGAGGCCGTTCAGCTCCTTCACCCACCAGAACCAACCGGCGGATTCCGCCGCCCACTCCGGCTGCTCGAGCAACTCGGGCGTCTTGAGCAGGCGGTCGTCGCCGAACAGAGCGATGCTCACCGCTGCGTAATTGGCCCGGCCGGTGATCTGGATCAGACCACGACCCCGGTAGCGCTTACCGTCGCCGTCCGCCTGCGGGGTGTTGCCGAGGTCGGTGCGCAGGTCGTAGCGCGCCTGGGCCGGCGTCGGCCCCCAGAGCTCCCGGGTATTGCGCAGCTGGCTCGATTCGTGGCCGATCTGCGCGAGAAAGGCGGCAATCCGCCGGGGCGTAGTGATCTGCCAGCGCTTAATGGCCGCGTTGAGGACCGGCACAAAAACGCCGGCACGAGGGCCGGCGTTGGGCATGATCTGCAGCAGCTGCTGCTCGGTGATGGGCATGGAGGTCTCCAGCATGCAAACCCGGCGCTGAACCGGGTTTTGGGCAAAAAAAGACCCGCCGGGGCGGGTTCCTGGGATGGGGCTTAAACGGTCCGATCAGGACGGGACGGGGTCGGTGGCCGTGCTGTCCACGGCGGCCGGATCGAACGCCTCCATGCCTGCCGGCGCCGGTTCCACCGCATCGAGCACTTGGATGATCATGTGGTCGTTCTGATCGCGGTAGGCGGTCTGCTCGATCTCCCGGCGCTCGCCGGTTTCAATGTTGTATTCGACGCGGAACATGGTTACCCCTCATAGGTGAGACTGGCCGTGCCGGCATCGAACGATGCGGTGCCGTTATGGGACGTGAGGCGTAGCGTGGTGAGGCCCCCCGGCAATGCCACGGCGCCGGACGTGCTGGTCTGCCGGGTGTTGTCCGTCCGGGAGATCGTGCTCTTGAAGGCCCAGACGTTGCCCCCCATGTGCTCGAACTCCAGGAGCCCGCTGTAGACCATGCTCGCGTCGGGGCCCGAGGGGTTGTCCAGGTCCACGCCCGTGCTCAGGTTCACCGCCGACACGCCGCCGTTGACGGTGACCGCCACGGCGCCCCCATATCCGCCGGAGACGATCCCGGCAGCGGTGCCGAGCTGGGCCATGATGGCCGTGGCCGCGTTGAGGCTGGCGCCGTTGAAGCCGACCCGCAGCCGCTTGGCCCAGCTCGGAATGGCGGTGAAATCCACGGCCGTGCCCGACAGCGTTTGACTCACTGGGCCGGAGATGCCGCAGGCGCCAAGCGTCGATCGAGCTGTCAGGGCATCCGCGTCATCGATCAGGGTCTGGATGAAGGCCGTGACGTTGCCGGCGTTGAAAACCCGGTATCCACCGACCAGCAGGCCGTTTACCCCGACGCCATCCACATTCAGCACGTCATCGGCGGTAAGGATCAGGCGAGCGTCAAAATCGACCAAGTTGTCATTCGAGAAATCAATGAAAGGGGTGCCCCCATTAGCCCGCAGCTCCAGGGAGTAAAGCTGGGCCACAGATTGAGACTCGACCAACTGGCCAGCCCCTGTCCCGACCCCACGAGTGGCAGCGGTCCCCAGCCCGAGTACGGCCTGCATGGCCCCGGTATCGGCCGACGCCAGCAGATCCCGCGCCTTGGTGGTTAGAACGGCCAGTGCGATTGCCCCTGCTCCCGTGAAATACGGCAACTGATTTGCCAAAGCCGCCAGGCCGGCCAGGGCATTCAAGTTGGCAGCGGCAGCCTGCTTTCCGGCCAGTGACGGTTGCAGACTGGCCGGAGTGACTGCACGAGTACTGTCTAAGCCATCAGCCGTTTCTTGTGGCGTGGCCAGCGCGACGAGGCCGGGCGTTCCGCTGCTGGCCGGCGGCGCGGCCGTGTCCCAGAACACCGCGTTCTCCTGGGCGTTGATGCGCAGGACCTTGCCGGCGTTGCCGGCCAGGGCGGGAATACCTTCGGCGCTGCCGGCCACCGCCACGGCATTCAGCGCCGCCTGGGCGCTCTGCTGGGCGTCGGCGGCGCGCTGGTCGATGAAGCCGGCGGCTTCGTTGAGTTCGTTCACCAGGCCGGGCAACGCCGCGGCGAAGGCGTCGGCCTTGGCCGAGAAATCGTTGGGCGCGTCGCTGCGCGCCGGTGCCGGAGGCAGCGGCGTGATCGCGGGTAGGGTCATACCAGTCCTTCCACGGTAAGGGTCCCGTCGGAGAGCGACGGGCCGGAGATCGAGAGGGTGAAGTCCTTGAAGAAACCGAACAGCACGGTCGCCTCGTAGCTCGGCTCGCCGATCCACACCACCGGGCGGGCGCGGATCGAGGCCAGCAGGCGCTGGATGGCGCCCACCCGGGCGGTGTCGAGGCGCAGGTCGAATTCGGCGCGCTTGCTGTAGGCGCGCTCGACGACGAGGGCGTTGCCGAAGTCGTCGGTGTCCTTGCGCGAGTAGTCGGTGATGCCGACGCTGGTGCCGTACAGCGCCACGCCGAGGTCGGCCTGGGTGCCGGTGACCAGATGGCCGCAGACCGCCGGGTCGCCGGCGTTGTCGACGGTCACGCTCAGCTGGGCGGTGCCGTAGGCCGGCAGGTCCAGCAGCACGATGTCGGTGCGCCGGCCGATCGGTGCGAAGCACCAGGCGTACCAGTCGCTCACCCCGGCATCGACCAGCGACAGCGTGCGCCGGTAGACCTCGCCCTCGTTCGGGTCGGTCATCGCCACCGTCACTGTCCGGCCCTGCAGGTTGAACAGGGCCAGGGCGTTGATCACCGCATTGGGTTGCAGGGCGACGGCGATGGCGCCCACCTGCCGGGTGAGCGAGCCGACCTGGTCGTCGAACATCCGCCAGCGGTTGTCCATCCCCAGATCCAGCCAGGTAGCCGGGTTGGTGGCCGGCCCGCCCGGGTCGACGCCGCTGTGCGCAAGCAGCGCCTCGTAGAGCCGGTGACCCCGCAGGCAGCGGTCGCCGACAAGGTAGGCGGTCGCCGGGGCCCACGGCGGGTAGTCGTCCTCGGGCACGTTGCTGGCGACCAGCACCGCCTCGGTGATGTCGATGGGTTGGATGATCCTCATGGATTGAACGCCTCGTTTTGCTGCAGCACCGGCGGCAGGAGATCCGTGTTCCGGGCGGTCTTCATGGTGTGTTTGGCGATGGCGCGCAGGGCGTCGAACACCTGCGCCAGGTCGGCGCGCAGGCCGCGGAGCTCCTCGGCCGAGGCACCACCGCCGGACAGCAGGTCGGCGGTCTGCCGGGCGTTGAAGATCCGGCTCGGGCCGGTCACTTCCAGCTCCGGCCCCTGCTCGCCGACCAGCCGCAGGCCGCCGCTATGCAGGCCTCCGGCGGCGAAGGCCGGCACCGACCCGCCAGAGGCTCCGACCGCCTCGCCCAGATGGCCGATGTCCGTGGCGCCCGCACCGATCTGCCCGGTCCAGTAATCGACTTCGGCGGCGCTCGGCGCCCGGCCGAGCACGCTCTGGTAGACACTGGCGACCACGCTGCCCACGGTCGGCGTAGCGGCTGCCGCTTGGGCGGCGGCCAGCGCCTGCGCGAAGCCGTCCAAGGCCTCGGCAACGGAGCGGACCGAGTCGTCGATGCCCTTGAGCGCATCCAGCTGCGCCTGCGCCGCGCTCAGTTGGGCGTCGAGGACCGCCGCTTGCAGGTCGTAGTCGGCCTTGGCCTGGTCGATCTGCGTCTGCAAGCTGGCGACGATACTTTCCTCGGTCGTCAGCTGAGCGCCGTTGACGCCCTGCAACTGGGCGATCAGGCCGGCGGTGCGGCCCTGCTCGCGCTGCAGGTCCACCAGCGTCCCGTAGCGCCCGGCATCGATGCTGGTAGCCGCGTCGAGCGCCTCCTGCAGCCCGGTGAAATCGCTCAGCGCCCCGCCAGCCCGGGCGAAAGCCAGCGCCGACTGCAGGGTGGAGACCGCCTGCTCGTGCAGGAGGGTCGTCGCCTGCTCGGACGAGCCGGACAACTGCTTGAGCGCGGCATCCAGGCTGTTGCCGACTGCGGTCAGGCTGCCGACCGAGCTATTGGCCGAGTCGAGCAGGTCGTTCAACGAGGTCAGCCGGGCGTTGTAGGTGTCCGTCAGGGCCTGCTGCTGCGCGGCGAGGCTGGTCTTCAGGGTGTCGAACGCCGTCCCCGCCGCGTCCGCCAGACCACCGGCCCAGCTGTCCAGGGCCGCCTGTGCGGCGTTCGCCCGCTGCTCGAGGATGTCGTAGTAGGCGTCGGCCTGCCCCGCCAGGTTCATCAGCGTGGCGAACGTGGAGCGGCCGGCCTCGCTGGTCAGGTCGAGGCTCTCGACCAACGCCCGGTACCCGGCGCGGGTGGCCGGCAGGGTCTGGTCGGCGTCGGCGAAGGCCTTGTTCACGTCCGCCAGGGTGTTGGCCTGTTTCTCGGCGTCGGCGAAGAACTGGTCGTAGTAGGTGGAGACGCTGGTGGTCAGCGCCTCCAGCCCGCCGGTCAGGCCCAGCAGTTCCTCGACCAGCTTGCCGCCGGCCACGTTGGTGGTGAACAGGCCGACGTTCAGGTGGTCGAGGAGGCCGTTAACCGCGTACAGGTCATTGACGAACGTCGCCATGCCGGCAACGTCATAGCTCAATCCGGTGCCCAGGGTGGTATTCAGGTAGGTGTTGATGCCTTCCCCAGCCTGGGTGAACCAGTCCTGGACGGCCTTGGAAATCTCGTCCTGCGTCTTGCCCTTAGTGCTGATCTTCGAGCGGGTGATCTGCAGGCCGTCGAACGTGCCCTGGTCGATGGCGTAGCCAAGCTGCTCGAACAGCGAGGCGACCCCGTCCTCGGTCGTAGCGAATGCCTCCTGCAACTGCTGGGCGTTATCGCCGGTGAGTGGGTCGTAGCTGGTCTTCTTCTTGGTACCGGTGAGCAGGCCCTTTTTCTTCTTGTAGACGTAGCTCTGCGGATTCAGCTCGCCGTCATTCACCCCCAGGGCGATACCGTAGTCCTTGATTTTCCAGCTGCCGAACAGGGCATTGCTGATGCCCTGCAGGATCATACCGGGCGCATTGAGCAGACCGCCGATCACGGTGCCATCCAGACCGACCAGCTTGGTCAGCTTGTTGATGGCGCCATTCAATTCGGCAAGCGGCTGGAAGGACGCCCAGGCCAGCAGGTTTCCACGGGTACTCTTGGGGTCAGGCCTTGCCCCATCCATGTAGGAGCTGACCCCTTGATAGAGAGCCAGGGCAGCAGCCAGGGGCGGGAGCGCAGACGAAAGGCTAGATGCGATGCCCGCTGTCGCGGCGGCCGTGGATTCCGCCGCAGTTGCCGCTCCGGCTGCCGACTCAGCAGCAGTGGCTGCCGATCCTGCTGCCGCCGCTGCGCTGGAGGTCGCCTCGGTCATGGAGCCGATACCAAGCCAGCCGCCGACCTTGCTGACGATGTTACCGATGGATAGGGCGCTGCCGAGCTGGCTCAGAATGCTGGTCTGGCCTCCGCTGCCGCCGAAAATACTGCTCCAGATCCCCGTGTTGGCTGCTGCTTCCGCCGACGAAACAACGCCCAGCGCCGAGCCGATCTGCAGCATGATCGGCCGGGTAATGGCCATATGGGCCAGCTCGGCCAGCATCTGCTCGAAGGCGCGCTTCAGGCTGCTGGCAAAGCTGTCGAAGCCGTGGCCGATGTTGAGCCAGGCATCCGAGAACGCCTGGTCCACCCGGTCCAGCTGGCGTTCGGTGAACTGGGCCCATTCGCTACTGGAGGCCGCATTCTGCTGGTATTCCTGATCGAGCAGGCCCAGCAGGCGGGCGTATTCCTCGGCGGAGAGCTTCCCGTCGGCGAGCCGCTGGTTCAGGGTTTGCTGGTCTCGCGCGTACTGCTCGGCGGCCGCGGCCGCCGGGTCGAGCCGGTCGGCCAGCGACTGGAACTGCTGGCTCTGCTCGGCGATGGCCTGGTTCTGTTTTTCCCAGTCGGCCTTGTTCAGCGCCTGCCAGGCCGATTCGACGGCGGACTGGTAGGTATCGAGCGACAGGGAGCCCGCAATCAGCCCCTTGTCCAGCGCGGCCAGGGTCTCGCCGTATCGGCGGCTGGCGGCCTCGGCCGGGAGCAGGCTGTCGAGCAGTTGCTGGAATGAGGCAGCTTCCCGTTTCTGCGCCTCAGCCGCCCTCTTGCTGGCCTCGGCCTGGTCCTTCGATGCCTGCTCGGCTGCCCGCTGGGCGTCGACCGTCCGGGCCTGCGAGATCAGCGCCTGTTTCTGCGCCTCGCCGAGCCGGGCCAGTTCCCCCCGCTCGATCTCGTAGCGGACGCGGGCCTCTTCCGAGTTCTGGCCCTGCAGCGCGGCGGACTGTTTCAGGCTGACCAGCCGGGCCACATAGGCCTGGTTCAGCGATTCCTGCGCCTTCTGCTCGCGCTGGTCGGCGGCGATACGCTCCTGGTTCAGCTGGGCCTCTTCCGCGGCCGATTCGGCGATCAAGGCCTGTCCCTGCTGCTGGATGCGCAGGCCGAGCAGGGCGTTGTTCAGTTCCTCTTCGCTGGGGCCGAAGTCCAAAACGCTACCGGTGAACGGGTTGTGGCGCAGGTTCTCCAGCTGCCCTTCCAGCTGGCCGATCTGCTGCTCGAGGGTCTTCTCGCGGCCCAGGCCAAGCATGGCGTCCCAGGCTTCGCCGGCGGCGCCGGTGATTCCCCGCCAAGCCTTCTGCAGGGTACCCAAGTGCTCGTCGATCTGTCCGGCCCGCTCCGTCAGGGCCGCGGCATAGGTATCGGTCGCCAGCTTGGCGGCCTCAGTCGTGCGGCCCTGCTCTTCCAGCGCACGGATCTGCCGGTAAACCGCCTCGGTCAGGTAGTGGTACTGCTCATTCAGCTTGGCGCTGGCCGCGGCCGGGGCGTCGGCCAGGGCGGAAAACGCCTTGACCGTGTCGGCCACCGCCGTGCCGGTGGCCTCCTCCATGGCCAGCGCCGCCTCGGCGATGGCACCGAGCTGGTTCTCGGCGAACCGGCCGCTGCCGGCGAGCTCGGCCAGCGCCGCTGCGGCGGCGTGCTGCGTCGAGCCGGCCTGGTCCAGGGCGATGGCCATGCCGGCCAGGGCATCGGCGCTGGTACCGGCAGCGTTGCCGGTGAGGATCAGCGCCTGCGCGTAGCCCCGAGCCTCGGCCGCCCCCTGCTCATGAGCGGAAAGTAGGACGGCAGCGGCAGCGGCAATGGCGCCGAAAGTACCGGCTACCGGCCCGACGGCGGAAGCCACCCCGCGCGCGGCATTGCCGATCCCACCGAAGGCGTCGCGCACCTGCCCGCCCTGCTGGATCGCCACCTGCCAGACCGGCATCCCGCTGGCCAGGCTGCTGACCACGTCCGACAGCTGCATCGGCAGCAGACGCATGGCCTGGGCGTATTGGCCGGCGCTGAGTCCGCCCTTTTTCAGGGCCTCGTTCGAGCTACTCAACGCCGGCACGATCCGGGCCGCGGACTGCGAGGTGCCCGTCAAGCCGGACTCTAGCAGGTCCAGACGGGCATAGGCGGCGGCGACGCTGGCGTTCAGGTCGCCCAGCGCCTGGCCGACGGCGCCGGAAATGGTCGCGTCGATCCGGTCGAAGGCCCGGTCGACGACGGACAGGCTCTTGTCGATCTTCCGGCTGGTCGAGGCCACCGCCTGGTCGGCCAGCTCCAGCTCGCGACGCAGCTGGGCTGTGGTAGCCTCGATGCGGATCAGCATTCCCTGGACGTCTTGGTCGGCCATGCGGTTCTCCGGGCAATAAAAAACCCGCCGGAGCGGGTTGGTTGAATGAAAAAGCCCGCACTAGGCGGGCTCCGATGTTTCTGGGTTGCAGCTACGGCTGACGCATGATGATGTTGTATCGGCGCTGGTACTCGTCATACGAAAGCGATTTGTCTGCGGCCAATTCATTCAGTAGCTTGGCACGGGAACTTTCGTCAGCAGATTTGCTTGGCACAGAAACCGCAGCTGTTTGCGGGGGCTCGGATGGCTGAAGATTCACATGGGCTGCTCTCGGGAGCTTGTACATAGCCCCGGTTAAAGGGTCGACAAAGAGCATCCCGATGATCCCGCCGAAGCCGAGATTCCCCCAATACCAACCATCTACCTTACTATCGAGCAAGGTCGACTTTTGCTCGTATCCATCTTTCCGGTAGATGATTCGGTATGTCTCTCCGTCAAAATACCCGGCCCCAGCATCAAGCATGATGTGATCCGGGGTTACACCCCTATTCACAATCTCGCCGTCCTCGTTAGCAATCTCGAACTTGGCCCCTGTTGGATTCGAAGAAATTTCAACTTGGTATTTCGAGTCGCTCACGATGCTTGCGCAGCCCGTCAACGTAATTACTGCAGTGGCGAATAAAAGACGAAAAGCTTTGTAAAGCATGGGCGTACATCCCTGTTCGTTGTGATAGCATGATTATATCAAAATGACATCAAAAGAGCCCAGATTAGGATCTCCTTGGCTGGAAGGAGGACCGCCTCCTCCAGCCTTTGGGAACATGCTGAGGCGTTGCAAAGGTAATTGCCTGATCAGTTCAGGCTCATCACGTCGACCGCGCCCGCAGCGCCCTACGCATCTCCTGCGGCGTCTGCTTCTCCGGCTCCTTCTTCCCGCCCCCGAACGGATGGAACGCGATCGCCCACTCGATCTTGGCGTCCATGGCAATCAGCAGTTCCGGGATCGGCGTGCGCCAGGCCACGTCGGGCAGCCAGCCCAGCAGGCCGGTGGCCACGCCGAACAGGTAGTCGACGTAGCTGCCGTCCCTTACGGCGCTTTCGCGCTCCCGTCCGGTTCCGCGTTTCCCTCCTTGCCCTCCTCGGCGCCGCGCGGATTCAGCAGGGCCAGCAGATAGGGGCGGATCTGGCCGTACACGCGCACCACGCCCGCCTGGAATACGCCTTCGGGCAGGGTCTCGGCAGCCTTGCCGGTGAGGCCAACGCCGGCGGCGATGACATGGGCGACGGCATCGACGGACATGGCGTCGCAGGCCTGGGCCGCCTTCAGCAGGCCGCCGTAGCGCAGCTCGATGGCACGCACGGCGGCCAGGTTCGGGACCAGGGTGAAGACGTCTTCGCCGACGGTAACGGCGGTGGTGCCGCGCAGGGTCTGGGTAGTCATGGGGAGTTCCTCGAGTCAGAAAGGGCAAGCCCGCCCGGGGCGGGCCGGGAAAAGGATCAGGCGCCGGCGTCTTCCAGGATCGGACTGTTGACGGCCACGGTGACCACCCGCTGCACGACATCGTTGCCGGAGCCGGGCTGCTTGCGCACGCCCTGGACGGCTACGGCGCAGTAGTCGATAAGACCGTCGACGTACTGGATCTTGAGCGGGTACAGGTAGTAGAAACCGGCGCGGTCCTTGCTGGCCGCCACCAGGGCGTCCTGGCCGGCATCCCCCGCATCGAAGGCGATGGTCAGATCGACGGTGCCACCATCGGCCACGCCTTTCAGGTGGGTGACGCGGGACTTGGCCAGCGCGGTGTAGGACACATCGCTAACCGAGTCGCCGTAGTCGCCGACGCCGATCAGTTCGCCGATCTCGGTATAGGTGATGGCGGCCGCCTTCAGCGCGGCCAGGTCGGTGGCGTCGTCGTCGCTCAGGGCAGCCGTGAGTTTGCTGCCGATGAACACGCGGGTGCCGGCACCGGTCATGACGGACATGGGTTGTCTCCTGTGGAGTGATGCCGCAGGCGCGGCAGGAACGAAAAGGCCCGCGCTGGGCGGGCTGGATTGGTTGAGCTGGCGTCAGTGCGGCGTCAGAACCTGCAGGACGACCTGCCCTTGGTAGGTACGGCCGTCCGGCTCGCGGTTGGTGCTCTTGCGCCGGACGCTGATCCGGGTGGACTGGCCCGAACCCAGCGGCAGGCTCTTGCCGTGCACGGCGGCGTCGATCTCGCCCATGAGGCGCTTCACCTCGGCCTGCCCGGGGTACTGCGACCAGACGGACAGATACAGGAAACGCTCGTCCATACGACTGGCGAGGAAGTCGCGGTTAGCGGCGACCTCGTAGTCGAGGGTCACATAGGGAAACGCGGCCTCCTCCGGCACTGCGTCGTAGACCGGGCAGCTCAGCCCGGCCGTCAACGCCTGGTAGAGGGCGGCCTGGACAGCCAGGGCCGGATCGCTCACGGGCCACCTCCGGCGGCGCGGGCCAGGGTGCTGGCGATGGCCTGGCGGATCAGCGCCACCATCTCGTCGCGGTTCAGGTCGTAGGCCGGGCGAACGAACGGATGCGCCGGGCGGGCCGGGATGTCCGGGTACTTGCCGAACCAGTGCTCGCCGTCGCTCTTGTTGCTGTCGCGCCGGTTGCGATTGCCGGCGCGCTTCTCGCCGGACACGCCCTTGGTGCCGTACTCGATGAAGCGCAGGTAGTAGAACTTCCGGTTGGCCTTCTTGCCGCGCAGGCCGATCTGGGCGTCCAGCCCGGACTTGGCGACGAAGGCCGTCAGGGCGGCGGCTCCGGCGCCGGTGTCCTTCGGCGCCAGGCGCTGCATGTCGGCGAGGATCTTGTCGGCCCCCTCCTGCATGGCCGGCTTGAGCTCGTTGTCCAGGGTCTTGTGGATGTTGCGCAGGGTGCGGCGCAGTTTGAAGTCGCCGAGGATGCGGGATCGTCGGGCCATGGTCGTTCCTCAGAGATGCGCAACGCTGGAGCACAGCAGCCGGAGCAGCGTGCGTTCGTTGTCGGGCAGTACCGCCTCGATGGCGTAGGTCGTGCCGCCGTGCACCAGGCGCATGCCCGCCCGGATGTCGGCGGCCAGACGCACGCGGATCTCGGCGGTCACGGTGGCCTCCAGCTGCTGGGCCACGGTGGCGACGCGCCCGGTCGGAATGGCGATCTCGGCCCAGAGCGAGCGCCGCTCGGTCCAGGTTTCGAGACCGCCGCCCATGCCGTCGGCGGTGCGCTGTTTTTGCTGCAGGGAGCAGCGGTGGCGGAGTCGGCCGGCCTGCATGGCTCACCCCGCCACCGGCAGCGGGCCGCCGTAGAAGTTGCGGCAGGTCCAGAGCAGGGCCTCGACCGCCAGCGGCACCTGCGCGGCGATGGTTCCGGTGACCACCGCCTCGCGATTGGCGAACCAGTGGCCGACCAGCATCAGGACCGCCTGCGTCATCCGCGGCGGCACCCGCTCCGGCGCATCGATCCCCGGCTCGTCGACGACCGCCAGGCAGTAGTCCAGCGCGGCCTGCGCGTACTGCTGCAGCAGGCCGTCCTGCAGGTCGTCGTCGACATGGCAGTGCAGGCGCAGCGTTTCGAGCGGCACGACCGCCGCGGCGTCAATCGTCACCATAGGGACCTCGCTCAGGGGGCCGGGACGGTGAAGGCGCCCTTGACGATCGCGGCCGGCCGGTAGTGGGCCACGGCCAGGCGCTCTTCGCAGAGGATGGTCAGCATGTTCTTCACGAAGTTGTCCCGGTCGTGCAGGCTCACCTCGATGCTGGCGTTCATCCGGTCCCAGACCTGCGAGGCCATGTCGAAGCCGCCCACGGTGAAGGTGCCTTGCGCCTGGGCCTTGGTGGCCACGACCGGCAGCCCCCACATCACCTTGGCGGCGAAGGCGGCCGGACCGCCGAAGACGTACTGCCCGTTGGCGTCCTTCAGCAGCGCGATGGCATGCCAGTCGCGCGGGTTGAGGATGATGCCGCTGGCCTCGAACTCCGACTCGCTAGTCTGGAAGATGGCGTGGGCGATCTGGTCGGCCTTGCTGTCGCCGGCCGCGTCCAGGCTCGCGTCGTAGGCGGTCGCCACCGCGTTCAGGCCGATCAGGTTGTCGCCCGTGCCGTCGCCGTTGAGCAGCTGGGTTTCCTCGACCAGCGCCAGGCCGTACAGCAGCCGGTTGTTGACGTAGGACTGCAGCTGCGGCGCGTCGTCCATCACCTGACGGGACGCCTGGATCCAGTGGGCGATGGTTTTGACGTTGGCCGTTTCCTTGGCGAAGGTCAGGTTGGACTCCGGCTTCAGCGCCTTCTCCGCCACTGGCGCGGCGCCGTTGGTAAAGACGTTCTCGCGCACGTATTCCAGCGAGTTGCTGGAGATCTGCCCCTGGGCCAGCAGGTCGCGGATGGTCAGGCGGCGCAGGCCGGGCATCAGGATCCCCGGCAGAGTCTGCGGTTGGATCAGCGCGCCGGCGCTGGCCGCGCCGCTGTCCAGCGCCTTGTGGAAGGACTTCACCTCGGCGTGGCCGGAGCGGCCGTCCCAGCCCTTGATCAGCGCCTCGGCGGTGCGTTCGGCGAAGGATTTCTCGGTCTGCGCCGGGTCGAGGCTGCCGGAGGCCAGCTTCTGCTCCAGGTCGAACAGGCGGGTGCCGGCGGTCTTCAGCTCCTCCTGTACCTTGATCAGGTCGCCCTGCAGCTGCTTGCTGACGGCACCAGTGGATTCGATTTCTTTCTTCTGCGCCTCGAACAGCTGCTGCATGTTCTTCTGCGCGTCTTCGATGGCTTTCTGGATGATGGCCAGATCGGACATGGGGAAACTCCTCAGTTCAGGGAGGGGAAGGTCTGGATGCGCTCGAGGAGCGCGGCGAGGGTGACGCGGTCGCCGCCTTCGGACTCGCTCCGAACCGCGGACTTGATGCGGGCGATGAGGCCCTGCGCTTCCGATTTGGAGAGGCCGGCCGAATCCCTCAGCCAGTGCTCCGCGTCGCGAAGGCTGTCGATACCCTCCAGGCTCTTGAGCGAGGACACGGTGGCCTGCTCGTTGGCCGGGAAGGTGCAGATGCTGATCTCGCGTAGCGCGGCGACGTTCTTGAAGATCCGCCCGGTCGCGCCGAGGTCGTAGTCGTCCTTGGTGGCCAGGAAGCCGACCGACATGCCGCCCACCGTGCCGTGGGCCATGGCGGCCTTGAGGTCGGCGGCGCCGGAATGCCCCGGCGTCAGCTCGCCGCGGACGAACAGGCCCTTGCCGTCCTCTTCGAGGGCGAGCCACTTGCCGACCGGGATCTCCCAGGCGCGGTGGTTGTAGAACATGGCCACCGCCCGGCTCTGGCTGGCCAGCGCCTTCTTGAAGGCCCCCGGCAGGATGATGTCGCCGTCCGCGTCGGTCACGTCGAACACGCTGGCGTAGCCCTCGAACACGCCCTGGGCCTGGTTGGCGAACTTGATTTCGGCCTGCTCGAAGGCCAGCGTCTTGCAGATGGTGGGCATGCTTGCCTCCAGAAAAACTAAACCCCGCTCGGGGCGGGGTTCTGCGGTTGGCCCAGCTGGGCGATGGGCACGTTCTGCGCCTGCCGGGTCGCCACGTCGCCGCCCGGCAACGGCGGCCGGTTGTCCAGCCGGCGCGCCTCGTTGATGGTGAGCAGGCCGCTGTTGACCAGCGCGGTCATGAAGGTCGCGCGCGCCGCCGAGTCGCCGCGCAGCAGTCCTTCGAGGTTGTGCTCGGCGTGGTAGCGGGCGATCTCGGCCGGCTTGACCAGCCAGCGCCAGATGGCCGCCTCCCAGCGGTCCAAATAGGGCTTGAGGGTGTACTGCAGGAAGCCGAGGTTCTGCTGCTCGATGCCCGAGCCCCAGCTGGTGGAACGCTCCACGTCGCCGACCAGATGCGGCGGCACGCCGAAGAAGCGGGCCAGCTCGGCGACCTGGAACTTGCGGGCGGCCAGGGTCTCGGCGTCCTGCGGGCTGACGCCGATGGCCTGGGTGGTGAAGCCAGCCTCGAGGATCCACAGGCGCTTCTTCACCGGGCCGCCGGCGATCTCCTTGAAGTTCTGCTCCAGCTGGGCGCGCTGGTCCTTGCTCAGCGTCCGGTCGCCGGTCATCAACAGCTGCGGGGACTTGGCGCCGTTGGCGTAGAAGTCGCGCTGCTGGTCTTCCATCGCCACCGCCACCCCGGCGGCGCGGGTGGCGAAGGCGATGGGCGAGAGGCCGACCAGGCCGTTGAAGCCGAAGCCCTTGAGATGGAAGACCTCGCTCGGCTTGAAGTCGGCGTATTCCGTGTCGCGCTTGTAGCGGTAGATGACCCGCTTGCCCTCCAGACGCACGTCCATGTTGGCCGACAGCAGCGGCAGCAGGCTGATCACGTCGCCCGCGCCGTTGCGCTCGATCAGCGCATAGGCGTTGCCGTAGAAGCACAGCTGCATGGTCATGGCCTCGCGGAACTCCACGGCGGTCATGTACGGGTTCGGGCTGTAGCGCAGCAGCCGGGCCAGGGGCTGCTCCAGGCCGACCCGGGTCCGCTCGTCCCCCTTCGTCTCGAAGACATCCAGCGGCAGGCCGGCGACCACGCTGGAGATCAGCCGGACGCAGGCGAAGACCGTGGCGATCTGCAGCGTGCGCTCGTCGGAGACGACCGAGTCGCCCACCGTGCCGCTGGCCGAGACCGGCCCGGTCTGCGAGCCCTTTTCCGGCGTGACCAGCCGCCCGCCCGAGAAGAAGGCGCACACCCGTGCCCAGAGCGGGCTGTTGGTGCGCAGGTCGATGCTGTAGTCGGTGTCCGCCATCACATGCTCAGGGGTTGGTTGAGGAAATCGTCGATGTCGACGAACTCGGGCGCGTCGTCGGCCACGCCGAATGCCATGGCCAGAGCCACCACGCCGTCGATGCGTCCGGTGCTTTTGCGCTTGGCGAAGATCCGGTTGTCCTTGTTGTCCGCCTCCAGCACCGCGCAGGCCGCGTTCCAGCGCAGACAGGGGTTGGCCTTGATGCGCACCCGCCGCTCGGTCAGGGCCTGCTCCAGCAGCTCGATGGAGCGCGGCATCCAGAGCCCGGATTCGGCGGACTTGTAGTAGCCCTGCCCGTGCGAGACCAGCTCGACGGCGATGCCCTCGGCATCCAGCTGCGGCGTGAAGTACTTGATCCGGTACGGGTCGAAGGCGATGGCCCGCACCTGATAGCGCTGGACCAGCTCGCCCACCCGCTGGGCCACCGAGGCGTAGTCGACGGCACTGCCCTTCGGGGCGCGGATGTGCCCCTGTCGCAGCCAGACGTCGTAGGGCACCCGGTCGGTGCGGGCCCGCTCGTGCAGGGTGTCGCCCGGCGTCCAGAACTCGACGAAGGCCTTGCGCAGGCGCGGGAAGTACAGCGCCAGAGCGGTGAGGTCGCGCGCCCCGGAGAGGTCGAGCCCGCCGTAGCATTCCTCGCCGATCAGCTCGTCGGGGTCGAAGTCTTCCTCGCACTGCATCCAGAGATGGCCCGAGATCCAGGGGTTATCGGCGTCCACCCACTGACAGAAGTTCAGCCGGCGGACGGTGGACTCCTTCGCCGGCATGCCGCGCGCCTCGGTGACCTGCTCGCGCAGGTACTTGTAGCCCGGCACGCCGCCGTTCGGGTCGTCCGCCTTGCCGAAGGCCAGGCTGGGGTTGACCTTGGGCCAGCAGGATTCGTCCTTCAGCGGATCGTCGCCTTCGTCCAGGCTGCAGATGAAGGCGAAGAAACTGTCGTCCTCCTTGGTGCCCGCGCAGAGCGCCCGGCCGTACTCGTGGTACTCGTAACAGAGGCTGGTTCGGTCGTGGCCGCTGTTGGTGATCATCACGATCAGCGCCTGCCGGCGGCTCTTGGTGCCGGCCCGCATCATGTCGACGACCATGCGGGTCTTGTGCTCGTGGATCTCGTCGAGCAGGGCCACGTGCGGCCGCGGGCCGGACTGGCCGTCGTCGGCGCTGATCGCCCGGAAGAAGCTGCCGCTGGCGTGGTGCGCCAGGTTCCACACCTTCTCGCCGCGCCCGGTCTTCTCGATCCGCTCGGCCAGCAGGGCCGACTGATCGACCATGGAGACCGCATCGCGGAACAGGATCATGGCCTGGTCCTTCTTGGTCGCCGCGGCGTAGATCTCCGCCCGGGGCTCGCCGTCCGAGGTCATGCCGTACAGGCCGATGCCGGCGGCGAGCGGCGACTTGCCGGAGCCCTTGGCCGTCTCGATGTAGGCCGTGCGGAAGCGGCGGTAGCCGTCCGCTCCCTTCCAGCCGAACAGGCTGCCGAGGATGAACGCCTGCCAGGGCAGCACGACGAAGGGCTGGCCCTCGAACTCGCCGCCGTTCAGGCAGAGCACGTCCTCGTAGTAGCCGATGACGTGGTTGGCCGCGTCGAGGTCCCAGTGGAGGCCGCGGGCCGGGCCGTGCTCCAGGTCGTTCAGGTGACGCTGGCAGGCGTTGCGGATGTCCGGCCCGGCGACGATCCGGCCGGCCAGCACGTCGCGGGCGTAGTCCGTGGTCCGGTCAGAAGTACTTGTCTGCGATCCGCTTTTGCTCATTGGGGAATAGCTCGCCTTGTGGCGCCTGGGCCGCCTTCAGGTTGCGCCGGGCCATGGGTGTGAAGCCCAACTTGGCGCCGGCGGCATCGGCCCGGCGCTCGGCGTCGTTGCGCAGCTTGCGCCAGATGGACAGGTCCTTGGCGCCAGTGCGGTAGGTCTGCACGTCGCCGCTGTCCGGACTGGCCAGCCGGGCGTTCAACTCCTGGATGCGCAGCGTCCAGCGGCGGTAGTCGCTGACCGCCTCGCAGTACTGGCCCAGGACCTGGCGGTCGAGCGTCGAGATCAGGCCCAGCGTCATCAGATCGGGCACCACCCGCTCCCACTCGGCCTGGGCATCCTCGTCCAGCCAGTCGGGCATGGGCGGCGCCTCCACCGGCAGGAGCGGCTGGGTCGCCTCCTGCAACAGATCGCGGGCGTTCTTCTTGCTGGGGTTACCGTTGAGCAGGTGGACGATGGCCGGTTTCGCAGGTCGCCCGGAGTTGTGGTTTCCGCTCATTTTCACCTCGGATCTCGCGTAGGAACGCGCTCTGTCCGGAAGGGGGCCCCCTCCATTTTTCCCGCCGTTGCACAAAAAGGGGCTAGGGCGGTCTCGTCTCGAAGGGCCCCGAACTTCTACCCTCCCCCCACCCCATGCCAGTGATGCCCGGCATCGATCGGCAGACCGTTCACGTCGCAGCCGATCTCGACGCCGCGCTTCTCGATCCGCTGCTTGGTCGAGTCGTGATGGCTCTTGCAGAGGCCCTGCCAGTTGTTCTTGTCCCAGAACAACCGCTGCGCCTGGGCGATGGCGGCCTTGTCGCCGCTGCGCAATGCCTGCTTCAGGCGGTGCTCGCGGATGTGGTCGACCACCGTCGCGGCGACCGCTCGCCCCTGCGCCTGACACATCGCGCACAGCGGATGCCCAGCCAGGAAGGTTTTAGCCGCCTTCGCCCAGCGCGAGTTGTAGACCCTCGGCTCAGCGCGACTCGACATCGCCCAGCCCTGCCTTCTTCGCCAGCCAGCGGGTGTAGAGCCCGCCCACCACATCCGCACCGACCACCGCCGTGACGATGCCCAGCCCCGCGGCCATGTACAGATCGCCCCACCCCGCCATCGCCAGCAGCACCGCCGCCATGCCCAGCAGGCCGGAGGCCAGGAAGCGCAGCGCGACCCGCTGCAGGATCTGCCGCAGCGTCAGGTTGTGGCCGGATGCCCTGAGCATCTCGCCGGACAGCCCGGCCAGGCTCAGCAGCATCACCAGCCAGAGCGGCATATCGGCAAGAGATTGATCGGTAGACATCGGCGCTCCTTGGCGAACGGTGGAAACGAAAGACCCCGCCGAAGCGGGGTCTGGGGAAGAGTCGGGGATGGAGGTGTTGCGGGAAGGTCGCCTCAGTCGCAGCGACCACAAAAGTAGCGGCTTTGTACCCCTCGACCGGCAGTGGCGTAAACGGGGGAAAAACGCCAGTTCGATTCGCCGCCGACTCGCGTCCGGTTCGCAGCCGACTCGCAGCACTTCGCCCCGACGAACGGTCGCCTCAGCGCGGCGCCTTCGCGCCCTCGAAGCGCTGCAACGTGCGGCGGTCGCTCTCGAAGCCGTCCAGCGCCTGCCGCAGGTTGCCGGCCATCAGGCGCATGGTCAGGTCCAGGCGCTTGGCCAGCGAGCGCAGGGAACGCAGCTCGTACAGTGGGCCATCCACCCGGTAGCCGGCATCGGCCAGTTGGCCGAGCAGCGCCTCGGCGGGAGAGTACTCGCAGAGCAGCACATCGCCGCAGGTCATCGTCAGCACGTTGCTGTGCGCGTCGTCGTGCTGGAACTGGTGAGAATTGCGCGCCTTCCAGTCCTCGATGGGGAAGTCAATCGGCAGGCGGCCGAGCACCTTCGGCGCCTCCGGCTCCAGCAGCTCGCCCTCCAGCACGATGCGCGCGACCAGGCTCACCGCCTCGGTGAACTGCTCCGGCGCGATCTCCTTGTAGCCGCAGCCGAACTTGGCCTTGAGCGCCGACCAGCACACCGTCGCCGCCCTACCCCGTGCCGTTTCCGGCAAGCCCTCGATGCGCGCCGCCACCAGCGCCTTGAGCGCGCCCTGCTGGTCGCTGGTGAGGCCATTGGGCAACGCCTTGGGTTTGCGCTTCGGATTGGCAGGGGCAATAGCAATACCTTCCAGAACATCGAGCACCCAGCGGCGGAACTCCTTGGCCACCTTGGTGCGAGCGAACATCGCCAGCAGGTGGGCACCGCGGAGGGAGAAGATGCGGACCTGCTGCCGACCGCCTGCGGTATCCAACTCGACCACGGCAGTCATCTCGCTAGTGAACTCGTCCGCGTTGCGGTCGTAAACCTGTTGGACCTTGTAAGGGTTGGCGTACCCGAGGGCTACCCCAACTTGAGGCAGCCTTAGCCACGGCTGGCCGTTGCGATCAACGATATCGAACTGGGTGTTGTGGAAGGCGAGCGCTTGCATGGGAGTCGATCCTGTACGAGAGACTGATCTCCGCGTCCATCCGCCAAGATGGGTGAGCGGAACCGTGCGGGTTGGCGGACCGGGTACAGGAACCGGCGGGCCGTGAGGCCCCCACACACGGCCCGCCCATAACGGGTGTAGCCATGCTGCGGACATAAAAAAACCGCTCTTGTGGCGGTGTTGTCCGCCTGTACTTACCGGGCCGCCAAGCCCAGGCTGCCGATTTGGCGGCAGCGGGAGAACATTAGCGGGGGAAGCTGGTGGAAGTCAAATGGTGAGCTATTCTCTGAGTGAAGCGCATATAAAGGCGGCTATACATTCGTATATGCCCGTGAAACCGGCAAGGGAAGAAGATATGGTGCAACTTATAAGAAATGTCCTTCCCAAATCTCACCCAAACAGTCATGCACAGACAAGAGTCCATCCATGACTGGTAGCACCTAACATTCGCCAGAGGACAAAAATGTCAAAAACATTTACAGCATATGCTGCACCAATGTCGTGGGGACCATGGACTACAATCCAAAGCCATGGCGGATCTATAGCCTTTAAGATTTCTTACACATCAATCGGTGACACCCTAGTTACAGGGAAGGTGAAGTACTACAAGGACAACGAAAATATGACCGAAGAAGAATTCAAAGATGAGATCACAATTCGAACGGCAGATGTATGGGCAAACATTGGCGTTTGCTTCAAAGGAATCCCTCTTGGCTCAACTGTCGAGGGAGTAATAGAGTAGCAGCCGACCTTCAACCACCAAAAGGAAGAAATAATGAAAACCAAGATAATGTCTATCATTGCACTTTTGGCTGTTGGATTTTTGACCTCTATAGCAGCCGCAAAAGAGCCATCTGATTTTATCAAAAGACCCACAGCCGAGCAGATATTACTTTACTCGGACGCCCTTGCAAAAGCACCTTCAGCAGATCGCAAAGCCGCTACTGATGCTCTCCAGAAATGGATGGATGGGAGCCTGACAAACCAAGAAGCCGCGAAGTATAAGGATATGCTTAAGTTAACCCCAGAGAACACATCAATTAAGCCCATGGGGAGCACTGAAGCTTGCTTGGCGTGTATAGCCAGCTGTTGCTTTTGGTGGGGTTGCAATGTTGCTTGTGAGGCAGCATGCGCAGTTGGTGCGTGTAAATAATCGCGTAGCACGTAGGGTAGACAACAGCGCAGCCTTGTCCACCTCCTTTAATCGCTACGCGAGTTACCCACCCTACGGCTGACCACCACGCACTCACCCAAAGGCCCGCCCTTCCCCGTCTGGCCTTTCGCTCTCAGCGCTCCCTCTTTGGAAACTCCAGAACCTTACCAGTGCTTCCCGACGCAGCCTGTTGGCTCTGTATTGCAGCAAGTAGGGTAGACAACGGCGCAGCCTTGTCTACCGATGCCAGCGGTGGGTAATCACTACGCGAGTTACCCACCCTACGACTGGCCATCACACAACCGCCCAAAGGCTCCTCCCCGCCGGGCCTTTCGCTTTCAGCTACTATCCGCACTTCACGCCGTCCCGACCATGGCTGCCGATTTGGCGGCAGCGGGAGTAACCTTCGCAGGTGGGTGGGCAGGGAACTAGCCGAGAAGTTCGCAGCGTTTCAGGAGAGCTAACAGGCGCTGAGCCACGAGGTTTATAAAACCGAAATCGACTAAATTAGCCATAAAACCCACAAAACAAACTGTTTGACATAGGGGGACTGGAATACTCTACCGGTCACACCTAGCGACTCCATACGCTACCAGTTTTCGTCAATAGCCAAAAAGCATTAAGCCCAATAATGACAACCCTCATCAGCTGGATCACATATGACCAAAACAAACAATCATCATTATATATTGCAAGCGACAGCAGATTAAGCTGGAGCAGCCAAGTCACCTGGGACTCCGGGCGAAAAGTTTACTGCTCAAGTAAGTATCCGGACATCCTTGGGTATTGTGGAGATGTAACATTCTGCTCTCAAATCACATCCCAAGTAATGACATACATAGATTCATGCGAAGTCTTCGAAGTAGAACCCAGCCCACACCAACGCTTCCAACTAATCTACAATCTAATCAAGCGTTCATTTGGCGCCTACCCTACAAAATGCGCTTTAGATGAATTTAGCATTATCTACGCAACGAGAATAAAAAAATACTCCTTTGCCGCATTTGAAATAAAATGGAGCAAGGCCAAAGGCTGGGAATCAAACGAATTAAAAATCCCCAACCAAACAGGGATCATAACTGCATCTGGCTCTGGAGGAGGAATATACAAAAACAGATACCGCAATAATTTCGAAAGATCTGATATTTCTGGCTATAGCAGATCTTATTATTCCTGTTTGTATCACCACGTGATCTCCGGGGATGACCCTCTAACTGGAGGACCGATACAGCTTGCAGGGATTTTCAACACCAAAGCAGCAATACATCACGGGGTATTAATGGGCGGAGCCAGATACATCTACGGAATGGAAGTTGATGAAACACAGAATATGAACTGTGTAAGGTGGATAAATGAGAACTTTGAGAACTGTGATGGGCAGGCGTTAGTACGCCACGCGAATGCTCAAAGGCAACCGCTTCCCAAGAACATTGGAAAGCCACTGGGCAAAGACTCTCGAAGAAAACCCTTGCCCAGGTAGGGCTTGCACCTACGACCTCCTTCACGTGATGAAGGCGCTCTACTAACTGAGCTACTGGGGGATAAAACTAAAAACCAAATAAGAATTTCGAATTTAACCTAAAAACAATCTAAAACATAGAGATTGGTGTAGACCACAGCGCCGCCTTGCCTATCGATACAAATTGCTGGCGATCATCACGCTAGCGGTCCGGACCACCAGCCTAACCGCCACGTCCCCCAAAGGCCCGCCCTCCCCACCGGGCCTTTCACTTTCCAGCCACCCACCCTTCACGCCGCCCCAACCATCAGAGCCCGCCAAGCCGCCCTATCCGCCTCCCGCAACCGCTTCTCCAGCCGCTCCGCCACGGCCCGGTGCAGTTCGGCCACCTGGGTGCGGTAGGTGCGTTCGCTGATCGCCAGCTCGGCGAGCTGGGCGGCCACTGGGGGCTGCTCGCCGGCGTGGACGTAGCGCACCTTGGCCAGGGTGTAGAGCGTCAGCCCGCGGCCGCCGAGGCCGCCTTCTTCACGTGGGGCGCTCAGGGAGCGCAGCACGTCGTCCACCACGCGGCAGACCCGGCTGTACTGGGCGAACAGCGCCGCCACGCCCAGGCCGCGCTCGCCGCCGCTGCTACGGCCGCCGCCGAGCCATTGGTCGGTGTCGCCCAGCGGGGAGCGCACGGAGGCCTCCAGCGCCGGCGCGGCGAGTTCCTGGCCCCATTGGCGCAGCAGGTCGTCCACCGCCGATACCATGCCGCCTGCGCGCACCTGGCCCTTTTCTACGCCCTCAACCGCCATATTCCTGCTCTCCTTCTGGTCGAATCGAACCCTAGTCGGAAAACCCTCAACCCTAGCTATAACCCTAGCTACAAAAAGTCCTTTAATTTCAAAGGCTTCATAGGCTTTTACTAGGGTGTCTAGGGTTGCTAGGGGTTTTCCTTCACGCATGAGAAAAACTCGTCGGCACGCATCGAGGCGCCGTCAGTTACCGGGAAAAACCCGCTCGCGTACGCGCGCGCCCGCATGAACCCTAGACACCCTAGACAGACTCCCGCTAAGCCAGCAACGGCGCGGGTTTGCGCTGGTTAGGGTTGGCGAATTCGCCCCTAGACAACCCCTAGCAACCCTAGACAGGCGAGGCATCGGGCACCTCCTTGGGTCTTTCCGCTTCCATGGGCACGGTGAAGCCAAGGCACTTCTCCCACTTATCCGGCCCCCAGCCGGCCCAGTAGGCCGCACGGCGAAAGGCCCGTATCTTCGCGCCGACGGCCTTGCCGTCGCTGAGGTCCAGCGTCTCGCCCTCCGGCACGAAGAGGATCGACCGTCGTCGGATGCCGTCGTCGCCGAACCAGCCGATCTGGCCGCTTGTCTTGGGCACCTGGGTGGAGAGGAACTGCGAGAGCTTGGTCGTGCTCAGGGTGTGTTCGCGGTTGCGCGAGCACCACACCAGAAAGAGGTCGTGGATGTCTTCTGTGCGCGCCAAGCCAAAGGGCACGCCCAGCGCTCCGTACCGCCAAGCCACGAGAAAGCTCTCCCAACTGGCCCGGCTCAGGGCCACCAGCCGCTCCCGCGCCTCGGTATGCGGCGGTCGGGTGCGTCGGTTGAAGTCGCCCAGGTCATAGCTCAGCAGGTAGCCGTACAGCGCCGCCAGCCCGCCATTCGCCAACTCTTGCTCTACCGCCTTCTGTCGTTCCTCGGGCAGCGTTTCCTCGGGCCAGATCACCAGCATGCGCCGGTCGTTCTCGCTGATCGGCCAGGGCATGATCTCGTTGGAGAGGAAGACGGCGTTCATGTGGTTCGCCTCTTCCCAGCCGTTGACGAACTTCGACTCCATCCGCACCGTCTTGCCGGTGATCATGTGTTTGATCTTGCCGACCTGGTTGTAACGCTGGTCGCGGCTGACCACCTCTTCGAACACGGCGTAGAGCTTGTTCGACTGCCACACCGTCCAGTTCGACTCCAGTTGCGCCTGGCCGACCGTGGCGGCGTAGGCACCGTAGATCGCGCCCATGATGTCCGCCGACAGCAAGCTCTTGCCCGAGCCCTCCATCGTCGAGTGCATGAGCACGGCCGTGTCCATCTTCGCGCCCAAGTGCTGCAGCGGGTACGCCAGCCAGCAGGTCAGCCAATGTGTGGCCTTCGGGTCGCCATTGCACAGGAAGCCGATCATCCAGCGCAGCGTCTGGCACAGCTCCGGCGCGTCCACCGGTGTCATGGGCAGGCCCTCGAAGGTGTTGATGTACACCTCCGGGTCTTTGGTCATGGTCGGGTCGAAGACGATGTGATCCATGTCCACCGTGCGCCGCTGCGGGCTGTTCAGCCACAGGCCGTAGGCGTCGCCGAGGGCCATCTTCACCGCGCCTTCCGGTACACGCCGGCGCTTGGCCACGTCCCAGGCATCCTTGGTGCCGTCGATGTAGACGTAGCGCTCGGTCGGCGACATCTCCGTTCCGCCCTCGCGCGTCGCCTTTCCGGCCAGCTTCGCCTGATCGACCAGCCGCTGCGCCTGATCCTCGGCGATCAGCTTCTTGTCCATCCGCCCGAACCAGGCGGTGGCTACCGGCTTGGTCACCAGCGCCTCGAAGGCCGACTTCTTGAGGACCGTCTGCTTGTGCATGTCGAAGACCGCCGTCTTGCCCTCGACCAGCGCGAACCTCTGGAAGACCTTCGCAGCAATGGCGGCCTCCCGCCGCGCCTTGGCCTCTTCGTCCTCCCCTGCCCCCTCGGTCGCCGCAGCTGGCTCCGGCGTGTCGGCCGGCTGCACCTCAGATGGGGTGCGGGGAAGAGTCAGTGCCTGCGCGAGCTGCGCGCGCACGGCATCGAGGCCGTGGGCCACGTGCAGGTCGTTCCAGTCCAGCTTCCTTACCTCGCCCATCACGCCGCGTCCTCCATTGCCTCGGCCGGCAGTGACGGAAAGGCCGCCACTGCGCCCAACGCCGCTGCGGCGGCTTCGGCCTTCGTGCGGCCGGGGTTGTCCGGCTGCGTCGGGTCGTCGTCGCCAGCGAACACCAGCGCCGCTTCCGGGTACAGCTCGCGCAGCGCGCGGCCGACCGCCAGCAGGTTGCCGGCGTCGAACGCCACCGCCACCGGCCAGCCGGTGGCTTCATGCACGCTCGCGGCCGTCGCGTAGCCTTCGGCCACCGCCAGCACCGCCGCGCCGGCCGGCTCGCCGATCAGGTGGAAGCAGCCCTGCTTGCGCCCGTACTTCGGGAACAGCTTGGTGCCCTGGCCGTTGATCGACTGCAACGCCCACAGCCGCCCCGCCGCATCGCGCAGCGGCACGGCCATGTAGCCCTTGCGAAATACCAACATCGACAGGTGCGCCGGGCGTGGCTTCGGCACCATGCCCAGCCAGCGCTGCGCGTCCTCGCCGATCCAGACCTGGCAGCGCTCGGCCTGATCGTCGATCTCCAGCACCACCAGCCGCGAGAAGTAGCCCACGCCGTGGCCGCTTACCTGCTTGCGCTGCAGATAGTCGCTCTCGCCCTCGGTTCCGCACTGCTCGGCCCAGATCCGACCGCACGCCTCGGCCACTGCCTCGCGCATCCGTGCCGAACGAGCCTCGTCCGCCTCGACCTCGGCCTGACGCGCCTTGCGCCGCGCCTCCAGCTGCTCGGCGAGTCTCCGCTTGTCCTCTCGGCTCTGCTCGCGCTTCTCGGGCAACCAGCCAGCGTCCTTCGCCAGCTTGATGACAGTCCCCATCCCGGTGCCGGCCTTGTTGAACGAGCGCCACACCGTTTTGGCATCGCACGGGCTGTAGCCCGTACCGGACTGGCTCCAATCGTCCCAGGCATCGAAGGCCGACTCGCCGAACTCGGCTTTCAACCCCATACCCACTTGAATCCACACTTCCCGGCTATCCGCCGGAATGAAGCGCAGCAGCAATGGCAGGTCGGCCAATTGCAGATCGATCTTGCCGCTCATCTACGCCGCTCCCTCAGCCCCTGGCAGTCCACGCAGGTCACGCAGCCCGGCAGCGCCGCGCGGCGTGGGGCCGGGATGGGGTCGCCGCAGTCTTCGCACTCCAGCGCGCCGGCGCCGGTGGGGCGCTGGGCGTGATGGCGGTCGAGGGCGATGGCGAGTTGCTGCTCGATCAGGCCGTCGGCGACGTCGCACAGATCAGCCATGCTCCACCTCCTGGGCGCGTTCCATCGCTTCGCGGGCGCCGGCCATGATGGCCAGCACCGCCTCGATCACCTCGTTGCCGTGGCGCTCCAGTTGCAGCACTTCGCGCTCTTCCCAACGGCCGTCGGCCAGCCCGATATGCAAGCTGCCGACGAAGCGGCCCTCACGGGTCAGCACGTCGGCGAGCGCCTGCAATGCATCTGCCGTGGCCGGCACCGGCTTCGGGCGGTAGAACACGCCGCCCTTGATGCGCGCGATGGTGCGCAGCGTCTCCGCCGCCTCCACCAGTTCGAGCCAGCGCTCGAAGTCGCGCACGCTCAGCAGGTGGTCCGGATAGCTGATGGAAAACTTCTTCTGGTAGCTGTTGTAGGAAAAGCCCAGCGTGGCGCAAACCGCGACCGGGCCGCCGCGCTCGCGGCGAGTGTCGTGATCCACGGCCTGTTCCAGGGTCAGAACAGGGCCGAGGCCACGGGTGGGGTCGATTCTCGACATTGGCGTTAATTCCTCGCCCACGCCATGGCGAGACAAAGGCGCAATCGCCTATCATCTGCCGCGACGTGGTGCTTGCTGTGCGACGTCATGCTGGCGGGGGTTACCGTGGTGGGTGCCCCGCCAGCGCCTTTTCCTCTACGCGGCTTGCGCGTCCTCTTCCCCTTCCGGTGGAAACACCTCATCCAGCGTGCATTCCGCGCCGAGTTCGTTGAGCACAGTGACCAGCCGACGCGCCTCGCTCAGCTTCGGCTGTCGGCGCCCCTTCTCGTAATGACCGATAGCGGCCTGCGTCAGGCTGAGCTTTTCGGCCAGTTGCTGTTGAGTGATTTGAGCCGCCGTGCGGATAGCCCTTAGCCCTTTCATGGTGTCCTCCGATGAGTCTCAGTCAGAACAATACATTTTGTGCTTACAAGGTGCAAGCAAATACAGCATGTAGATTGCCGATAGCAATACACGTTGTAGGCTCTAGCGTATGAAGACATGGTACGAACAAGCCAAAGCGCGGATGCGCGAACGGCAGATCAGTCAGGAACAGATGGCCGAGCGCATGGGAGTGACCCAGGGCGCGATCGGCCACTGGCTCAATGGCCGCCGCGAACCGAAGCTGGAGGTCATCAACCGCATGCTGGAGATGCTCGATCTACCGCCCCTGGTAGTGTCGGCGCCATCCACCGCAGCTGAAGAAAGCACCCTCGTCCACGAAGGAAAGCTGGAGCCCAAAGCCTTTCGGCGCGCGCCAATGAAGGGAATCGCCCAGTTAGGCCCAGATGGATATTGGGATGTACTCGAATACGCAGACGGCTGGATCGACATTCCCTCCTGCGACCCAGACGCCTACTCCCTGCGCGTGCGCGGCGAGTCCATGTCGCCGGCCATCCGAGATGGCTGGGCCGTCTGGTGCGAGCCGAACCGAGAGCCGGTACCCGGCGAATATGTCATGGTCCGCCGCACCGATGGCCAACAGATGGTCAAGGAACTGCTCTACGCCAACAACGAGTGCGTGAGCCTTATGTCGGTCAACGCAAACTATGGGCGGCTGACTATTCCGCGTAGCGAGATTGAGCATATGCATGCGGTTGGGGGAATCGTACCGCCCAGCAAGATCAGGTATTAACTTCGGGAGAGTCACCAAGGCGTGTCCATATAAATGCTTGCCAAATTACCTCTATCTCGCCTAATGGACGGAATTTTGACGGTATGATTTCTCATATTAATCCAATAGCCTTTGCACGGAGCCCTCATGATCACTGAGCTACTGCTCGAGAATTGGAAGAGCTACGAGAAAGCTACCCTTTATATTGATCCGCTCTCGGTATTAGTCGGTACCAATGCCAGTGGCAAATCAAATGCTTTGGATGCCCTGCTACTGCTAAATCGCACTGCGTCTGGAACCATGCTGACCTCTGCCCTGCAAGGCGATGGAGTACAGGTTCCCCTCCGTGGCGGTATCGAATGGGCAGCTAGGCGACCAGGCTCAACCTTCGCTTTGGGCATTACATGCCGAGCCGACGACCTCACAGACTACGAGTACCGACTGGAAGGCAGCATCCGGGAAAACCGCTGTGACCTGCACGCAGAACAACTAATACGGGTCAAATATCGACTGGGCAAGGACGGCATTAGAAAATCACAAGCCGGCAACATTAAACTATTCAGAACTGATGCTTGTAGTGATGACTCACCGACAATCGTAGCCCGCCTATACAACGAGAAACAGGGCTCTCCACGCCAGATTAGCCGTACACATTCAGTTTTATTCCAACTAGTCGGACAGAAGTTGAGACAAGAAATACAGGACGGTGTCAGCCTGGTTATTTCAGCTCTGCGCGATATATTTATTCTCGACCCAATTCCATCGCATATGCGAGCTTACTCCCCCCTATCAGAGCGGCTTGATCCGGACGCACGAAATATAGCAGGCGTACTAGCCGCACTACCTAAGGAAAAGCAGCAAGAGATCGAAGCAGTCCTGACCAGCTATGCTAGAAAACTGCCAGAGCGCGACATCCGAAGAGTCTATGCAGAAACAGTCGGGAAGTTTAATTCTGATGCAATGCTCTACTGTGAAGAGTATTGGAAGGATGATGGCGATACACCGACAGTTGATGCCCGAGGCATGTCCGATGGGACTTTACGGTTCCTTGCCATACTGACAGCACTTCTGACGCGCCCCAAATATAGCTTGCTTGTGATTGAGGAAGTAGACAATGGACTTCATCCATCTAGAGCCCGCTTACTTCTTGACATGCTCAAGACAATAGGAAATCAGCGCAGCGTCGATATTTTAGTCACAACCCACAACCCAGCTTTGTTGGATGCAATGGGGAACGAGATGGTGCCATTCATCACAGTTGCCAATCGCGATCCATCTACCGGATATAGCGTGCTTACTTTGCTAGAAGATATCGATCAACTACCAAAATTACTAGCACAGGGCCCCATCGGTCGCCTTTCCAGCCAAGGGCTCATTGAACAAAGCATTACCAGCGCGCAGATTGAAAAAGCAGAAGGAGGCGCAGAGTGACTAAGCGCATCCTAATAATGGATACCTCCGTTCTGTGCTGCTGGCTTAAAGTTCCAGGAAAAGAAGAGGCAGGCCCAGAGAGCGACCGCTGGAACCACGCACGAATCTGCAAACTACTTGAACATGAGCTAAAACAGCACAGCACGTTAGTATTACCGTTAGCCACACTGATTGAAACTGGCAACCACATAGCCCAGGCACCCAACAATCGTTTTGAGTGCGCCAAAGCTTTAGCCTGCAACCTCCGTGAAGCAGCAGACGCAAAATCACCATGGGTCGCGTTTACCGAACAAACAGAGCTATGGGAACCCAAACACCTCCACACTCTTGCTGACGCATGGCCTGCGCTTGCCGCACAAAAATTAACTATTGGTGACGCCACCATTAAGGACGTAGCCGAGTACTACGCTAGGGCAGGATATGCCGTCGAAATTCTCACTGGAGATAGAGGCCTAAAAGCGCACGAACCTGCACAACCTTTAAGCATCCCTCGACGTCGCAGCTAAAAAGCCCCCTCAAAGGCTATACTGTTCAAATCACACTATCATCCTCATTAATTGAATAATTTGGCTGATCTATGCTTTGTAGGATAGCCCTTCAAGCTGCCTGTGCCTTGTCCCACTGGTGGGAGTAGAGCCCCTTGTCACTACCCACATCATAGATCGGCCGCTTCAAGCACAGGCCCACCCTTAATCACTTGGAGACCTTGATCGATCAACATGGCTCACCACAACCATAATAATACATTAAGTATTGACTGCCAAAAATACAATATGTAATTTATCCGTACTCACCACAGTACGGAGCCTTCCGCAATGCCCACCCCACACAGCAAGCCCCTCCCCCGCTGCCCGGTCTACCTGCACCCGACTGCCGCCTCCAACCCCACCGTCATCGCCCGCATCCAGCGCCGCACCGGCCTTCGCGTGATCGTCGGCGATAGCAATAAGGCCGCCAGCCTGCGCCCTTCCTCCATCGACTTTGGCCCGTTCGAAGGGGATGCCGCATGAAACCGAACATCGACTTTCTGATCATGCTGACCCTCGATACCGTTCTGCAGATCAACGCCCAAGGCCGCTGGCACGGACACTTCTCCATCAGCGGCCATATCGGCAAGGCAAACCTCTACTTCCGCCCTGCCGGCTTCGACTACTCGGGGCCAGTCGAGAACTGGCCAGAGGTGGAGCGCCGGGATGCCCAGTTCGTTCCCGACCGGACCTACACGGAAGACGAGGCACTGGCCGAGGCACGCGAAATGCTCGCCTTCGCCCGCCTCCACCTGCTGGATGACGAACAGGAGGCCGCATGAGCACGCTGCCGATTGATCTCACCGGCGCCGCGCTGCATAGGAGGCAGGCGTGACGACAGACAGTCCGGCACTCCCACAGGAGGGGCGCGGGGAGTCCAGCACGCTGGAGCTGCTGCGCCGGCGCTATGGCTGCAACTACATCACCGTAGAGCAGCTGTTGCGCGACCACCTCCCGCACATCAGCACCGAGCGGCACCTGCGGGCAGCGATCCGCGCCGGACACATCGACCTGCCACTGTCGCGCTTGCACGACAGCGCACGGGCGCCGCGTATCGTTTACCTCCGCCATCTGGCCGAGTTTCTCGACCGGGCGGAACAGGCCGCCACGGACGTGGCATGACCCCACCCGCGCCGGTCCACCACAGCCGCCGGCGCGGCTCGAAAGGAGCACAGCAACCATGGAATTGACGACCCAACAGATCGTCGCTCTGGCCATCCTCATCGCCCTGCCGCTGCTCGCGGCGGTGGCGGTTTACTGGCCCGCCCGCAACGAAGGCTTTCGCCGCGGCCATGCCATCGGCTACCGCGAGGGCTTCGACGCGGCAGAAGCGCGCCTGCATGCGGAGCTGGACGAGTCGGCGGAGCGTTGCAGCGGCGCCGAACGCCTGCTGGCCGCCACCCGCAGCGAGCTGCAGCGCGTACAGAAGGAGCGCGACCAGACCCGCCACAACGCGACCGAGGCGCTGGAGGAGCTGACGCTGCGCCTGGACGATGCGCAGGCGCTGAACACAACCCACGCCGGCCTGCTGCGCCAGTCGGCGGCCAACCACCGGCTGGCCGCGGCGAGCTGGCGGAGCCTCGGCGTCACGCTGAAAGAGAAGGACGCCCGCACGCTGGCCGAGCGTCTGACCACCCTTGCCGACCGGCTGCGGCCGCAGGGCATTACGGATAAGGAGGCGGCATGAACACGAAATTTCTGTTGTTGGCGCAGTACCACGGCCAACTGTTCATCTCGCTGGAGCAGATCTGCGCGGACTACTTCACGCACCTGTGCCCGGCGATGCTCGAGCGCAAGGTGCTGGAGGGCAAGATCAGGCTGCCGATCACGCGCATCGAGCCGAGCAACAAGGCGCCGCGGGGCGTGCACATCGACGATCTGGCGAACTACATCGATGCCCAGCGGGCCGCTGCCGTGAAGGAGTGCGAGCAGTTAAACCGCCGGCGCGCCTGACGGCCGCTTCTTTCTCTCCACCCAGGCGCCGTAGGTCACTGGCATGGCCAGGACCTTCGGCAGCCACTCCCAGCCGGCGTACTTGTCGCCGTTCCCATGCAGGTGCGTGTAGCGACGCATCGCGTTCCAATCCCGATGGCCGGAGACGCTGGCGGCCTTGGGAATGTCCCAGCCCATCTCGAACAGCCGGCTGACGCCTTCGTGGCGCAGGTCGTGAAAGTGCAGGTCTGCGACCCGGCAGGCTTCGCAGGCGCGGGCCCAGGCGCCCTGTATGGCGTCCACGGTGTAGGGGAAGATCTCGTCGAAGGCGCGCGGCATGCTGCGGACGATAGCCATGGCTTCGTCGGGCAGGTGGCACCAGACGTCGTTGCCCCATTTGTCGCCGGGGTTCTTCATGTCGCGCACCATCACGCGCTGGCGGTCTTCGTCGAGGTCTTCCCAGCGGATGCGGACGATCTCTTCCTGCCGGCGGCTGGAGAACAGGGCGAAAAGCACGACCCTGGGCATCGCCATCGAGGTCGGGCGGTAGGCCAGCACCGAGCAGAAGTGTTGCAGCAGACGGTCCAGCTCCTCGAGCGCGGGGCGGCGGTCACGCTCCACGCTGCGCATCTTGTGGCCCAGGCGCTTGAGCACGCGCCGGGCGTCGGCCATGGCGTTGCCGTCCACCTCGTAGCCCCAGGCCGGTCTGGCGATCGACAGCACCGCGCCGAGGTGCGCGAGGTCGTTGCCGACGGTCTGCGCCTGGACGCCGCCGCCCTCCTCGCCCATGCGCCACTGGGCGAAGTCGACGAGCGCCTGGCTGGTGATCTCGCGGTCGGTCAGCTCGCCCAGGTGGCAGGCCGCCATGCGCCGCAGGGAGGCTTCCTTGGTTTTGCCCAGAGGACGGGTCGCGTCGTGCTCGTCGAGGTAGCGCTCGATGATCTGCCGGAGCGTGACGCTGGCGCGAGCTTCACGCTCGATGGCGCCCGGCTCGGCCAGTTCGCTTTCCCGCCGCTTGGCCCAGGCCTCGGCGACCTTCCTGCGGGCGAAGGTCTGGCTCTCCTGATAAACTTGCACGCCATCCCTTTTGATTCGTATCTGCGCGGTGTAACTGACCGAGCCGTCAGCCCTTTTGCGCGATCTGATCGTGGCCATGGTGGTACGCCCTCCTGGCAGGTGGTACAAGCGGGAAGTCGAGTGGTACATTGTACCACCGAGCCTGAAAAAACACCCCGAAACCACCAAAAAGCGCCCAAAAAGACACCCGCATGACACACGCTGGAGACCCCATGAAACAAGGCGCAACCCCAGTAACCACGCGGCCTGAGCCGTCCCGCCGCTTCTGCGTTGCGCCGATGATGGATTGGACGGACCGACACTGCCGATTCTTCTTGCGCCAGCTATCGAAGCACACCCTGCTCTATACGGAGATGATCACCACTGGCGCCTTGCTTCATGGCGATGCCCAGCGCTTCCTTCGTCACGACGAGACCGAGCACCCGCTAGCCCTGCAGCTGGGCGGCAGCAACCCGGGTGAACTGGCGGCCTGCGCACGACTGGTCGAGAGTGCGGGTTACGACGAGGTCAACCTGAACGTGGGCTGCCCCAGCGACCGGGTACAGAACAACATGATAGGCGCCTGTCTGATGGGCCATCCGACCTTGGTGGCCGATTGCGTGAAAGCCATGCGAGATGCGGTGTCCATTCCGGTGACCGTCAAACACCGTATCGGCATCGATGGACGCGACTCCTATGCCGAGCTCTGTGATTTCGTCGGGCAGGTCAGCGAAGCCGGCTGCCGGAGCCTTATCGTGCATGCACGCATCGCCATTCTGACGGGGCTCTCTCCAAAGGAGAACCGCGAGATCCCGCCCCTGCGCTACGACGTCGCACAACAGCTGAAGCGCGACTTCCCCGATCTGGAAATCATACTCAACGGCGGAATCAAGACTCTCTCGGAATGCCGCGAACACCTGTTGGCCTTCGACGGTGTGATGCTCGGGCGCGAGGCCTATCACAACCCCTACCTGCTTGCCCGAGTCGATCAGGAGCTGTTCGGCAGCCCAATTCCGGTGACCAGCCGATATGACGCACTGGAGCGGCTGCGCCCCTACATCGAGCACCATCTGGCCGAAGGCGGCGCTCTGCACCATATCACCCGCCATGTACTGGGCTTGAGCCAAGGCTTTCCGGGGGCCAGGCGCTTCCGACAGCTGTTGTCGGTGGACATACATAAGGCCGCGAACCCGCTAGCGCTGTTTGATCAAGCGCTGGATCTACTCGAAGGACGCTGATCGCTGCCGACAGAGGATGGAACCACTTCAGGGCATCGGACATCAAAGTCTCGCTTTGTCTGCCAATGCAGATACCTGCCATACCCCCGTTGAGCGCTACCCTTCCCTCAGGTAAGGTCAGGAAATCGCAAAAAGGACACCGTCCCATGACATCCAAGCTGGAGCAACTCAAGCAATTCACCACTGTGGTCGCCGACACTGGCGACCTGGATGCCATCGCCCGCCTCAAACCGGTCGACGCCACCACCAATCCGTCGCTACTGCTCAAGGCAGCCGCTCTCCCCCGCTATGCTGGACTGCTGGATCGAGCCGTCACGGGCTGCGCGAGCGACCTGGGATTGGCCTGCGATCGCTTCGCCGTCGCGGTCGGCCAGGAGATTCTCCAGGTGATTCCCGGGCGAATCTCGACAGAGGTGGATGCACGCCTGTCGTTCGATACCCAGGCAACCATTCAGCGCGCCGAACGCCTGATCGATCTCTACGCCAAGGCAGGCATCGGTCCGGAACGCGTACTGATCAAGATAGCCGCCACCTGGGAAGGCATTCGAGCTGCCGAACAGCTGGAGAAAAGCGGAGTCCGCACCAACCTAACCCTGCTGTTCTCCTTCGCACAGGCTGCTGCCTGCGCCGATGCCGGAGCCTTCCTGATCTCCCCCTTCGTCGGGCGTATCTACGACTGGCACAAGAAGGCGGAGGGTCGAGACTTCAACGGAGCCGAAGATCCCGGTGTGCAGTCGGTGACACGGATATACAACTACTACAAAGCCAACGGCTACGATACGGTAGTGATGGGTGCGAGCTTCCGCAACATCGGCCAGATCGAGCAATTGGCCGGCTGTGACCGCCTGACCATCAGCCCCGAGCTGTTGCAACAACTCTCTGAAGACCAGGGCTCCCTAGAGCGAAAACTGGCACCAGGCGGAGCCGGAGAAGCATGTCAGCAACTGGACGAGAAAGCGTTCCGCTGGTCGCTCAACGAAGACGCCATGGCTACCGAGAAACTGGCCGAAGGCATCCGTCTATTCGCCCGGGACCAGATCAAGCTGGAATCGTTACTGGCAGGAAAGGTTTGAAACGAAGCGGGTGCCCTACACGGCGCCCCGCTGGGAGTGATAGCCAATCATTGGCGCTCAAGGGCGCTGACCAAGTCGTGAAAGGCATCTCGATTGGACTCGTTCAGCCCCATGAGAATCCGGTGGGCTTCCAGCACTTTCTCTTTCACAACCTCCTCAGATTGATCCTGGGAGGGAAGCTCGGACAAGGACTCAGGGCAGGGAATCGGTCGATCAACGATATTGAATACTTGGTCGAAGCCCATAGACTGCAATAGCCGCGTGATATCCGGATGGGTCGTTACTACTGTGGGTAGCAGTCCGACTTTCTGCCTCGATAGAATCGAAAGCTTGGCCAAGAGCCCCAGAGTCGTGCTGTCGATACTCTGAGTCTCAGTCAGATCAATGATGATGGCCGAAAAATTCAGGGCAGCGAAAATACGCTCAATGGTGGCATCCAAGGCCGAACAAAGTGTCAGCCGGATTTCCCCGACAAATTTCAGCACGAACGTTCCGCACTGCTCAGCGAACTGGATTTTACCGGTGTTCATCCAAGATTCCTGCTTAATACGAGCAAGGCGATATCGTCCGGCATCTCGCCCAACTCGGCCAACCCCAATACCTGGCGCAACCCATCCAGACTGCCCCTTGCAGATTTCACCACCTGGGGAAGCGCTGCCTCTTTCTCTTTGAGTGTGCCACCTGGCAAAAGGTCCAAAATACCGTCGGACATCAGCGTCAGACTGAAGGACTCCGGCAACGGTAATTCGTAGTTCTCGTACGTGGCTTCCTTGAACAAACCGACAGGCAAGCCCCTGCCCTCGAGGTAGGAGGCCTCCCCATCCCTGTAGAGAATCGGCAGAGGCAAATGCCCCCCGATGCAATAGGTCAAGCGCCCCGCCTCCTCATCGATGACTCCACCGAGCATGGTGACATGCTTGCCGAGCTTGCAGTTGATAAGACCGCGATTGATGTGGGCGAGCACATCAGAGGGCTTGAATGAAGACACGCGGCGATACTCGTAGAGCAGGCGTGTAGTCATGAACTTGAGCAGTACCGTGACAAACGCCGAAGAGGCCCCATGCCCCGAGACATCGGCCAAGTAAAAGCCCACACGCCGCTCGTCGACACGGAAGTAATCGACGAAATCCCCCGAGAGATACAGCGATGGAATGATCTTGTGCGCGAAGCAAAAACCATCCACCTCCCAAGGCGTCTCCGGCAGCATGTTCATCTGAACCTGCCGCCCGGCGTTCTGGTCTTCCTGCAACAGATTGAGGCTGGCCTGAAGCTCACGATTAGCGGCCTCGAGCTTCTCGCGATAACGTCGATTCTCGAAGCGCAACCGTGATCGATCCAGAGCTCGACGAACCGAGTGCTCCAGCACGGCCAGATCTTCCAGAGGCTTGATGAGATAATCAGCGGCCCCGAGACGCAGCGCCTCGACGGCATCGCTCATGACGCCCGCACCGGAGACCACGATAACCGGGGTCTCGGCCCGCTGCTCTCCCATTCTGCGGATCAGCTCCAAGCCATCGATCTGGGGCATCCGCAGATCGCAGATCACCAGATCGGGCTCATCCTGCTCGAAAATTTCGAGCCCCTGCAACGCAGTACCCGCCTGCAAGACCCGGAAGCCGCTATCTTCCAGGTAAGCTGCGAGGCTGGCGCGAACAACCTCGTCGTCATCGATGATCAGCAGCGTGGCACTGGGATTGTGCATGTGATATCCGGGCAGACGGCGCCAAGGATTGAACTGGCGGATACGCCCGGCCAGAAGCCAAAGCGCAGATACTGGGTTCGCTCAACGGCGCAGACGGTACTCCCATCGGCACCATGATTCAACCCCGCACCAGCGGCAGCGGATCGCATGCCCACTGCCTATGCCTGCTGGTTATAAAAGCTGGTGGATTGCTTAGAAGTCGTCGACCACTTCACCGTCTTTGACACGGAATTCGCGGTTCTGCAGGTAAGCATTACGCACGAAGATGTATTTATCGCCCGTGATGATCTTTTCAGCCGACAGGAGACTGGCGCGGGTATCGATGACCTGGGCGACGAAGAAACCGTAATTCACAGCCGAGTTGTTTATATAGAAGTAGGGCTGAGTGAACATGTCCCCAACCATCCCGCCAGCATCGCGAATGGTGCTTGGGCCGAAGAACGGAAGAACCATGTAGGGACCGCTCTTGACCCCCCAGGCTCCCAAGGTCTGGCCAAAGTCCTCGTCGTTGCGTTCCAGCCCCATCTTGGTAGCCACGTCGACGAAGCCGAGAACACCAGCAGTGGTATTGATCAAGAGCCGACTCGTATCTACACCGGCATCCTTCATCTTGCCCTGCAGCAGGTCGTTGGCCAGGTTGGTGAGCTCACCGACGTTACGGAAGAAGTTGTGCACGCCATCTTCAACGAACTGCGGCGCAATCCACTGGTAACCTTTCGCTACGGGCTTTATCGCATAAGCATCGAGCGTATCGTTGAAACGGAAAACTTTCCGGTTGACCCCTTCCCAGGGATCCTCCTCGACGGCAGCCGAAGCCACCACGGGCAACAAAGCCATGCTGGCACAAGCCAGGATGCGCCCCACTCGTCCAGTCCAGTCGGCAGCGCTCACATGCATTGCAGTACCTCCTCGCAAAATAACAACAGCCGCGGCTCCCGATCAGGGCATGCCGGAGGGCAATTTTATATAGCCAGCTAAGTATTCTATGCAGACACGAATAAATAAGGGAGCCCTAAATCCTGGCAATCCTACCTATTGCTGGCTGTTTTTTCAGGAACACCCTCACCATCCCCCGGCTTCAGCCTCCATTTCCGGCCTGGACAGTGCCCCTCTTGGGCACTACCGCCGTCACATATATGTCACATTGCCACATCAATAATTCGCACTCTCATGCCCGGAATCACCTCATGCCATCGCTCGACACCTCGCCGCCGCATTTGACGGCATTGTTCTTCAGCCGTCCGGCTGCTTGGCTGATCTCAAAGCCGGTCTGTAGACGGTAGGCCTGCCAGCTTGCCCCCTTACTTGCGGCAAGAGCATTGAGATCAGGCAGCCCCTCCAACCATCGGCCCCGAGACTGGATGAGCTGGCATCAAGAAAGAGGAAGAGTGAGGCCTTGTGCTATCTGATGGCGAATTGACTCGGATCAAGCAGAAGCGCTTTCTCTGAATTATTCTTTTTCATGGATAGGAATGATTAGCCATATTTTCCAAAGTAGGAACGTAGGTTGCATCCTAAGCCCCCAATTCAACAGGAGAACCTCCTATGCCTGAAAATCTCCAGCAGCACTTGCAACAACTGCGGGATCAGCTGGCGCAGAATCCGTCGATGAGCGATGAAGAACGGGCCCAGTTGAGTGCACTGGCTCAGGATCTTGAGCTGCAATTGGCTCGAGAGGCCGGGGGCGTCCCGGATGAGAGCTTGGTGGACGGGGTGAACTTGGCCGTGGAGCGTTTCGAGGTCGAGCATCCGACCTTGGCAGCAACATTGCGGAATATTCTTCAAAGTCTAGTCAGCATGGGAATTTAGTGGCCGACTTGAAGCTGAACCATGGGACTGCACCGATGCGGTCCGAGCGCGTATCCATCGGAAGGAGTCACGATTGTTGCCAATGCGCGTGTGGCTATCTTCCCGCCGATTGCCTGGATCCGATCATCCATACCCCGAGGCGTCCTTTGTAGAGTCGCCAGACACAGCGGGATACCCCTCTCAATGAAAGACATCATCTGCAGCAATATTGACGAGGCGCCAGGCTCATCCCTGCGCGAGTACTACTCGCGCATGCTGGCCTATATCGCTGGTGCTGCTAGCGTGGCAGCGGGCACCTACGCTCAGTATTTCAGCTACGACATTCTCTGGCTGGTCCCTTACGCCCTGCTCTATCCCCATCTGGCCCACCACCTCAGCCAAGGATTCCGCCGGGAGCATCCGACCCAGGCCACGCAGGTGCTGCTTTTCATCGATGCCTTGCATACGGGGATCGGCGCAGCCTTTCTGGGGTTCTCGATAGTACCCAGCCTGATGTTCCTGCTGACCTTGTGTTTCAGCGCACTGATGAGCGGAGGTCTACGGCACCTGACCGTAGCCCTGATGGTAACGGTCAGCAGCGGGCTCCTGGCCAATGGCCTGATTGGAAAGCCTTTCCAGGGCACCACTCCCAACCTAGTCGCCTTGGTGAGCATCGCCTTTACCATGCTTTATGTCTGCATCACGGCTGGATTCGTCCATCAGCAAGGATTGCGCCTCATTCAAGTTCGCGGCGAGATCAAACGAGAACAGGAGAAGGCCGCGCGACTGGCGAGCAGCCTTGCCAAGTATCTGTCGCCGCAGGTCTGGGAATCGATCTTCACCGGTAGGAAAAGCGTGCGCCTGGAAACTCAGCGCAAGAAGCTCACCGTGTTCTTCTCGGACATCAAGGGATTCACCGAGCTCTCCGAGGAATTGGAAGCCGAAGAGCTCACCGACCTGCTCAACAACTATCTGAATGAAATGTCGAAAATTGCCCTGAAATACGGTGGCACTATCGACAAATTCGTTGGCGACTGCATCATGGTCTTCTTTGGCGACCCAGCCAGCCAAGGAGCAAAGAAGGATGCGCTGGCTGCGGTATCCATGGCCATCGCCATGCGTAAGCACATGAAGGTCCTGCGCCAGCAATGGCGTGCACAGGGTATCACCAAGCCGCTGGAGATCCGCATGGGGATTAATACCGGCTACTGCACAGTGGGTAACTTCGGTGCGGATACCCGGATGGACTACACCATCATCGGTCGCGAAGTTAACCTCGCCAGCCGCCTGGAAAGCGCTTCGGAAGCCGGGGAAATCCTCGTTTCCCATGAAACCTACTCGCTGGTCAAGGACGTGATCATGTGCCGCGACAAGGGCCAGATTTCCGTCAAGGGCTTCAGCCGGCCAGTGCAGATCTACCAGATCGTCGACTTCCGCCGGGACCTAGGGGCGGTGTCCAGCTTCATCGAACACGAGCTACCCGGCTTCTCCATGTATCTCGATACTAACGGCATCGAAAACTTCGACAAGGAGCGGGTCATCCTGGCCCTTCGCCAGGCCGCGGAGAAACTCCGTGACAAGGTGATCGTCTGACGCCAGCGTACGTCGGGCGGATGCCCTACAGCAGCCAGGCATCGCTGACGATGCGGAGCCTTATGCGACGGGCTCGGCGACGTCTGCTCGCTTGGACCTCCTATGCCCGCGCAGTGACTGTTCCTCAGCCAGGCGGTAGAGCTGGATGTGGCCGTCCCAGTGCTCGATCAGAGCGGTACAGGATTCGACCCAATCGCCGCAGTTGTGGTACTCCACCGCCCCCACCCGGCGGATTTCCGCATGGTGGATGTGACCGCAGACCACCCCGCTCAGCCCGCGCTTGACGCACTCGTGCGCAATGGCCTCCTCGAAGTCGCTGATGAAGCTGACCGCGGTCTTGACCTTGTGCTTGAGGTAAGCGGACAACGACCAGTAGCCATAACCCCAGCGCTCGCGCCAATGGTTGAGCCAGCGATTCAGGGTCAGGGTCAGGCCATAGGCCGAATCGCCCAGGAAGGCCAGCCACTTGTGATAGCGGGTGATCACGTCGAACTGATCGCCGTGAATAACCAGCAACCGCCGGCCGTCGGCGGTCACATGCTCGGCCTCGTCAACCAGCTGGATATTTCCCAGCACCAGTTTGGAGTAGCGCCGCAGGAACTCGTCGTGGTTGCCGGTCACGTAGATCACCTCGGTCCCGCGCTTGCTCATGGTCAGCAGGCGCCGGATGACATTGGAGTGGGTCTGGGGCCAATAGATGCCACCGCGCAACCTCCAGCCATCGATGATATCGCCGACGAGGTAGAGGGTCTCCGGCTTGTAGCGTTTGAGAAAACTCGCCAGATGCTGGGCCTTGCAATCGCGCGTACCCAAGTGGACATCGGAGATCCACAGGGTACGAACGGACTGCTTGGTCGGTTTGACATCATGCAGGGGGCGACTCATGAGCGTCTCCGACGGTGTTTAACCGATCTTCTTCGCCCGGAATGAAGGCCCTGTGACCGCCGGAAGTCGATTCCGTGACACCCCGCCTCTCGCCGTCTGTCCCTCTTCGGGGGAATGATGAGCCCCAGACTCTCAGCCCTGCCTGGGGCGGTCGTTGTGACCGAGATCGCGTCCCGGATCGATGCAATCGCGGACCCGCTGCTTGAGCGTCTTGGCCTCGGGAAAACCGCCATCGGCCTTGCGCTCCCAGATCTGCCGGCCGTCGCAGGTTATGCGGAATACGCCCCCGCTGCCCGGCTCCAGACTCACCCTACCGAGATCCTCGGCAAAGGTGCTGAGCAGTTCCTGCGCCAGCCAGGCGGCGCGAAGCAGCCACTGGCACTGGGTGCAGTAGGTGATGACGATTTCTGGCTTCGAACTGAGCATGACGGAGCACTCGCTAGAGAAAGACGCCGACTATGATAGCGGCGCTCGCTTCCTCGGCTTGGGTCTTTCCAGATTGGCCAGGATCTGTTTGTGGACCTGCTGGCAACGGCGCAGCTCCTCCGGGTCGATGCCGGAGAAAAGCTCCTCGCGCAACTCCGTGGAAATCCGCTCGATCCGCTCGATGAGCGGCAGCGCCGGAGCATTCAGGATGACCCGTTTGGCTCGCCGATCCTCGGGAACGGCCTGGCGACTGACCAGCCCCTGGGCCTCCAGACCATCCAGCAGACGAGCCAGGGTCGGCCCCTCGATACCCACGCTCCGGGCCAGCTCGCGCTGGGTCGGGATCTCCTGGAAACGGGCCAGATGCAGGAGAACCAGCCAACGAGCCTGCGACAGCCCCAGGTCGGACAGGCGGCGATCCAGCTCGGCGCGCCAGGAACGAGACAGGAGAGCAAGCTGCATCGCAAATCGATGCTGATCTAACTGGGACATTTCGAGCTCGTAACTCTATTTGGACTAATTATTAGTGAGCTAACCGTAACTATAAGCGAGAAAGAGCTCCATGACTTAGCCCCCGGGCCGACGGCCACGGACAACCTATCCTGTAGACAGCGGCCCGATGCCGGAGTGGCAGCCAGGCGGTTGGATTCGCCACTACAGCTCGAACTCGGCCTGCAGTGCAGCCCGCACGCAGTGCAGGACACCGTCTGCCACGCGTCCATGGAACTGCCCTGCCACGGCGGCCACCGGCGGCAGCTCGCCTTCGCCGTCGAGGAAGGCGTCATGGATCTCACCGAGCAGCTCTTCCGGCAAATCCAGCGCCTGCTCCAGACTGATCTGCTGACGACCGATGGCCTCGGCCAACAAGCTATACAGGTTCTTTTCCGAGCAATTCAATTGCCGAGCGATCTGTGCCGGAGTCATCCCGGCGCAGGCCAGGCTGATCAGTTCGTGACGCAGATCGCCGACCGCCTTGGGCGCCTCGCCCGACGCGTTGAGCACTTCGAGAAAGGCCTCGCCGTAGCGTTCCAGCTTGCGCGCGCCGACGCCACTGACCCCTGCCATATCGGCCAGGGTCCGCGGCTTGCTGCGCAGCATCTCCAATAGGGTGGCATCCGGGAAGATCACGTACGGCGGCACCGAGTGCTCCTCGGCTAGCTTGCGGCGCAGGGCTCGCAGTGCCTCCCACTGCTCGCGCTCCTCGCCCCGCACCAGTTGGCTCGCGGCGCTGGCGGTCGGCTTCGGCACCTGCGGCTTGAGATCGCGGCGCAGCTCCAAGGACACCTCGCCGCGCAGCAGCGGCCTGCAGCCCGGGTTCAGACGCAGCCCACCGAAGCCGTCCAGATCCACATCCGCCAGGCCACGGGCGACCAGCTGACGGAACAGGGTGCGCCACTCCCCTTCGCTATGCGCCTTGCCGACGCCGAACACCGACAGGTGCTGATGGCCCAGGCCGCGCACCTTGTCGTTGTCGCGACCGAGGAGGATGTCCACCAGATGGCCGACGCCGTAGCGCTGGCCGCTGCGGTAGATCGTCGACAGGGCCTGGCGCGCCGGCTCGGTGGCATCCCAGGTCTGCACGCCGTCGACGCAGTTGTCGCAGTGGCCGCAGGGTTGGGCCATCTCCTCGTCGAAATAGGCCAGCAGCGCCTGGCGGCGACAGCGGGTTTCCTCGCAGAGGGCGAGCATGGCGTCGAGCTTGTGCTGTTCGACCCGCTTGTGCCGCTCGTCGCCTTCGGAATTGCTGAGCATCTGCTTGAGGAAGATCACGTCCTGCAAGCCGTAGGCCATCCAGGCATCTGCCGGCAGACCGTCGCGGCCGGCCCGACCGGTCTCCTGGTAATAGGCTTCCAGCGACTTGGGCAGATCGAGATGGGCGACGAAACGCACGTTCGGCTTGTCAATGCCCATGCCGAAGGCGATGGTCGCCACCATGATCAGCCCCTCTTCGTTGAGGAAACGCTTCTGGTGATAGGCCCGCAACTCGTTGGACAACCCGGCGTGGTACGGCAGGGCCGGAAAGCCCTGCTCGCTGAGGAAGGCGGCCAGTTCTTCCACCTTCTTGCGCGACATGCAGTAGACGATTCCGGCGTCGCCCCGACGCTCGGCGAGAAAGCCCAGCAATTGCTTGCGCGGCTGATCCTTGGCGACGATCCGATAGAAGATGTTCGGCCGGTCGAAGCTGGAGAGGAAGCGCTCGGCGTTTTCCAGGTGCAGGCGTTGGACGATCTCCTCGCGGGTGCGCTTGTCCGCCGTGGCGGTCAGGGCGATGCGCGGAACCTTGGGGAAGAGTTCGGCGAGCTGGCCGAGCTGCAGATACTCCGGGCGGAAATCGTGTCCCCACTGGGATACGCAGTGGGCCTCGTCGATGGCGAACAAGGCGATGTCCAGGTGCTGCAGGAAGGCCAGCATGCGTGGCTGGACCAGTCGCTCCGGCGCCAGATAGAGCAGCTTGATCCGCCCCTGACGGATGCGCTCGGCGATCTCCCGCTGCTCGTCCGGACTCAGGGTGGAATTCAGCGCCACTGCCGCCACGCCCAGTTCGTCGAGGGTGGCGACCTGATCCTCCATCAGCGCGATCAGCGGCGAAACCACCACCGCCAGCCCCTCGCGCAGCAGCGCCGGCACCTGGTAGCAGAGCGATTTGCCGCCGCCGGTGGGCATCAGCACCAGGGCATCGCCGCCCCCGGCTACGCGCTCGATGATCGCCGCCTGATTGCCGCGGAAGGCGTCGTAACCGAAGACGTCTTTGAGGATGCGCTGAGCCTGTTCGAGCATGGGTACCCCACGTGTGCGGCAGCGTCCGCTCGGGACCTGGCTGACCGAGAAAGCCGGGCATTATACGTGAGATGGGAGTGCATCCGGTCGGCGGACACGGTTCTCGGCCAGCGCTTGCGGGCCGTCCGCCATGAAAAAAACCGCGGCCCGGCGCCCCGCCTGGTGATATCCGGGCTAAAATCGAGCCTCAATAACCTACAGGGTAGCTGCACCATGTCCTTCGCCGAGCAATTGTCCCGCCTGCAAGCCTTTCTCGATGCCGACGATCTGCATGACGAGGCACTCGACTACGTGGCTGCCCACGGCTACCTGACCGCCCTGTCGATCTGCCCGGAACAGGTGCCCGAGCGCGAGTGGATCGACGCCCTGTTCGCCGAACCGCCGCATTACCGCAGCGACGCCGAGCGCGAAGAGATCGAAGGCACCCTGATTCAGCTCAAGGCGCACATCGCCCGTCAGTTGGCCAGCGACGATGATCCCGAACTGCCCTGCGAACTCGACCTGGGCGACGATCCGGACGACTCCGACCTGCGCGGCTGGTGCATCGGCTTCATGGAAGGCGTGTTCCTGCGCGAGGACATCTGGTTCGAGAATGCCGAGGATGAGGTCAGCGAGCTGCTGCTGCCGATCATGGTCGGCTCCGGCCTGTTCGACGAACAGCCGGAGTTTTCCGATATCGCCCGCGATCAGGACCTCATGAACGAAATGATTGAGCAGATTCCAGAGCTGCTCACCGCCCTCTTCCTTCTGTTCAACGCCCCGGAAGAGAAGCCCGCGCTGCTCAAGCCGCGCCACTGAGGACTGCATGTCCCGGGAGATCCGCGAGCATCCGAATCGCCTGGTGCGCTATCTGTTGCTGGGCATCGGCCTGCTCAGTCTGATACTGGGTGTAGTCGGCATCTTCGTCCCGCTGCTGCCGACCACACCCTTCCTGCTGCTGTCTGCCGCCTGCTTCATGCGCAGCTCGCGGCGCTTCCACACCTGGCTGGTCACCCATCCGCACCTGGGCCCCTGGATTCGCGACTACCTCGATGGCGAAGGCATCCCGCTGAAAGGCAAGGTCTACGCCATCGGCCTGATGTGGACGAGCATCCTGCTGTCCTGCTACTTCGTACCGGTACTGCCGGCACGGATCTTCCTCCTCACCAGCGCTGCGCTGGTGACCCTCTACATCCTCAAGCAGAAGACCCGGCCGAGCGCCGGCTGAATCGAGGCGTCGTCGCTACCGCTTCGTCTCAAGGTGGTTGCGCCGGTAAACCTCCTCTCCCATCGCCGCGATCTGCCCTTCGATCAGCGCCTCGAAGGGCGCCAGCAACTGATCGAAACGCCCCGGCCCCTCGAGCAGATTGAGAGCCCCGACGATCGCCTCCAGAGTCGACAGCGCCCCGGCCATCGGAGCCCTGCGCAAGCGGTAGCGGGATTGCAGCCCGGGCGGCAGGGTGACCCGCGGCAGGGCCGCGAGGAATGGATTGCAGTGCAGGATCTTGCTCGCCTTGCGCCAGGTGCCGTCCGGCACGATCAGGCGCAGCGGCCGCTCCGGGGCCTGGCTGCCCACCAGCGTCGCCTGCTCGCCGGGGAACAGCAGGCAGTCATGCCAGGCTCCGTCAGCCATCTCCGCTTCCAGTTCGGGAAACCTCTCACCCACCCTCAGCTCGCCGTTGGTCAGGCCGAGCGCAGCCAGCCGCGCGGTGTTCAGCGCATGGGACACCTCGCTGGGATGCTGCAGGATCAGCACCCGGGTGCGACTGGGCAGATGCGGGATCAGCGGACAGAGGCAATGACTAAGGGGACGGGCGCAGCGGGTACAGTAGGGACGTGACATGGACTCTCCTTACCGGGAGAGTCTGCCACAGCACGAACGAAGCCGGAATTGGCAGGAGCGCCCGGCGCGGGGCGCGCCCTGCCGGAATCAGCGCCGGCGGGCACGCTCCTCGGCCAGACGACGGCGCTCCTCACTGGGGATCGGAATGGGCTGCAGCCGCTCCGATGGAGACGGCGCGAACAGGGCGGCAAGGTGCGCGAGCAAGCGGTGGAACGGGTTCATGGCCAACCTCCCTATGCGTCGGTCGTCGGGCGGCCGTCCCGGCAGGTCAGCGACGCCCATGGATTTCAGGATAGCCCCTTCGCGGCCGCCGATATACCCCCGATCCGATTTTCGCCGCAGACGACAGCGTACTCTACGCCGGCCGCCGGTAGGGGAAGACGTCGATCACCTTGCCGGTCCGGATCGCCGCCTGCAGTCCCTGCCAGTACTCGGCCCGGTAGAGGTCGCCGTGCAACTCCTGGAACAGCCTGCGCTGGGCCGGATCGACGAACAGGAAATGGGGGAACTCCTCGGGAAAGACATCGTTCGGCGCCACCGAATACCAGGGTTCCGAGGCCATCTCGTCCTCCGGGTAGCGCGGCGGCGGTATGCGCCGGAAGTTGATCTCGGTGAGATAGCTGATCTCGTCGTAGTCGTAGAAGACCACCCGGCCGTGGCGGGTGACGCCGAAGTTCTTCAGCAGCATGTCGCCGGGGAAGATGTTGGCCGCCGCCAGCTGCTTGATCGCCAGGCCGTAGTCCTCCAGCACGTCGCGCACCTGGGCCTTGCTGGCATGCTCGAGATAGAGGTTCAGCGGGGTCATGCGCCGCTCGGTCCAGCAGTGGCGGACCAGCACCGTGTCGCCCTCCAGCTCGACGGTCGAAGGCGCGTCCTCCAACAGCTCGGCCAGACACTCGGGGGCGAACTTCTCCCGGGGAAAGCGGAAATCGGCGAACTCCTGGGTATCGGCCATGCGCCCGACCCGGTCGACGCTCTTCACCATCCGGTACTTGGCGATCACCGTGTTGCGGTCGACGTTCTTCGAGGGCGAGAAGCGGTCCTTGATGATCTTGAACACCGTATTGAAACCCGGCAGGGTGAACACGCTCATGACCATGCCGCGCACCCCGGGGGCCATGACGAAACGGTCGTCGCTGCTGGCCAGGTGGTTGATCAGGGCCCGGTAGAACTCCGACTTGCCCTGCTTGTAGAAGCCGATCGAGGTATACAGCTCGGCGATGTGCTTGCCCGGCAGGATATGCCTGAGAAAGCTGATCAGCTCGGCCGGAATCGCCACGTCGACCATGAAATAGGAACGGGTGAAGGAGAAGATGATCGACACTTCCGCCTCGTCGGTGATCAGCGCATCGGCGCGGATGCCCTGGCCCTCCGGATGCACCAGGGCGATCGCCAGCGGCCACTGCTCGTCGCGGGTGAACAGGCGGCCGACCAGATAGGCGCCCTTGTTGCGGTAGAGCACCGGGCAGAACAGCTCGACGGTCAGCTCCGGGTCCTTGCAGACCCAGTCGGGAAGATGGCTGCGCAGCTGGCTCTCCAGGCACGCCACGTCGTCCGGCAGATCCTCGTAGGGCACGCCGAAGCGGTAGTCCTCGAGGATCCGCTCGAGCATGCCCCGCAGATCGGACTCCGGCACATAGCTGCAGGTCTGCGCGGCATGGGCATGGCGGCGCAGGGAGGGCCGCGTGGTGTGCACGAACATGCAGCCGTCGCTGATGCAATCGTGGCTGAACAGGCTGCAGAAGATCGAGTTGAACCAGGTTTCCGCCAGCTCGTCGTCGTAGCGCAGATCGATGAGCCCGATGTAGGCGCTCTTCACCAGCGGCCAGAGCTGGACGTCGCGCAGGATCTCGGCGGGGAACGCCTGGCACAAGCGCTCCCGGGTCTCTGCGACCTTGTCCTCGTAGAGATTGATCCGCTCGGCCGAGGCCTGCTGGATCGCCTGCCACTGCGCTTGCTCGAAGCGCGCCCGGGCGCCGAGGGTGATCTGCCGGAAGCGCTCGCGGTAATCATCGAAGCCAGCGAGGATCTGCCGGGCGATCTCGGCGGTCGGCCATTGCTGCGTCATGCGGGCGACCTCTACGTGGGGAAGGTGGGAAATGGTTCAGCAGCCGGCACGGACGCGACCAGAGGCAGCGCCCGCGCCGGCCCCGCTCACTGCTGCAGTTCCTGATCGGTGAACAGACCCTCGAAGAGCATGCTGGAAAGGTAGCGCTCGCCCGAGTCCGGCAGTATCACCACGATGGTCTTGCCCTGCATGGAGGGCTCGGTTTCCGCCAGGCGCACCGCCGCGGCCATGGCCGCGCCGCAGGAGATCCCGCAGAGGATGCCCTCCTCGCGCATCAGGCGCAGGGCCATGGCCTTGGCCTCCTCGTCGGAGACCTGCTCGATCCGGTCGACGATGGACAGATCGAGGTTCTTCGGCACGAAACCGGCGCCGATTCCCTGGATCTTGTGCGGGCCGGGCTGTACCTCCTGGCCGGCCAGGGTCTGGCTGATCACCGGCGAGCCGACCGGCTCCACCGCTACCGAGAGCAGCGGCTTGCCGCGGGTCTTCTTGATGTAGCGGGAAATGCCGGTGATGGTGCCGCCGGTGCCGACCCCGGCCACCAGGGCGTCGACCGCGCCGTCGGTATCGTTCCAGATCTCCGGGCCGGTGGTCTTCTCGTGGATCGCCGGGTTGGCCGGGTTCTCGAACTGCTGCGGCAGGTAGTAGCGCTCGGGATCGGAGGCGGCGATCTCCGCGGCCTTCTCGATCGCACCCTTCATGCCCTTGGCCGGCTCGGTGAGGACCAGCTCGGCGCCCAGGGCCTTGAGCACCTTGCGCCGCTCCAGGCTCATGGACGACGGCATGGTCAGGATCAGCTTGTAGCCGCGCGCCGCGGCGACGAAGGCCAGGCCGATGCCGGTGTTGCCGGAAGTCGGCTCGACCAGGGTCATGCCCGGCTTCAGTCGGCCGCTGGCCTCGGCGTCCCAGACCATGTTGGCGCCGATCCGGCACTTGACCGAATAGGCCGGGTTGCGCCCCTCGATCTTGGCCAGGATGGTGACTCCCTTGGGCCCCAGTCGGTTGATCTTGACTAGTGGCGTGTTGCCGATTGCCTGCGCGTTGTCTGCATAGATGCGACTCATGGCGATTGTCCTTGAATACAGATGGCCGGGAAATGCTCAAGCCTAAGACCCCCGTCGGCGGTCGTCCAGCGGCGGCGGGGACGCTGCCCGGAGCCGTGCCGGCCCGGCCCGATTTCCTCCCGGGGCGGCGGCACGTATAGTCGATTCTTCGACCCCAGCGCGAGCGCCGGATTCGCGCCGTCCCCATTCGAGGATTCAGAGATGAAGTTCGAAGGCACCGCCTCCTACGTCGCCACCGACGACCTCAAGCTGGCCGTCAACGCCGCGATCACCCTGGAGCGCCCCCTGCTGGTCAAGGGCGAACCGGGCACCGGCAAGACCCTGCTCGCCGAGCAGCTGGCGCAGTCCCTCGGCACCCGACTGATCACCTGGCACATCAAGTCCACCACCAAGGCCCACCAGGGCCTCTACGAATACGATGCGGTCAGCCGCCTGCGCGATTCGCAGCTGGGCGTGGACAAGGTCCACGACGTGCGCAACTACATCCGCCGGGGCAAGCTGTGGGAAGCCTTCGAGGCCGAGGAGCGGGTGGTGCTGCTGATCGACGAGATCGACAAGGCCGACATCGAGTTCCCCAACGACCTGCTGCAGGAACTCGACCGCATGGAGTTCTTCGTCTACGAGACCGGCGAAACGGTCAGGGCACGGCAGCGGCCGATCATCGTCATCACCTCGAACAACGAGAAGGAGCTGCCGGACGCCTTCCTGCGCCGCTGTTTCTTCCACTACATCGCCTTCCCCGACCGCGAGACGCTGCAGAAGATCGTCGACGTGCATTTCCCGAACCTCAAGGGCGAGCTGGTCGCCGAGGCCCTCGACCTGTTCTTCGAGGTGCGCCGAGTCCCGGGCCTGAAGAAGAAACCCTCGACCTCCGAGCTGGTCGACTGGCTGAAGCTGCTGCTGGCCGACGACATCGGCGTCGAGGTGCTGCGCCAGCGCGACCCGACCAAGGCCATCCCGCCGCTGGCCGGCGCGCTGGTGAAGAACGAGCAAGACGTGCAGTTGCTCGAGCGCCTGGCCTTCATGAGCCGCCGCGCCGGGCGCTGACGCCGGGCGCCCCCCAGCGAGGGCACAGCATGCTGCTCAACCTGTTCAACGAATTGCGCGCGGCCCGGGTGCCGGTGTCGCTGCGCGAGCTGCTCGATCTGATCGAGGCGCTGAAAAGGCGGGTCGTGTTCGCCGACATGGACGAGTTCTACTTCCTCGCCCGTACCGTGCTGGTCAAGGACGAACGCCACTTCGACAAGTTCGACCGCGCCTTCGGCGCCTACTTCCACGGCCTGCAGAACCTCGACGGGCTGCTCGAGGCGCTGATTCCCGAGGACTGGCTGCGCCGGGAGTTCGAGCGCCGGCTGAGCGCCGAGGAAAAGGCGCAGATCCGGCCCCTAGGCGGGCTGGACCAGTTGCTCGAAACCTTCCGCAAGCGCCTGGAGGAACAGAAGGAACGCCACGCCGGCGGCAACAAGTGGATCGGCACCGGCGGCACCAGCCCGTTCGGCTCGGGCGGCTACCACCCCGAGGGCATCCGCATCGGCGATGCCGGCGAGCGCCAGGGCAAGGCGGTGAAGGTCTGGGAACGGCGCGAGTACCGCAACCTGGACGACCAGGCGGAGCTGGGCACGCGCAACCTGAAGATGGCCCTGCGCCGTCTGCGCCGCTTCGCCCGGGAGGGGGCGCCGGAGGAGCTGGACCTCGACGCCACCATCGAGCACACCGCCCGGGACGCCGGGCTGCTCGACATCCGCCTGCGCCCGCAGCGGCGCAACGCGGTGAAGCTGCTCCTGCTGCTGGACATCGGCGGATCCATGGACTTCCACGTCAAGGCCTGCGAGGAGCTGTTCTCCGCCTGCCGCACCGAGTTCAAGCATCTGGAGCACTTCTACTTCCACAATTTCGTCTACGAGGCGGTGTGGAAGAACAACCGGCGGCGCCAGTCCGAGACGACCGCGACCCACGATCTGCTGCACAAGTACGGCCCCGACTACAAGGTGGTGTTCGTCGGCGACGCGACCATGTCGCCCTACGAGATCACCCAGATCGGCGGCAGCGTCGAGCACTGGAACGAGGAAGCCGGTTACCTCTGGATGCAGCGCTTCCGCGAGACCTACCCGAAGCTCATCTGGATCAACCCCACCCCGCGGGAGTTCTGGGAGCACAGCGCCTCCACCCGGATCGTCCGCGAACTGGTGGGAAATCGGATGTACCCGCTGACCCTGGCCGGTCTGGAGGACGGAATGCGCTTCCTCGCCAAGTGAGCGACGAGCCGCACGACTATGCCCGGGGCGAAGGCGTTCGCTGCCGGGAAACCCGTCTCAGGCCGCCGGCACCTGCCCGCGCGCCACGCATTCGCCCCGGCGCCACAGGCTCCACGCACCGGGAAGGTGGGCGGTCCAGGTCTCGTTGGCGGTGAGGGGTTCGGTGGCGATCACCGTCACCACGTCGTCGGGCGTGGTCTCGGCCTGGAAGTCCACGGTCAGGTCGGCGTCCTTGAGCTGCGCCGGGCCGAAGGGCGCGCGGCGGGTGATCTCCGCCAGCTTGGTGCTGCAGAAGGTGAACAGCCAGTCGCCATTGCCCAGCAGGCAGTTGAACACGCCGTGGCGGCGGAACTCGTCGCAGGTGGCAATCAGGGTCGGCAGCAGCGTCTCGCCGGCGACCGGCTCGGGGAAGGCCTGGCGCACCCGGTTCAGCAGCTCGCAGAAGGCCCGCTCGCTGTCGGTGTCGCCCACCGAACGGTAGAACCCCGGCGACGGCTGGAAGTCCGCCAGCTGGCCGTTGTGGGCGAAGCACCAGTTGTGTCCCCACAGCTCGCGCACGAAGGGATGGGTGTTGGCCAGACCGATGCGACCGACGTTGGCCTGGCGGATATGGCCGATGACCAGCTCGCTCTTGATCGGATAGCGCTGCACCAGCTTGGCGACTTCCGACTCGGCGCTCGCCACCGGGTCCTGGAACAGGCGGATGCCGCGCCCCTCGTAGAAGGCGATGCCCCAGCCGTCGCGGTGCGGCCCGGTGCGGCCGCCGCGCTGCATCAGGCCGGTGAAGCTGAAGACGATATCGGTCGGAACGTTCGCGCTCATGCCGAGCAATTCGCACATCTTGTCGGAGCCCCTCGCAGGCAGGTGGTGGGGGTCAGATACGCGGCTCGATCCGCAGGCGCGGGCCCTGGCGGTCGCCGGTCCCGGCCGGCTGCCTGGCCATCAGCTCGCGCAGGGTCGGTTCCTCGTCGGCGGCCGGGGCCTGCTCCTCGCGCCCGGCTTGCAGCCAGCGCTGGACCAGCCAGCGCAGCACCGCCAGCACTAGGTAGAAGCACAGGGCGCTCAGGCTGTAGAGCACCAGGTCGCTCACCGAACGCCAGGCACTGCTGCCGGCGTGGAACAGCAGATCCAGCGCCGTGATGGCCAGCGCCGGCGCGTACAGGTCCCGGGCCTGATCGACCAGGGTCGGCGTCAGCAGCAACACTCCCATGACGACCCGCAACGGCTCGCGGACCCAGCGCCACATCCAGCCGGTCATTCGAAACCAAACCAGCAGGCAGCCCAGTGCGGCGACGGCATAGATGGCCCAGGCAAGCAGATACTCGTTTTCGATCATGGCAGTGTAGGGCAGACAAAAGGGCGCTTATGATAACGACTTTTTCACCCCCCCGCGCCCCAGCTGTCGGTCCTCCAGGAGCCCCCATGACGCAAGCCCCCATCGCCCGCGCCGACCACCACACCGCCGATCCCTACCGCTGGCTGGAACAGCGCGACAGCCCGGAAGTGCTCGCCTATCTCGAGGCCGAGAACGCCTACCTGGAGGAGTCCCTGCGGGATCAGGACGAGCTGCGCGAGACCCTGTTCCAGGAGATCAAGGGGCGCATCCGCGAGACCGACCTGTCGCTGCCGATTCCCTGGGGGCCGCACCTCTACTACCAGCGCACCAGCGCCGGCGACGAATATCCGCGCCACTACCGCGGCCCGCGCCCGGCGGACGGCTCGCTCAAGGTGGACGAAGACGCCGAGCAGTTGCTGCTCGACCCCAACGCCCTGGCCGGCGACGGCTACCTCTCCCTCGGCGCCTTCAGCGTCAGCCCCGACCATGCGCGCCTGGCCTACAGCCTGGACACCAGCGGCGACGAGATCTACCGCCTGTTCGTCAAGGAGCTGGACAGCGGCGAGCTCCACGAGCTGCCGTTCGAGAACTGCGACGGCAGCATGACCTGGGCCAACGACAGCCGGACGCTGTTCTTCGCCGAGCTGGACGACACCCACCGGCCGCACAAGCTGTACCGCTACCGGCTGGGCGACGCCGAAGCCGAACTGGTGTTCAACGAACCGGACGGGCGTTTCTTCATCCACTGCTACCGCTCCAGCTCCGAGCGCCAGTTGATCCTGCTGGCCAACAGCAAGACCACCTGCGAGGCCTGGGTGCTGGATGCCGAGCATCCCTTCGAGGCCTTCGTCTGCCTGGCGCCGCGCGAGGAAGGCCACGAATACTACCCCGATCACGGGCGCATCGACGGCGACTGGGGCTGGCTGATCCGCAGCAACCAGGCCGGCATCAACTTCGCCGTCTACCAGGCCGACGAGGCCACGCCCTGCCGCGAGCACTGGCGCGAACGGATCGGCCACGACCCGGCGCGAATGATCGAGGACCTCAGTCTGAACGCCGGCGCCTTCCTCCTCAGCCTGCGCGAGCAGGGCCTGCCGATCGTCGAGGTGCATCCGCAAGGCGCCGTGCCCTACCGCGTCGAACTGCCGGACGCCGCCTACAGCCTGCACGTGCAGGACCACCTGGAGTTCGACAGCCCGGTGCTGCGCCTGCGCTACGAGGCCCTCAACCGGCCGGCACAGATCCGCCAGCTGAGCCTCGCCGACGGCGTCCAGCGGGTGCTCAAGGAAACCCCGGTGGAAGGCCGCTTCAACGCCGACGACTACCTCAGCCTGCGCCTCTGGGCCCAGGCCAAAGATGGCACCCGCGTGCCCATCAGCCTGGTCGCCCGCCGCGACAGCCTGGGCCGACCCGCCCCTCTCTACCTCTACGGCTACGGCGCCTACGGCGAGAGCCTCGATCCCTGGTTCTCCCACGCCCGTCTGAGCCTCCTGGAGCGCGGCTTCGCCTTCGCCATCGCCCACGTGCGCGGCGGCGGCGAGCTGGGCGAGGCCTGGTACCGGGCCGGCAAGCTGGAGCACAAGCAGAACAGCTTCGGCGACTTCATCGCGGCGGCCGAGCACCTGATCGCCTCAGGCTTCACCTCGCCCCGGCAGCTCGCTATCAGCGGCGGCAGCGCCGGCGGCCTGCTGATCGGCGCCGTGCTCAACCTGCGCCCGGAGCTGTTCGCCGCGGCCATCGCCGAGGTGCCCTTCGTCGACGTGCTGAACACCATGCACAACCCCGACCTGCCGCTCACCGTCACCGAGTACGACGAATGGGGCGATCCGAACGATCCGCAAGTCCACGAACGGATCAAGGCCTATGCGCCCTACGAGAACGTCCGCGCCCAGGACTACCCGGCGATCCTCGCCGTGGCCGGCTATCACGACAGCCGGGTGCAGTACTGGGAAGCGGCGAAATGGGTGGCCAGGCTGCGCGCCTGCAAGACCGACGACAACCTGCTGCTGCTGAAGACCGAGTTCGGCGCCGGCCACGGCGGCGTGAGCGGACGCTATCAGGCGCTGAAGGACGTGGCGCTGGAATACGCCTTCCTGCTCAAGGTGCTGCGCCAGGTCTAGAGCTCCTTCTGCCCGGGAGCCTTGCCCTCGGGATGATGGTGCTCGATCACCGCGTTCAGCTCCGCGCCGAACAGCAGGACCGCCGAGGAGATGAAGAAGTACAGCAGCATGACGATGATGGCCCCGACGCTGCCGTAGGTGGCGTCGTAATGGCCGAAGTTCTGCACGTAGAGACCGAAGCCCAGCGAGGCGACGATCCACACCAGCACGGCGACGACCGAGCCGGGCGTGATGAAGCGGAAGCTCTGCTCCACGTCGGGCGCCACGTAGTAGGTCACCGCCACCGCGAGGATCATCAGCAGGATCGCCACCGGCCAGCGCAGCCAGGTCCAGAGGGTGACGATCAGCTGTTCCAGCCCCACCCAGCCGGCCAACCATCGCATCACCTCCGGGCCGACCACCATCAGCCCGGCGGCGCTCAGCAGCATCAGGGCGATGCCGACGGTGTAGAACACCGAGAGGGGGATGCGCTTCCAGGCCGGACGGCCCTCCTCCACGTCGTAGGCCTTGTTCATCGCGCTCATGGTCGAGCGCACCCCGGCCGAGGCGGTCCACAGCGCCAGCACTATCCCCAGGGAGAACAACCCGGCCCGCTCGGTCTGAAACTGGGCGATGACCTCGTTGACCGGGCCCATGGCCTGGGCCGGGAGAAACAGGGCGGCCTGCTGCTGGATCCAGTCGAAGAACTTCTGCAGATCGAGAAAACCGATCAGGGCGATCAGGAAGAGCAGGAAGGGAAACAGCGAGAACAGCATCTGGAAGGCCAGCGCCGAGGCATAGATCGGCATCTCGTCCTCGATGAAGTCCTTCACCGTGCATTTCAGCAGCTCGACGAGCCCGAGACCGCGCAAATCAGGCACGAACATAACCCTCCCTCCCCATGGATGGACCATGACCGATAGACGGGCCGGGGCTTGGCGAGTTTCCGCAGCGGCGACCAAGCGCTAACGGCGGTCGCCCGAGTCGGTCAGTGGAAGAACCGGCTCAGCATCCGGGTGACGAAGCCGCCCTCGATGCTTCTCTTCACGTCCGCCACGTAGTGCTTGTCGTCGAGCTTGATGTGGTTCATCAGCCAGAGGCCGATGTCGGTGCGCACTTCCCGCGCCAGCTCGATCGGGTCTTCGCCGTCGGCGAAGCGCTTGCCGTAGGAGTAAGCACGTTCCTTGAAGCGCTCGTGCACCCGGTGATGGGCCTGGAGCAGCGGATAGCCCGCCTTCTCCATCAGGCTTTCCTCGAAGGTGTTGTGCGAGATCGTGTAGTCGATGACCGCCTTGATGACTCGCTCGATTTCGGGAGCAGACTCTTGCGCGATCGCTTCGTTGATCTCGTTCAGGTATTCGAAGATGCGCTTGTGCTGCTCATCAATGATATCGATTCCGGTTTCGAACTCTTCAGTCCAACCGATTGTCAAGGGCATCTTTCGCATACCTCGGAAAAATAGTTATCTGATAGAGGGTTGCATGCAACGACTATGCCTCAGCATGGCAATCCGACACCAGCCAACCAAAGCCCCCTGAAGGCGGGTTTTTGCCCGGTTATTCCTTGATTCTCACCATTGCGGCGCGCATTCCCTGCGTCTTTCGGATTTTGTCGTGTTTCTTACATGTTGGAACAATAGCAATGTGCCGGTCAACGCAGCAGCCGGCTGGCCAGCACCTTGGACTTGCCGCCCATGAGGTCTTCGCTCAGGGCGATGAAATCCCGGGTGCTGACCACGTCCAGGCGCATCAGCCCCTGGACGACGTCGTCCAGGGAATGGCGATCGCCGCTTTGCTCTCGGATCTCCCGGTCGAGTTCCCGCAGCAGCAGCACGGCGCGGGCGGTTTCCGGCCCGCGGACGGCTTCGCCGCGCAGACTCTTGACCTTCTCGCCCCAGCGGCCGAGGCGCTGGTAGACCTTGACGTAACGCTCCTCGCTCAGGCCGCCGGCGCGGCGCAGCAGCTCGATGGCGTAGTACTCGGCCAGCCCCTCGCTGATCCAGTCGCTCCGCTCGACGTCGCGGATGCGCAGGAACACGTGGGCCAGCTCGTGCATCAGGGAACTGGTGCCGTTCTCGCTGACCAGCGGGCGGTCGGCGTGCAGGTACAGCGAATTGGGCGCCGACAGCCCGCCGCGCCACATGGGATCGCCGGCGCCGACCACCAGCAGCTTGGCCGGCTCGCGGAGGAACACCGCGCGGTACGCGTCCCAGACGAAGGTCAGCAGGGTCAGGATGTCCATCCGCCGCATGCCCTGGCCCAGCGGGGCGGCCACGCTGACGTTGGCGTTGCCGAGCCGGGTGCGCCGGGAGCCGAGCTTGCCGGCGAGGATCCAGCCGGTCGGGCGGTCGAAGCGGCGTGCGGGGTTGTCGATGCGGAAGCGATTCGGGCCGATGCGCGGCCAGCCGGTCTCGACGCCCGGCCACTCCTTGGGCAATTCGAACTGCAGCCGCGCCACCAGCTCGACCCCGTCCTGCTGGCGCAGGCTGGCGCCCGGCACCAGATCGTCGCCGCGCAGCAGAACCCAGTCCTCGGTCATCCGCGCGTCGAACGTGCCGGACTGGCGCTGATGGCTGACCCGCACCCGGTAGCTCAGGCTGGTCTTGCCCGTCCCGGGCTGCCAGGTGCCGGCGCTCGGGCTCTCCTGCAGCCAGCCGCCGTCGGTCTTGAAGTCGCTGTAGCGGCCGTCGTCGCCCAAATCGAAGCGCAGGCTCTTCACCGCGCTGCCGTCTTCCAGGGTCAGGCGGACCTCGGCCTGGTCGCTCGCCGGCAGGAAGCTCACGTGGTAGTCGAGATCGACCTTCTTCTCGGCCCAGGACGGCGCGCTCGCACCGAGCAGGACGGCACAGAGCAACAGGTTCAGGCGGGCGGACATGCGGTACGGCTCCTTCGCGAGCGCAACGGGGAATTCGGTTTGGACGCCGGCAGGCCGGGGAAGCTCAACCGGCGCGGAAGATCAGATGGTCTTCCCAGTCCTCTTCGGCCACGGCGGTCTCGCTGAGCATGCGTCCGGCCTGGGAAATCCGCTCGCGGTGCACGGCCTGCGGATCGCCGCAGACCAGCGGGTGCCAGAGCGGCAGGTCCTTGCCTTCGGCGACCAGACGGTAGCCGCAGGTCGGCGGCAGCCACTGGAACTCGTCGGCCTGGGCCGGGGTGAGCTGGATGCAGTCGGGAACGGAGCGGCGGCGGTCGGCGTAGTCGCTGCAGCGGCAGGTCTCCAGGTCGAGCAGCTTGCAGGCGATGCGCGTGTAGTAGACGCTGCCGTCCTCCTCGTCCTCGAGCTTCTGCAGGCAGCAGAGGCCGCAGCCGTCGCAGAGGGACTCCCACTCCTCGGGGTCCAGTTGGTCAAGGGTCTTGCGTTTCCAGAAGGGTTCGACTTTCGCCGCCATGGGAGCCACCGCCGCAGAAAAAGTGCGCCAGTCTAGCGGCTGCCGGGTCCCCGGCCAAGGGTGGCCGGGACCGGCGCGGGACGGGGATTCGCCGGGATCGGTCGGTCACTGCTTGTCGAGCATCTCGCGGTGGGCGCGCAGTTGCTCGAGCATCTTCTCCATATGGTCGATATGGCGGTCGAGCTGCTCGGCGGTCGGCTCCGGCATGCCGCCCCCGGCGCCCGCCATGCGGCCATGGCCCATCATGCCGCCCTGGCCGCCGCCGTGCATGCCCATGCCGTCGTGCCGGCCCATCATCGGGCAGCCGCCGGCCATACCTTCCTGCATGCTCTTCCAGTGCTCCTCGCGTAGCTTCTGCCGCTCCTCCGGCGTCTTCGCCGCCTGCCATCGCTGGCGGTACTCCTGCATCCGCTGCCAATGCTGCTGCCAGCTCTGCTCGGCGGGCGGCGCGCTCCCGGGGGCCGGCGCGGCTTGCTCGGCAGCGGCGGTCAGCGCCAGACCGGCGAACAGGCCTCCGATCAACCAGACATGGATCTTCATGGCACTCTCCCACGAATCGGGTGACGTCAGTGTAGAAGCCTTCCCGGCCGGTCGCCTGCCGCCGCCCACTGCGCCGCGATCCGGCCTCAGACCGGGTCGTTCATCCGCAGCAGCTCCTCCGGCAGGTGCTCGATGTACTCCTCCTGCTGCGGCGGCATCTGCAGGTGGAAGCCCTGCTTCTCGAGATTCTCCAGTACCTTGCCGATGTCCTCCCGGGCCAGCTGGCGCTCCGGGCTCAGCACCAGGTCGAAGGCGTGCTGCGGCGGGCCGAAGATCGCCAGCAGCGCCTCGGGCACCCGGCGCAGGGCGTCCTTCTTCTCCACGTAGAGGTACATCTCGCTCTTGCGCGGGCTCTTGTAGATGGAACAGATTCGTTTCATGCCTTATCGATCTCCGGCCAGGCAATCGAGCAGTGCCTGGCCCATGCGTTGACGTCGCCAGCCGCGCAGGGAGTCCGGCAGCTGGTAGGGGCCGTTGGGGTAGCCGCTTTTGAGCAGGGCTTCGAGGCTCTTCTTGCGCAGCACCAGTTCCGGGGCGATCTGCAGGCGCTCGGCCTCGGCCTGGCCGATCCGGCGCAGCTTCTTCAGCAGTGACGAAGCCTCCAGCGGCAGCGGCTCGGGCACCGCCTCGGGCCAGCTATCCGGCGGCGTGGCGGCCGCTTCGCGGATCAGCCGGAGCAGGGTCTCGCCGTCCTGGCGCACGCTGCGCGGATGCATGTCCTCGATGCGCCCCAGGCTGGCCAGGTTGTCCGGCTGGAAGCGCGCCAGCGGCCAGAGGCTGGTCTCGCGCAGGATGCGGTTGCGCGGCAGGTCGCGCCGGCGCGCCTCGCGTTCGCGCCAGGCGCAGAGCACGCGGAGCACGGCGAGCTGCTGGCGGCTCAGCTTCCAGGCCAGCTTGGCTTCCCGGTAGAGTTCCTCCGGCGGGACCTCGCGCTTGAGGTTGGCCGCCAGCTCGGCGCCGTCTTCCAGCACCCAGGCGCGCTTCTCCTCCGACAGCCGCTCGCTCAGCGCCAGGTAGACCTCGGCCAGGTGCACGGCGTCCTCGGCGGCGTAGCTGACCTGCAGCTCGCTCAGCGGGCGCTGCAGCCAGTCGGAGCGGGTCTCGCCCTTGGGCAGATCGATCCCCAGCACCTCCTTCACCAGGCGCGAGTAGCCCATGGAGAAGCCCAGATTCAGATAGGCGGCGGCCAGCTGGGTGTCGAACAGCGGCTGCGGCACGCTGCCGGTGAGGCGCTGCAGCACCTCCAGGTCCTCGCTGCAGGAATGCAGCACCTTGACCACGGCGCGGTCTTCCAGCAGTTCGGCCAGGGGCCGCCAGTCGCCGATCGCCAGCGGGTCGATCAGCCAGGCATCGCGGCCGTCGCCCACCTGCACCAGGCCGGCCTGCGGGTAGAAGGTATCGACCCGCACGAACTCGGTATCGACCGCCACGAAGGGCAGCTGTCGCCAGACGGCGCACTGCTTCGCCAGGTCGGCATCGTCGCGGATCCAGTGTATCTCGATGGCCACGCGGGCTCCTTATTCCGATGGGTCGCCACTTCCGGCGCGGCCTGC